>NZ_CP029289.2:1656250-1987500 GCF_003201835.2 Acidianus brierleyi | reverse complement strand
GATCTATATGTATTGCGAATAATCTTTGCCTTAGAACTAATAATTTAAAGCATTTTAAGAGATTGGAAAGATTTGGCTTGAGAATAGTGAAAGAATAATATACTGGGAATAATTTTCTCCTTCATAAATTATGTAATAAAATTGAATTATTGAAGAAATTTAATGTAAAAACTTAGGCGAGGCATTCAAATAATTAGAGAAAAAATCAATTTCATATTTTATAAAATAAAAAATTGAGTTCAATTAAAAATTTTATAAACATTGAGTTTGTGATTCTTGAATTACGCATTGTTGTATTTGATCTGCCAAATCGTCTTCTGTAGTATCTTCAGAATAGTCTATATTATGTAGACAATCATTTATCATTGAATCTAATATACCCATACAATAGCTGATCATATTCCTTTTTGCGCCCATTCCTTTAAGATACTCTGGTAAAGATGATTGTAAATTGTTTTTCGCTAATTCTATAGCTTTTTTAATTTTCTGTATTATAGATTTTGCAGCTTCCCTATATTCGTTCTTATCAGTAGTATAACCTACTGTAGAAAGTAAAGCTCTTCTAACAGCTTCTGCAATGTCCTCTCCTTCAGATGACTTTATTTCATGTATTACGGAATTCAGTGCTGATACTGTACCTATGATAAAATTAATGTATTCCGAGGCTTTAGGATTCCAATAGAATACTTTGTTCATCCAATCTACTAGATCTTGCGTAGTAGCGTTTTGAAGTTTAGGAGAAGGAAACGCTATAAAGAAGCCAGGAGTAAAGCCGTAGTATTTTACGAAAACTGTAGCACCTATTAAGGCTGAAACTCCACTTTCACTACACCCCGACGATGAGCCTGGACAAGCGTCTGATGAAACAAACTGCGAACCGATAAAAGTTGAGAGCCATTTACTCATTTCGCCATTAGATTTTATTCCGAACTGATGATAAAGATAAGCTAAAATTGAAGGAGAATATAAATCTCCCTTATATCCAGGTATAATTTGAAGTAATTCACCCGATTCTTGTAAATATGAAAGAAACTGCATTCCAGCACTTGCTGTAATTGTAGACAATCTAGGTTTTACAAATGTTGGACTAATGTAACAATATCCTTTTCTACAGCCCCATTGAGTTACTGGCTTCATATATCTAAATCCTTCATAAACTTTAGTGGAATATGAGGAAATTGTACCGCCTCTTATACCAGCTAAATAACTTTCCCATACGTTAAATATGGAGTCATACCATTGACCGTTACATTGTTGTTCTGGTAATGGATTAAGAAATTCTGGTTTTCCTAGATAAATAATTCCTAGTTCGAAGTTTACTCCGCCACCTTTGTTTACATTAGCTTGAAAATCTTGTATGAAGTCTCTACTGTTTTGGTTTAAATATACTTTAGTAGTCCATTTGTCTTGTGCTACTACGACTTCCCTCCATGAGCTTTTTACTCTTCCTATAAAATATGCACTTGTATCACCATTATCGTTAGTTACATATATTAATCCGTTTCCTATGAGATCTAAGACTGAATTTATTTCGTTACCTATAGAATTCGCGTTAACTGCGTTAGCGAAAATTACTCCACTTTTTACAGTATAT
Source organism: Acidianus brierleyi (assembly GCF_003201835.2). Classification (NCBI taxonomy): domain Archaea; kingdom Thermoproteati; phylum Thermoproteota; class Thermoprotei; order Sulfolobales; family Sulfolobaceae; genus Acidianus; species Acidianus brierleyi. The sequence goes on along the minus strand of NZ_CP029289.2, from coordinate 1,985,906 downwards.
AATTCCGGAGAAGGGGGCCCACTTATTATTAGCTTTTTCTCGTTATTTTTCGTGCACTGCATTTGGCTTGTAGCAGTATCGTTAGTTAGCGTTTGCAATATTTCTGCAGCTATTCCTACAATAGTTATTAACCCTCCTCCTTCTAAATTAGGTTCAGGAGGTATTTCACTAGTTTCTCCCATGTATTTTTACCACATATTTTTTCGAATTACTATTTATAAATGCTTTCATAATAAGTATCAAATATACCTATATAACAACTCTGATTTTATTGAAAATATAATATTTATGCTTATTGAAAATTTTGACAGTTTTTCTGTAATTATCGATAAATCAGTTTTCAATTAGGCATTAAATTTAGAATTTACGAAATTATGATAAGATTGAGATCTGTAAAAATCAATCATTCCACAAAGCATAGTTTTACATACATTTTTTAAAAAAAATAACCTTATTCACTAAAAATATAGTAATAAAGAGGAAGTTAGGAAATTAGTTAGAGATATTTTTAGTAAACAATAAATATAATAATTTAAATAATGAAAGTTCTTAAACTGTTACATGTTGTGCTATCAGAAGTAGTAAAATATTTTCGCCTAATGGAATTCTTTTTCTTTGCTTATATGTTAACTCTTGTATACTAGTTTTTTGTTTTGGGAAAGTTTTATTATATGTTTAATAAGATAAGGTGTTAATGAATTTAGGCCTATTGTTAGATATCATTTTTCTAATAATAGATATAGCTATTGCTTTGTGGAATAGTTATAACGCTGGTAAGATATCGGCTTATAGGAAAGGATTAGGTAGATTATTCTATACTTTGGGTGGATTTTTACCAATGGGTTATGTTGCTGTAATTATATTGACTTTCATTTTAGGATATTTTGGCTATATCAGTATTTCTTCTGCAGTATTTTTGTTTTCTTTTTCTTTCTTAGTCTTTGGTTTGGAAATAATAATATGGGGTGTTATAGCAACATATACTACACTAGTGACTGCAGTAAAATATAGGGATTGGAAAGCTGGATTAATAACTGCTTATAATGCCTTTGCTACTATTTTTGATGCTTGGGATTATATTAGTGGATTCTTCTCTAACCTAAGAAATGTTAGGAAAGCTATAGATTCTAGCGATTTTTCTATAATAGATGTAATTCTAATACTAATAACTGGGTTAGCAATAGGATTTATTGTTACATACACAGCATATAAAGAAGGATATAAGGCTGCTAAAACAAGATACTGGTATTAAAAGATTTAGTAAGAACTTTTACGAAAATTAATTATTTTTTATGTTATATTTAATTTTAAATAAAAGATCAAGGAATTTCTCCAGTTACTTCAGACATTACGTTTTTTAAGAATTCTTTGTGTTGTTTCTGCATCACTGAAGTCATATTAATATGATTATAGAATGATGGAGCGTCCTGGAATATTCTTCCGCATATTGGACATCTGCCTCTATTTTCAAGCAAAATTTGAGTGAGCCTTGGGTATATTGTTTGTTTTATAAATTGCCTTTTTATATCATAGAAATAGTCTTCTTCATTTTTAGTTGATTTGGAAAAATCTTCCTTTTTAAGAAAATTCTGAATTGCCTTTTGATCGTTTGATTCTATTCTTTTCATAGTTTTTTCAAAGTTTTCTAGCTCGGTTTTAGCGTAATCTAAACCTATCGAAGCTAAAAACTCTAGATCTTCTTTCGATATTGCTAATCTTAAGACTAAACCGTGTAAGGCAGCTTTTTGACTATAATAAGTTGCTGATCCCAATGGAGTATCTATATGCCATTTAACATCGTAACCGAAATTAACCCTTACTGTAACTTGTCCTCGCTGAAGAGTCCTCGGTGCTACTTTCTCAAATCCTAGCATTATTAGTGCTTTGAAAAGGGTTATCATTATGATATTGTTTGTCTTAGAAATTAAAGTGTTAATGTCCTATACATTTATTTATCATATCCCAAATTTTTATACAAAAAATATTTATTAAGGAAGCTAGTTATTTTAAAATCAAATTCTCTATATTCTAGAGTATTTAAAGATTTATATGTTAAAATAATTTACATAATTATGATCTGTAAATATAGCCGCAAGTTATGCATTTGAATAATCCTCTTTTTAGTCTTAATGCTCTTGCAGAACCGCATTTTGGGCATAAACTCATGGATAATCTTCCTTCCAAAGTTTTACCGTCTGCTACTATCATTTTATCCTTGTCATGGTTAATTTTACTATTATAAACAATTTTTTCGATTTTGTTATCTGAATATCCGCATCTCATGCAAACCATTTTATCGTTCTTTATTATCATTGTTGAACCGCATTTAGGACAGAATCTCATTTATTCACCAACATATTTCATCTAGTCCTTTTTCTTTAATTATCTTTCGTATATTTCTGAATTCTCTATATGTATGATTTCTTAATCCTCCTTTCATTCCTGAAGGTATATGGAGTAGTTCATGAACTACAACGTAAATCTTTTGATGACATGTTAATTTGTCGAACTTTTCGCTTATAACTTCAATAATATATATCTTGTCTTCACCAAATACGTATCTCCACTGAGGAGGTAAGCCTAATGTTCTAGCTATTGCGGTTGTTTTGGAATGTTGACTACGTAAAAAAATAACTTTACTTAAATCTAAGCCTAAACTGGCTTTTGTATTAATCTCCTCTGCCAGTCTTTTTACATCATCGGCTTTCTCTAATTGCATATGTTATTATAAAACAGGGGATTTAACTGTTTTCTATTTTTTGATAACTATTTATTAAGTGATGTCTACAACAATATTAATGGAAGAGTTTAAGGAAGCTTTAAAGAGTAAAAAATTATCTGAATTATTGAACTACGGAGAGATTTATTGTAGTAAGGAGGATTTTTTCTCATTAATGTCGTTAATTTGGGATAAGGCTATCTCTGAAGGTCTAAAAATAGAAGGACCGATATTAACTACAGAGAGAGGACTAAATAAATTGCAATACAATGTAAAAAAGAATAATGAAGTAATAGGAGAAATATCGTATTATTATGGAAATTATTATCTTAGATATAAATCATTCGTAACATTTTCTAGGAAATAGTATTTTCATTTTCTATCCGCTAAGATTTTTAACCTTTGTTAGACAATATATAAAGATGCTAGTGAAAATGCTGAGTTACATTAACGATAAAATAGAATCAGTATTAAGTGAGATTGTGTCGAATAAAGGGTTTGTTAATGTTAAAACTTTGTCGCCTAAATTGGTTTCCAATATTCATAAAAGCTTGAAATTTATAATTCCTAAAGACGCTAAGGAAGTAATGATTGTCCTTCCTTTAGGAGTTTATAAAGAGATTGATGTAGAAAATTTAAAATTCGACTTAAAGAACGTTTTTCATGAAGTAGAAATTTATGAAAGCTCTATTTCTGAAACTATTATAATATTTTATAAATAAAATGCGGGGGCGGGGATTTGAACCCCGGATGGCCTTCGCCAGCGGATCTCTTAACTGGGTCTTGAGTCCGCCCCCTTCGACCAGCTCGGGCACCCCCGCTGGTCATTATTTACATTATTTTATAACATATAAAACTCTTTCCTTACATTTTCTTTAGTACTAAAGATGTGAGAGTTGAAGAAACACCTTTTACTGATCTTATATTTTCTATGACATTATTTAGCTCTACTGAGTCTTTAGCTTCTACTTTGGCTATAATATCGTAATCTCCTGAAATTTCTAAAACTTCACTAACTCCTGGAATTACTGATATTCTTCTTGTTACTGACGTAGTGTAAATATTGGAATCGCATTTTATTGATACCATTGCCTCTATTTTTTCTGGCGGTCTAGGTTTTAGAATTTTACCTGTAACTCCCTCAGCTATTTCTAAAAGATCTACGTCTCTTAAGAACCTCGTATTCTGTGTTTTTATTTTAGCAAGTACTTGTTCTAATTCTTCCTCGGATAATTTTACTCCTAATCTTTCAAATCTGTCTTTAAGTGCATGCTTACCCGTATATTTGTCTATAACGTAATCTCTGCTTCTTCCAAATGTTTCTGGGGGCATAAACTCATAAGTTCTTGGATCGTTAAGTATCCCAGCAACGTGAATTCCTGCCTTATGGATGTAAGCATAGTCACCAGTTATTGGATAGTTTGGCGGCATAGAAATTCCACTATATTTCTCGACTAATGAAGAGATTTTTGTTAATTTATCGAGTTTTACTACATCTAATCCAAAGTGATATTTTATAGCAGCTGCTATTATTTGTAATGGAGTTATTCCTACTCTTTCTCCTAAACCGTTAACTGTAGCGTGAATTATAGTAGCCCCACCTTCTGCAGCTGCTAAAGAATTTGCTACCGCTAAACCTAGATCATTATGAGCATGGATATCATATTCAACTCCTGAAACTTGTCTAGTCAAAAACGAAAAGAGTTCAACTGTTTTTGCGGGATAAAGTATTCCTACTGTATCGGCTATGCCTATTCTATCCGCCCCTGCTTCTTTAGCTGTTTTGATTACTTGGATTAAGTAATCAAGGTCTGTTCTAGTAGCGTCTTCTGCGGTAAATCTTACGTTAACTCCATGTGATTTAGCGTAACTTATATGCTCTGAAATTATGTTTAATGCTTCTTCTCTGGATACTTTATGCTTGGCTTTCAAATGAATGTCGCTAACTCCAAAGAATATTGCTATTCTGTCTACTTCTAGTTCTGCTCCTATTTCTATATCTCTTTTTACTGCCCTGCTGTGAGCTATTATTTCTGAATTTATTTCTCCCTCATTTTTTAGCTTCATTATTCTTTTAATTCCTTCATAAATATCAGAAGATACTGCAGGATGACCTGCTTCTATCATATTAACGCCTAAGTCTGAAAGAACTTTAGCTATTTCTACTCTTTGATCAGTAGTAAAAACTACGCCGGGAGTTTGCTCTCCTTCACGTAATGTAGAATCTAATATTCCTAGTTTCAAATATTGCACCTACACGTTCAAAACGAGTTAGTGGATTATTAAATAATATCAAAATAAAAGGTTTTAGATTCGAACTAAGATATGGAACTTAGTATTAATTGATTAACATTATCAATGCCTAATTTAGGTGTATATTTTTCTAATATTATAGATAGTAAGTTGAAAAAGTCTCTATTTTGCTTTATTTGCTGAATGTAATTAGTATAAATAAATATTATTGATGATTTTATGTTTCCGCTTTTTTCGAAATCTAACTCTACTTCTTCCAAGATTCTTTTTACTAGCTCTGAATCTACTTTACCTTTAAAATTTCTCAATTGCTTAAACTCTTCTTGATCTAATATTGACATAATTTTCACTCAGGCTCAACTATACTTGCTATTTCTTCTCCTTTAATAATCTCTGTTAGTCTTGATAATTTATTATAGTTTGTCACTATAACTTTTATTTTTGACCTTTCAATTATTTTTATTGCCAAAGGATCTAAAAGTTCATATGTTCCAGCATTAACAGATTGGGAAGTTTCTAAAATTTTTCTTAATTGCGTAGTTGTTAGCTTTGATATGAGTTTAGCATCTGAATAAATCCTTGGATCTTTCTCATATACGCCATCTACATTTGTAGCAACTATTAATAGTTTAGAATTTGATGCTTCGGCAGTAAGAGCAGCTACTGCTGCTGTAGATTGTCCTGGTTGGAATCCTCCACTGACAACTATTTTTCCATAAGACCACGCTTGTGTAAATTCTTCTAGACTTTCTGGAACTTTCATATAAGCTAAGTCTGATAGAGAAAATATTACAAGATATGCGTTAAGTCTAGACGCCCATATTCCTAAAAGATCTAAAAAAGCCTCATTACTACCCATTTGTCTTGCTATGTTTATATACTTTCTTGCAGTTCTACCTCCACCCGTAACTATACCAACCCTGTAACCTTCATTAGTTAATTCGTTTACAGTGTTTTTTAGCGTCTTTAATTTTTCAGCATCTTCCTCATCAAAGAATTTACCACTTATTTTGAGTATAAGATTCATCAAAATATAATAAAAACGGAAATAAAAAAGTTTAAATTGGGTAGTCATCTGGTAGCTTGTGCCTAAAATATTTCCCGGTATCTGGATCTTTAAATAATCCTATCTTTACTCCTTTTCTTCCTTTCGGAGCTAGTGTCCATACTTTTTCCGGATTTAGTTCCATCTCTTTTCCTCCGGGAGTTTTTACTTTTACTGCTTTTTTAGAGCTCATGATAACCAATAATAATGGTGTAGGATTAAGATTATAAGCCTTTCCATGACTGTTTTAATTGATAATACCATCAATCCTTCAATAATAGATGTTGAAGGTTTCCCTCAACGTATTACACAGCGTTTGTCATACCTCCGTCTATAAGAATACTAGTCCCATTTATATACCAGGAAAGATCGGAGATAAGGAAAATTATTAGTGGTGAGAGATCTTTTTCAGGATTACCAATCTTTCCGGCAGGAATTGGAGATATAACAAGTTGTTGCCATAAATCCTCAAATTTTTCTCCTTTCTTACTTGCAAGATTTCGTATAGTTTTTTTGGCCCCTTCCGTTTCAAAACTTCCCATTAATATGGTATTTATAGTTACCCCAAATTTTCCATAGTCTCTTCCTAAAATTTTAGATAATTGAATTAATGGAGATCTAGATACGTCTGCTAAAGCAAAAATGCTTTGAGGTTCTTTTATGGTCCAAGATGAAAGAAAAATTATTCTGCCCCAGTGATTTTTAACCATTCCTGGCAAGAATTCCTTAACCAATTTTATTGCACTTATTAAATATAATCTAATAGAGTATTCCCAGTCTTCAATATTTGTTTCTTCAAAATATGATGGTTCTGAAGGCGGATTGCCAGAATTTACTATTAGGACATCAATATCACCTAAAATTTCCTTTGTGAATAAAGATAATTTCTCTATACTTCTTACATCAGTAATATCAGAAGTGATTCCCCAAATTGATGGGTTAATTTTTCTTAATTCCTCGACAGATTTTGATACTTTATCCTTATTTCTTGAGGATATAATTATTTTACAGCCTTCTTTGGCTAACGCTTTTGCTATACCTTTTCCTATACCTTCTGTAGATGCTGTTATGAGAACTCTTTTGTTATATACATTGAGCTCCATATTAGCTTATAATTTATATGAAAAATTAAGTTTCGTGGAGTTTACACTCTTTCATCATTCTTTTGAAATATTAGGAGGTAGCGAGAGAGTAGCTGTTGCGGTATTAAATGTTATGAAAAGCCTTGGTTATCAAGTGACATTAATTACTTTATCTGAAATAAATAAAGAAAAAATAAAAAAATGGGATCCTCGTTTTGTAGATCCAGATAAGATAGTAATAAAAAAATTTCCATTAAAGTTTGGAATTTATAAAGCGCTTTATCTTTCATTAATGACTAAAAAAGAGAGAAGCTTTAGTACAATAGGAGACATAACATGGAGTGATTATAGTTATATACACTTTCCCTGGTCATTAACTGATAATTTGAAATATATAGATAATTACTATAAGTATGAGAGCTATATAGGAAATAGAAAATTAAGAATGTACTATTTGCCCTACAAATATATTCATAGAATGTTTTTTAGAAAATCAAAGACAAAACTTTTAGCTAATTCCAATTGGACTAGAAGAATTCTAGAAATATCGGGATATAGGGCAGAAACTCTCTATCCGCCAGTCGATATATCTAGAATTAAAATAAAAAGTTCGAATAGAGATCCAAAGCTTGTGGTTTACATAGGTAGGATTTCTCCAGAAAAAAACATTGAAAATATAATTGAGGTTGCAAAAAGAATGAAAGATTATAAATTTGTTATATTAGGATCTGAAGGTAGAAATAAAAAATATATTAATTATATTCTTAATAACTCAAAAAATTTAAATAATATCTTTATTAGAAAGAATCCTGATGATACAGAAATAATAGATTATTTTTCAAAAGCTAAAATATATTTTCATCCGAAAATAAATGAACATTTTGGTATTTCTATAGTTGAAGCAATGGCAGCTGGATTAACTCCAGTAGTCCATAAGAGTGGAGGAGCGTGGTACGATATTATAGAAGAGGGAAAATATGGCATAGGGTATTGCGATATAGATAGCGCAATAGATGGTATAAAAAAGGCCTCTAGCATTGAATTTGACTACTCTAAAAAGATATATCAATTTAGTTTTGAAAATTTTAAGAAAAATCTCTCGTCTATTTTGGAGAAAATCTCTTGAAAACTTCTACAACTGAAATATAATCAGCCTCAGAATACCCCATAGCTTCAGCCATTCTAAATAACTGAAGTGCTAATGAAGATAATGGAGTTATAACTTTAAGATTTTGAGATTCTTTTTGAACTATTTCTAGATCTTTTCTCATATGTTTAGTAGCAAATTGTGTACTATAATCTCCGTTTAACATTTTCGGAGATTTTATTTCAGAGGTAGGTGATTTAGAGCTACTTAATTCTGAAAGTAGCTTAACCACATCGTTAGGATCTAATCCACTTTTTATTCCAAAATTAAACGCTTCTGCTAATGCTGAAGCATATGCTCCAAGTAAAAGATTGTTTACTAACTTGGCATAAAGTCCCATTCCATTACTTCCCATATAAAATATATTAGAAGCAGTACTTTGCAAAATATTTTTGACATCAGTAAATTTATCCTTAGGTCCTCCAACAAGAAACGTAATCCTTTTCTGTTCTACGAATATTGAAGTACCTATTACAGGCGAATCGCACATTATACCACCATTTTCTTTTATTTTTTTAGATATTTCTATACTTAAAGAAGGAGAAATTGTTGACATATCAACTAAAATTTTTCCAGAAGATTCTGGTATTATATCGCCATATACTGAGGAAACAGCATTATCATCAGAAAGCATCGTTAGTACGTAATCAGAATTTTTAACAAGGTCTTTTATAGACGTAAAATATTTTGTACCATATTTTTTGGAAAAATCCTCCGCTTTTGATAATGTTCTATCATATACGAAATCTAATTTACTATCCTTAGCAAGATTTGCTCCTATTCTCCAACCCATAACTCCTAATCCAATTAAGCCTATTTTCATAAGGTATCTTTGTTACCATTATTTAAATACTCAGCTATTTTTTTGTGTCTTCCCTCAGACGATATTAGGTCTATTGAAAGTATCTCACAGCTTAAGTTTTTCAGTTTTTGTTGGAGATCATCAAAATTTTTCGCATAAATAAATATATCTCTTATATTATCGTATATTTGTTTAGAATTTTCTATTTTATCTGAAGTATATATTGTAACTCGGTATAATCTTTTTGATGGTAATGATTGAGTTATTAGACTCATTTCCCTTCCTGCGGTTTCTTTAATCTTTCTAATTACATATCCACATAATTCAATTTCGTCTCTTTTTTCATCTTCTATAACCACAGGATATTCATCAAGGATTCTTACTTCAGAAGGTTCGGAGAAAGGAATTACTATGTTCTTATTTAATTTGCTTTGTAATGATTTTCCTTCTTCTGACCATGTAGATAAAGGTACGCCTCTGCTTAATCTGTTATAAACATAAAGAACCTTATATTTCTTAGAAATTGTATAAATTTGTCTAGTATCCATATCATATATTATTTCAATATCTGGATTATCTATCTCTGGTGGATAACCCTTTGATGAAAGAATCTTGCCTACATCTCTCTTTATTTCGTTTTTTATACTTTCATAGTATAAAATTCCATTATCTAACGAAAAGGAATTTTCTATACTTTTTAAGTTTTCGGAGAGCTTAACTCCTAATACGTATTTGACTTTACCAAGTTTCTCAAGAAGAGATAATGCTTTCTCCATGAAGTCGTTCTTTATATTATCTATCTCTGACTTACATAAATAGCAATTTCTTTTCTGAAATTCCTCGGAAAAATAGTTCTTAAAAAGAGGTTCTGCATAACTTCCTATGTTAAAGAACAATTCTTTCACTTCGCTTAAATCTTCTATTTTATGATCTTTAATTTCCTGATCAATTTGAAGAAGAAGAGAAATCTTTATGGATTTTCCTCTTTCTGCATTAGTTAAACTATAACCTAATCTAGCAAAACATCTTCCTAAGCAACTATCACATAAAGGATATTTTTTTAATAGAGTTCTAGCTTTATCCAGTATTTCCGAACTGTCCAAAAAGTTTTTCGACATCTCTTTTCCTCCTTTTTATCATTTTAAGCATTTTTTGAACGTTATTAAAGTGGTCTAACAATTCTTTTACTTCGTCTATTTCTGTACCAGACCCAAATGCTATCCTTTTTATCCTTGATTTATCTATTATTGATGGATTATCTAACTCTTGATATGTCATTGAGTTCATTATTGCCATCCATCTTCGCATCTTAACTTCTCCTACTTTTATTTGATCTTCTGGAATTTGACCTAGCATATTTACGCCTGGCATTAACTGCAAAATTTTAGAGAGCGGACCCATCTTTCTTAACGCTATCATTTGTTTGTAAAAATCTCGTAATGTTAACTTAGTTTTCCCAGACATTACTTCTTCCATTTTCTTCTGTATTGAATCATAATCTTCTAATGCTTTCATTTTCTCTATTATTGTTTCAATATCTCCCATTCCTAGTATTCTTGCTACAAACCTTCTAGGATTAAATACTTCAAGTTCCTCTATTTTTTCTCCGGTTCCAATAAATTTTATTATAGCCCCTGTTGCTGCTACAGCCGATAATGCTCCTCCGCCTTTAGCCGTACCGTCCATTTTAGTTATTATAATTGATCCAACTTTACTAGCCTGATTAAATCTTGACGCTAAATCAAACGCTTTCTGCCCTATCGAAGCATCAATAACTAATGTTACCTCATCTGGTTTCAATGCGTCATAAATATTTTTCATCTCTTCTAAGAGCTTAGTTTCTTCACCATAACCATGTCTTCCTGCAGTATCTACAATAATTATTTCATATTTTTCCGAAAGGAATTTCTCTACTCCTCTTTTAGCTATTCCTACTGCGTCATAATTTCCTTGTTCACCATATACTGGAACTTTTATTAGGTCGCCTAGCTGGATAAGTTGGTCCAGCGCAGCAGGTCTATAAACATCAGCGCCTACTAAGGCTACTTTAAATCCTTTTTTCTTGTAAAAATATGCTAGTTTACCGGCAGTAGTTGTTTTGCCGCTACCTTGTACTCCTACGAGCATTATTACGTAAGGAATTTTATCTGGAACTACATCGGGCTGTTTATCTCCTCCGAAGAGAGACGATAATTCGTCATAGACTATTTTTATGAACCATTCTCTACGTTCTAACGAAGAAGGAGGTTTTTCTTTTTTTAATCTCTCTTTTATTTTATTACTTAAAGAAAATACAAGTTTCACATTAACATCTGAAGAAATTAAGGCTTTTTGTAAATCTTTAATAAATTCATCTACTGCTTGTTCATAAGAAGAACTACCGCTAAGAAACTTTCTTACAGCATCTTTTATATTATCTAGCATTATTTGACCCTAATATTTTACTTTACTCTAACAATTTTATTTCTCCCCATTATAGTCCAATACTCTATTTCCGCTCCGGGTCTTATTTTACTGGCTAAATCCGCCTCTGTAGGTTTTTCCATTTCAAACGTCTCATATGTATTCAAATCCATAACTTGAAGCTTTTCACCAGTATCCGCAAGGATTTGCCCTACATGTTTTTCTATTATTGGTACTTCAACTTGTTGGTCTACCGGCGCCATTAGTGTCTTTTTTGACCCAGTAAATACGCTAACAGCGACTACGTTAGCTTTTGCAGCACCGTGTTTTCCAGTTTTTGCTTTCTGAATATCTACTACTCTACAAGGTTCTCCATCTATAACTATATAATTACCTTCTTTCAATTCTCCTACTGTGGTATAGTTAACTCCCATGAACTTTACCCTTTTCTTGATTTATTAGTGAGTTTTTAACTCTTGTGCTCCGAGCTTTGGCCCTTCATCATTATTTCAGCCTAGCTGAACTCTTCATCGCAGATTTTATTATTGTATAGAGGTTTTAAATGATATTATGCCATGGAAAATAAAATGTACAGTATGCGGTACTGAAAGGAATCTTAATGTTAGTTTCGATATAAGCAAACAAAAGACTATCTATATGTATTGTAAAGTATGTAAGAAAAATACTTTTAATGAGATCCTAGGATATACAGAATAGATGAAGAACCCAATATATTTGAGCGATGAAATAACCTGTCTCGTCTGATTTAACTTATATAGTCTCCTTTTTCTATTTTATCCGGTATATATTGAAATGCTAGGAATTTCAAACCTTTACTTGCCATAGCTTCTATTTCAAGTTTAGATTTCTTTTGGAGAAACAGGTTTATTTCATCCTGCCAACTTTTAGTTTTAAACCAACTGTAATTTCTTATTTCTAAGGCCCTTTTTACATCGAAGTCTTTAGCTTTTATTATAAAGGAATTTCTTTCTTTTTCTGACAAGTAAGGCTTCTTTTTATTTGTACCAAAGATATCTCCCATTGATACTCCTAAGAACTTAGCATCTGGTGTGGCTAATCTTTCACTTTCATAGGATAATGATATCGAACCTATTCTGAATACACTGTAAATATACCATCCGTACGGATCTGCATCAGTTAATATATATACTGGAAGTTTAAGTTCATCGCGTAGCCTTCTTAAAAATCTCCTAGTAGCTCTATCTGGTTGTCCTGCACTGGTAATCAGTATACATTTATATTTTTTCCAAAAGCCTGCTCTATGTAATTGCTGAAAAACTGCGTCTTTCTCTACTACTAATACAAACTCAGCATTAACTTCCACGAAGTCTATTAGGTCAGGAGTAGGCTCTATAGAATAGGCTCCATGTCCCATCTTACTTAAATCAATAACATCATTGCCACTTCTTAATCGCATATCGCCTACTACTTTTCCTTTTTCTTTACTTAATATTAGCATTTCTTCTCTTAATAAAGATGTAAATACTTCTATATCCACTATTACACTATCAGATTCTTTTTGCTCATCCCACGTGTTTTCTTCATATGTTCTTCCATTTGGAGCCTTAAGAACTATAGAATGCTTCCCCCTATAATATAAATCACGTATAGTAGGATACTCATCATTAACTAAGGCGTCATAAATAATACTTCCCATTAAAGTGGTCTGCATAAATCGTTTAGCTTCATTAAGATCTAGAAAAGATCTTTTTAGTTTACTTTCTCCTAAAAGTAAAAGTTTTCTCTTCTCATCATAAACAGTATTAGTTAATGTCCTTTTTGGTATTTCCATTACTAATGGTTCGCCTTTATTTATTTGTTCTATTAAACTCAGGAATCTCTTCTTTAATACTTCAGCAGCTCTTTGCCTTGCTTCTTTATCTACTTTGGATGTAAACTCACTCACAGTTCCTCAACCTTATATAACTTATATTCTTCCAAATCTTTTAAATCCAATTTCTTTGCCACTATTTCAAAGAGCTTTGTTTTAAGTTCCTGTGAATGTTTATCCGCATCTGCCTTTTTTCCATCAGCTAAAAATACTGATAAGCTTCTAGCTACTTCAGGAATGTATTTTAAGTAGGTTAGCATTCTTTTTTTAGTTTCTTCTTCTTTTTTCTTTTGAGAAATAAAAAGTCTTAAATTTCTAGCTACTTCCATAATTCCATACTTTATTTCTTTTTCTATTTCTTCTACTTCTGCTATACTTTCTTTTCCAGCACTCTTATATGGAACTTTAGTGCTACAAAGATGAACCATTACAACTAGCGGTATTTGATCTCCTTCTACACCATATCTTTTCCAATCTACTTCCTCAACTACTTTCCAAATTACGTCAGATTTTTCATCATATATTAATGGGATTTTATTTGCGTATCTTAATACTAATGGTTCTGACGATGGTTGAATCTGACCACCGTATGCTATACCGACTTCCACTATAAACGGATGGCCTTGATAGGCTTTAGGTTTTCTAGTTAAAGCTCCTACAAATTCTGGATTAAATATTTTCTTTAAACTCAGTTCTATTAAGTCAGAGCCTATTACTGATAAAGCATCAGCTGATGGAGGCCTAAAATCCTCAAATTTCTTCATAGCTTCTGTAAGTCTAGAAAGCTCGTCATCTGTAAGAGAAGATATTTTCTTATTAGGATCTATTTTTGCCATTTCAAGAACTTTTTGAGCAGTAATTTCTCCTACGCTTTGAAACTGATTGACTAGAAAATCTTTTATTACATATGTAGGCTTCATTCTAGATATCATGTTTTTTAGTAATTCTATATCGACACCGTAAGGATGCGGTTTTACTTCCTCTGGAGGTTTAGGAATCTTATTCGTAAGACGTGGATAAAATACGACATTCCCCTCTGGATCTTTAAAGTAAAATTCGGCATAAGGAGCAACAATATATGTACGTTTTATATAATCATATATTCTAGACTTAGATCTTTGCCAATCTCCTAGCAAATATAATGTTGCTGAAGTACCATGAAAATTTTTCTCATTAGAAATCGATGATCTTTCATATATTATTGGCTCATTTTTAGTTACATCGATTTTCAATTTGAACACATATATTCTTTTAGAACCTACTGGAGATGTTACTATTTCTATAGGTTTTTCCTGATACATTTGGCTATAAAGAACAGCAGCTTTAACACCTAAACCATACATTCCTCGTGTTTGTCTTAAAACATACTTAGAACTATAAAGCACTCTTCCAAAAGCGTCTGGAACAACGTGTGGTGGAATTCCTATTCCATTATCTTCGACTGTTATCTTGTATATCTGTTTCTCCTGGTTATCTATATCTATAATAACTTTAATCGAAGGTAATATTTCATGAACGTCGGTGGCATCTAATGCGTTTTCGACTAATTCTCTAACACTTTGATACATAGCCCTTGCTGGATTAGAAAATCCTGCTAGTTCTGGGTTCCTCTTAAAGAATTCCGCAGGTGAGATACTGGTAAATTTCTCTTTGAGCGACACTCAAATCACCATAAGTAAAATATTAAGTGATTAACTTAATAAGGATGAAGCCAAAATAGGTAATACTACAGTAGCATCCTCGTATATTACTTCTTGTTTAGCATTAGGCAAAATTTTATTCCATGATATAGCTTCTCTAGGTTTAGCTCCACTAAGACTACCATCATATTCTTGAGCAGTAGTTAAATAAATTGCATAATCTAATCCTTCCTTAAACTGGTTCCACCAAATTGTATGGTGTTTACTTATTCCTCCACCTATAATTAAAGCACCAGACTTTTTGCATGTGAACACTAAATCCTTAATAAGCCTCATGTCTTCAAATAAATTTACTCTCAATCCAGTAAACTGAGACTGTATAAATAAATTAGTACCAAAACTTCCATCCATAATACCGGGTACAATAATAGGTATCTTTTTGTCATAGGCTGCTTTAAGAATGGAATTGTTATCAGATATTCTTTTCCCAAATTCCCATAATAATTCATATCCAGCCCATTCTTTCTTCTCTTTAGTAATTTCAGGTATTATCTTTCTTACAGTATCTTCAACCACTTTTCCATAAGATTCAAATGGTACTAATATATTTCCAAGCCTATGTATATGCAATTCTCTAAGCATTGAGTCGTCATATTCAAATTCTCCTTTATAGTATTTCCCACCAAAACTTCTAGCTATATCATGATCTATAGTACCTCCTGTTGTAATTATTATATTAAAGAAATCTTTTTTTATAAAATCAGCAAATAATCCTCTAAGTCCAGTAGAGACTAAATTAGCAGTAAATGAAAGAAATCTTAAATCTGCATTTTTAATCATTTCTTTAAGTATATCTGAAGATTTATACATTGATTCTGCACTAAATCCATAGATTTTTTTATATATCTCTATAGCTTTATACAATCCTTTGACATCATCGAGTGTTATATCTTGAACTTCTTCTTTTAATAAGTCCTCTCTTTTCATCCTTTCGTTACCCCTATTGGTCTTAATCTCATTACAAGTTTAGCTATTTTAACTTCATCAGCAACTTTAGCTACTCTATCTACGTCTTTATATGCGCCAGGAGCTTCTTCTGCTATAACTCTTCTTGTTGCAGCTCTTACAATTATACCTTTTTCCTCAAGATTTTCTACTACATTATTTGCAGGATAGTTTCTTACTGCTGCCTCTCTTGACATCCATCTACCAGCACCATGAGGTGCAGTATACCATGTTCTTCTACCTTCAGGAATTCCTACCATAACGTAACTCGCAGTACCCATACTTCCAGGTATTAGAACAACTTGTCCTATACTTCTATGATCTACAGGAATTTCAGGACTTCCTGGTGGAAATGCCCTAGTAGCACCTTTTCTATGAACTAAAACTTTTTTCCTTTTTCCATTAATATCATATTCTTCTATTTTAGCTATATTGTGAGCAACATCGTATACTAACTGCAGATCAAGTTTATCTGCACTTGTATTGAAAACTCTTTCAAAGCTTTCTCTAACCCAATTAGTTATAAGCTGTCTATTGCTCCAAGCAAAATTTGCACCGGCTACCATTGCATGGAAATAATCTTGTCCTTCTCTACTGTTAAATGGTATGGCAGCAAGCTCTCTATCTGGTACATTAATATTATATTTTTTCATTGCTCTTTCCATTATTTGTAGATAGTCACTAGCTATTTGGTGACCTAGGCCTCTAGAACCAGTATGTATCATGACAGTAACTTGGCCTTCATGAGTTATTCCAAGGGTTTTAGCAACATTTTCATCATAAATTTTGTCTACAACTTGAACTTCTAGAAAATGATTTCCTGCACCTAATGTCCCTAATTGCCCAGCACCTCTTTGTTTTGCTACTTTACTCACTTTAGAAGGATCGGCTATATTCCAGCTACCTTTCTGTTCTATATGTTCCATATCTTCGCTCCATCCATATCCCTTACTTATAGCCCAATCTACACCTCTGCTTAGTACCTCGTCTAGTTCTTGTAATGAAAGTTTTACTCTACCTTCACTTCCTACGCCACTAGGAACATTCTTATGTATTTCCTCTACTAAGTCTTTTAGTTTAGGTTTAACATCGTTAAAATCTAAATTAGTTCTAAGTAGTCTAACTCCACAGTTTATATCATAGCCAATTCCGCCAGGGCTTACTACCCCATCTTCATCTATTGCAGTTGCGGCTATTCCACCTATGGGAAACCCGTATCCTTGATGTCCATCTGGAAGTACATATACAGATTCTTGTACTCCTGGTAAACAAGCAACATTAGTAGCCTGTTTTAAAGTTAAATCTTGTTTCATTTTGTCTATCAAAACATCGTCTGCAAATATGGTAACTGGAACTTTCATACATTCTTGTGTACCTTTATCGATCCGCCATTCATAGGAATTTATACGTTTAGGAGAAATTTGCATTATTGCCCAACGTATCTTTAACGTTTTTTACTTAAAAAAACTGTTCTTTAAGTTACTGTAAAGAAAGAAATACCAATAAAAATTTCAGTGTATCAATTTATCATGATCAGGGGTTCAAAGAGGGCGGAATACTCCATCCGTGGAGATGAATAAACCCCTTTGTAAAGCTTATATACGTCTTTTTCGAATATTCTCTTAATGGCAATCACTGACGGAGTAAGCGTCACCGCCTTGGTTAAAGCGAGGGTCCATGTGGTACGCCTCTACTCCATCCAGCAGACCCATATTGGGATACTGTAGGCCCACTGCTCGTGGTCGGAACGACACTCACTGTGGAGCTCCGCCTTCTGGCAAGGTGGAGCTTTTTAGCAGGAAGCCTTGCCCGTTAGGGCAGGGTAGGCTCCACATGCTTTGCCTCTAACATGGCTAGGCGATGGCTTGAAGAGCCGAAGGAGTTCACTAGCTAATGAAGTAATATACCAATTGATGAAGACTGTGGCGGACCCTGAAATAGTGATGATAAGACCTAATCAGATTTTTTTCTCTATCTTCTCTCTCTTATCTAATAGATCTGAATATTTTTTATAAACGTCTTTTAATGGTGAGGAAATGCAATCTTTTTCGGAATTCATTATAACTTCCTTTAGAAACTTATACGCACATGATTTACTATGGAATTCTAGTTTTCTATCTGCAATGGTTAAGATTATACCTTGACCTTCAGTAAAGGATTTACCGCATACTAAACAAACGTGCTTTTGCTCCATAATATTGAGGGCTGAGTTTAAATTTTTAAAAATAACTGTTCATGCTACTGTTCAACGAAACTTCGGTGGAATCTAAATGGAATCATTAAACAGTAAGATCATAGAGCTCATAAAAGAAAGAAACTGGAATAAAATGACTGATATACAAAAAAAATCATTAAAACCTATACTTAGTGGAAATAATACTTTGATCATAGCACCTACAGGGTATGGGAAAACTGAGGCAGCATTATTGCCAGTTTTAAGTCAAATGATAGAGTCTAATGCTAAACCTGTTTCACTCATTTACATAACTCCCCTAAAAGCTCTAATTAATGATATAACGTTTAGGGTAGATTGGTGGGCATCAAGACTAGATTTTCTAGTAAGTAGAAAACATGGTGAAGTACCGCAAAAAGAGAAAAATATGAGATTAAAAAAGGTACCACATATTCTCATTACTACGCCTGAGGGACTAGAAATAGATTTAGATTGGGCTTCTAGATTTAGAGAATTTTATAAGAATGTAAAATGGGTAATAGTAGATGAAATTCATGAGTTAGTAAATTCTAAAAGAGGAATTCAATTGTCCATTCTACTTGAAAGACTAAAGGAATTTTCTAACTTTGATTTTCAAAGAATAGGTCTTTCTGCTACTGTAGCTAACGAAGATTTGATATCTTCGTTTCTATTTGGTTCATCATCCAGAAATCCTTCTATAGTTAGAATAAGCGACAGTAAGAATTTCGAGTTAAGAATTAAAAAAATATGCGGAAACGATATTTGGACAAATTCTGCAAAAGAAATATCGTCTTCTATAGAGTCTCCTAGCTTAATATTTACAAATTCAAGATTTTTAACGGAAAGATTACATGAGGAATTAGAGAAATTAAATCAAGAGGGAATCTTTGTACACCATTCTTCGATATCTAGAGAATCAAAAAATAATGTGGAAGAGCATCTAAGAGCAGGCAAGGCTAAAGCAGTAATATGTACAAAAACGTTAGAACTAGGAATTGATGTTGGCGACATAAGAAAAATAATTATGTATAGACCGCCTCCCTCTGTAGCCTCGTTTTTACAAAGGCTAGGCAGGAGTGGGCATTGCATTTCAGGAGTTCCAAAAGGAGAAATATTCTGTATATACGATTTTGATGTTTTAGAAGCATTATCCATATATTATTTGGCTAAAAAAGGAATAGTAGAAAAGCCTGGAATATCCTCTAGTTTAGACGTAGCTGCTAGAGAGATCTTAGGCATAACGTTACAATACGAAAAAGTATCACCAGAGTTTATTTATAATGTATTAATAAACTCATATCCGTTTAGAAATCTGAAGAAAGAGAAATTTGAAGAAATTATTAATTATTTAATTAGGAATGGCTTATTATCTTTAGAAGGCGAAGATATAAAAATAGGCAAATTCTTCTTTAAATTATGGAATTTCAATAGAAATAGGAATTTTAGTTGGACTAAAAGCTTTTCTGAGTTTTTTTCACTAATAAATAATGATGACACATTTATCTTAAAGCATAATGATAGAATTATAGGCGAAATAGACGCAATTTATGTTTATAAGCACATTAGAATAGGCGATATTATAAGAATAAGCGGAAAATTATGGAAAGTGATAAAAATTCATAGCGGAAGAATGAGCATAGAGGTTGTTCCTACAGATTCTGGTGAAGGAGAAATACCAGTATGGAAAGGAGACGGTATACCAAAATCATATCTATTACCCAAAGAGATTTCAAAGTTAATTAGAAATATAGATAAGATAAATCATAATATATTAGACAAAAACGCAGTTATGGAAATTAATGACTTACTTTCTGTATATTTAAATCATAAAATTCCTCTACCATCAAATAAAATCATAATTATAGAAAAAAGAGATAAGGAAACAGTATATACTACGTTACTAAATGAGAGAATTTCAAATACAATTTCTCATATGTTGTTGTATTTAGCTACTTCTAAAGAATCATTAAATACGTATGCAAGATCTTCCATTTATGGATTTTCAGTGAGTTATACTGAAAAAGATTTACTAAAGGATATACTAAAACTAAGTGACAAAAAACTTAAGCAGCTTATTTTGAAATCAGTTCTAAGATCACCTTTGTTCATTTCTGTTTTAAAAGAAATTCAGATAAGTTTTGGAAAGGTAGGTAAAGTAAATAATAAAGAAGATAAAATATTAATTAAGGAAGCACTAAAGCAAACTGTAAATAGATACTTTAGTATAAAGGGAACACTTAAATTTATCAGAAAAATAAAAAATAATGAGATAAAAATTATAAATTACGACGGAATTACTCCATTAGGAGACGCAGTATTATCTCATGCCCCTATAAAGCCTTGGTTATTTAGTGTCTATACGCTAATTTATGAATCTTTAAAAGGCGGTGCATATACTATTTCAGAACTTTCAGAAACATTGGGAATATCAGAAAAAAGTCTTGAAAATAAGCTTAAGCAAATGAGAAAACCTGATTCTAAGTTTAGAATAACTAGCTTTATTGATGTAGATAGTAGAGAAATTAGATGGTGCCTTCTTGATGATCTAGAAAAGATAGTAGAATCAGATGATTTCTATACATCATTCTCCGTTTTGAATGAAAATGAAACTTTTGTTGCTGTATTGAGACAACTTAATGGTAATGAAAATACCGAGATAATATTTAAGCCAAAGGAATTAATAGATAATTTTGATGAAATAAAACATAGAATTCCTTTTGAAGAAATAGGAGAACTAAGAATTTCTGATCCAGTAGACCCACTAGTATGCAATCTATCTCCTAGATTTTACTATGTAAATAAAAAATCTATACCATACTTACTTCTTAATGCAGTAGCTTATATACAGAATCTAAAATATTCTTAGAATAGTGATGAATAAATATAAGTTGACGTGGTGAAATAGGCCCGTGTTACTGAAAATAACTGTAAAATATTTAGTTATTCCTATTAAAGCTTATGGAATATTTGTACGTAAGATTTATTATAGGCTGTGAGCTTTCACATGATGAAAAAAGATGATGGATAAAACTGCTCAGATAGTAGTTAGTAGCACAAAGTCAGTTGAAGATCATGTGTTAGAAATAATAACCATGATGAATCAGGGTACTAGCGAAATAGAAATAAAAGGATATGGAAGAGAAATAAACAAAACAGTAGATATTTATAATCAGCTAAAAGATAAACTAGGTGAAGGCATTAAATTATCAGAAACCTCAATAGGAAGCGAAGTAAAAGATAAAAAACGTATTTCATATTTGTTGCTCAGAATAACTAAGGCTTACTAAAGACTTTACTTGACCTAAAATGTCTTTTATTATGACCTCAGCCTCTATTGAACCATTAGATATCATGTCCATTTTTCTTAGGAGATCTGCCGTAGTATCTGTAGAAACTAAATTAGAAAATCTTGTAGAAAGATATTTGTAAGCCTCAATACCCTTTTTAGTGGCTATTAAATAGCCCTTTTTCTTGCTTTGGACTATATATCCGTGTCTAATTAGTGTTTGTATAGTTTTTGCATAAGTACTAGGTCTTCCTATATTTTTCTCTCTCATCAATTTTATGACTTCTGCATAATTCATTAATTTTTCCTTAGAACCCTTTATGACGGTATATTCTGGGGGTATCTTACCTTCTGGCAGAGAATATGTTCTTAACTGTAAAATCATAGAAAATCCGCCAGAAATATCTGAAAGTAATTCGATGTTTTGGATATTATTCCCATTTATATTTATTTCGTATTTAGTGTAAGTTCCTATCGCATTATTCATTTGACTTGCAATAAATCTTTTAAATATAAGATCATATACTGCGAAATGAGCCCAGGTAAATTTTATAAAGTATTTATTAGGATTTTCAGTTATTTCTTTCTTTAAATCATCTAAGTCCATAGGATTAGTAGGTCTTATGGCCTCATGTGCACCTTCATTTCCCCAACTTCTAGGTGAAAATTCCTGGATACCTTTTTTGCTTAAGTATTCTTTGGCTATTTCTATTCCCCTAGAAGAAACATGAATACTATCTGTCCTATGATATGTTATTAATCCAGATTCAAATAATTCTTGCGCTATTTTCATCACTCTTTCCGCAGGTAGTCTAAATCTATTGTATGCATCTATTAGCAATGTATCTGTAGTATATGGAGGATATGGAGATATGACATCTCTCTTTTCTCCTATTTTCTTAACTTCAATAGACATTATCTTAGCGTCTGATTTATTTTTAAAGAATAATCTATAAACATAATTACCTAATTTTATATTAGCTATCCAACCCATAGAATTTTTATACTTTTCGGTATTATCAACTATCCAACCAAGTACTGGAGTTTGAACTCTGCCAGCTCCTTGATTCTGAGAATTGAATTTAACTTTTAATATTTTGCTTAATTCGAAGCCTATCCACCTATCTTCTATTCTTCTGGTTACTTGACTATTAACAGCATTAATGTCTAAAGTGCCCTGATCTCTTAATGCACTAAGTATCCCATTTCTAGTAACTTCATGATATTTTATTCTCTTAATATTATTATTATATGGTGCAACATTTACTGCTACATCATAGGCAATTTTTTCTCCTTCAGTATCAGGATCTGTGGCTATAAACACTTTATCTACTTCCATTGCTATTTTTCTTAACGCATTAATAGTAGATAAGCTAGATAATAGAGTAGTAGATCCACAATAAGGACACTTATCTACTGTTTGACTTATTAACCTCTTACAATTTACACACCTATATAACGGTGAATAATAAGGAGAGATTCTTTCATCGTCAACGTCTACGCCATAATATCCTTTATTTTCTAGCGTAAGATCTGTTATATGCCCTTTAGTAGCCATAACGTCTAAAATATACGCTTTATTGGCATCTACTATAACTGTTTCATAAATTGGAATGCCACCTATATTACGCCTTGCTGGAGTTCCAAACATCCTCGATATTGTCTTAGCTTTAGTAGGAGATTCGACTACTAAAAGTGCAGTAGATATATCTATAGAAGCATTGGTTTCATTTCTAGTTCTTTCAATCTCATCTTTTACCTTAGAGATATTAAGGGAATTAAAATCTGTTATGTTAAAATTGTACATTAGATAATTTATTCTACGTTTTAGCATATCCAATAATTTATAATCATCTACAAGAATGACACTAAGTCCTAAAGTTAATCCTCCATTTAATAATCTACTACTTCTTCCAGATCCTTGCAAATATGTTGTAGCATCAGGAAATTCAATATAAACTTCGTTATTAATTTTCTTTAATACGAATGTATCTCCGTCTATATCAGACGTAACCGAGGCCATTATTTTACGAATATCCTCTATTTTTGGAAGCAAATATTGCTGAATTTCTCCTAATTTACCAGATAATTTCTGAGATCTAAGAAAAGCTATTCTTATTGCTTGTATCTCAGCGCTGTTTAAATTCAATATCTTATTTTCGTCTATTTCATAATTAAGTAGTTTCGATATTTTAAGTAAAGTAAAAGGATTAAGTACTGCATCATAAGCTCTAATTCTACTCTTAGGTACACCGTAAAATATTACGTACCTAAGTTTTTTTGGCTCATCTATTCCCCTTACTGCAACTCCATAATATGACGCAGAACCTATTATAATATCTGTTTTTCCTGAAGAGAATTTTTCAAGAAATTTTCTACCACTTATTGCTAAATCGACTGATATGCCCTTGTTTTCAAGTAAGCTTTTTATTTCTTTCATTTTATTTTTTCCATATTCTTTTGAAACTAGTATTAGACCTCCACTACCTAATTCCATTACTATACTTTCTAGGCTTTTGTCAGAGAAGGAATCTATAATGTTCCTTGCATAAATTTGTGCAGTACTAACATCAAAACCTGTTATATACTTTAACGCCTTTTGCTTTACTCCTTTTGGTCTCATAGTAGCACTAGCTATTACTAATTGAGCTATATTGCCAGAAAACGATGCTATTCTAGATTCTATTTGTCTTATTTTAGCTTCCAATTCTTCTCTATCTTCTTGAATAAATAATAATCTTTTAAGTCGAACAAGTTTTATAGCATCCTCATAAATCTCTTCTGGAATTCCCATAATACTGACAAGCTTATCGGTAGTTTTACCGCTTTTTACTATTGCATCAGCGTCGTCTACACCTATAAACTTAGGCCTATAATAATTGATTTCACTAAAGTGTCTATTTAGATAGTTTATTGTAACTATACTAATTTTTTTATCGTCTATTTTACCACAAGATATTTCGGCAAATTTACTTATTTTATTGCAAATTTGATCTTGCAAAGATTTGGTAGGTACTAAATATAACACGTTATCTTTCAAATAAGAAGAATATACCATAATAGTAGTAGACTTGCCTAAACCAGTAGGAGCAGACATAGAGAAACTAGCTCCTTCTCCTAGTCTTCTTAGCCAGAATTTTTGTAGTGACCATGGCATATATCCAGTAATTTTCTTAAAATAATTGGAAAGCTCTTCATATAATTCTAAAGAGTAATATAATTCCCAATATCCCTTCAAATTTCCTTGATTAACAAGAATATTATAAATAGCCTTGATTTTTTCATCTATTGGTATATTTTTAAATGCGTCAACGCTACCATTAATACATTTATTACAAGGTAAACCTTCTAATGCTCTTGTAGATTCTAAAGGCCCTCCGCAATTAGGGCATGAATTAGTGTATACTGAAGTTATCATTATAATGAACTTCTTATAATTGGGACTACCTTAAAAAGGAAATAACCAGATGTTACCGAGTAGGATAACTTTTTTAACTTCTCGTATATGTAGTTGTTGCGACAAAGGTGATAAAATGAGTACCGCAACTCCGACTCCAAGTAACGTAGTTTTAGTAGGTAAAAAGCCAGTAATGAACTATGTATTAGCAGCATTAACTCTGCTAAATCAAGGCGTGCCAGAAATAGTTATAAAAGCTAGAGGTAGAGCAATAAGCAAAGCCGTAGACACTGTAGAAATAGTAAGGAACAGATTCTTACCAGATAAGATAGAGATCAGATCAATAGGAATAGGAAGCCAAGTAGTCACAAGCCAAGACGGAAGACAATCAAGAGTTTCAACAATAGAAATAGCAATAAAGAAAAAGGCTTAAAGATAAATAAAAAGCTTTTTTAATGCAATTTCCCCATACCTTTAATATCCTCTGGCTTCAAGATAATATATTGAAGATAAATGAGCCAACCCACATATAAGATAGAGTTTGAAGGTAAAGCTAAGATTGGAGAAGTTATGGGAAATTTAGCTTCTGTTCAATTAAAACCTGAAGATTTATCTAGTCCTATAGCATTTCAGATGGCAATTTCTAGAATATATGATGAACTAATGAAAATGATGAGTCAAGGTCCACAGAAGCATTATGTTGCAGAAATAAAATTTAATGACTCTATGGGAAATCCTGTTTCTATGGGAGTAGATTTTGGAAATTCTATACCACCTATTTCAAAGAAAGAAGTAAAAGTAAAAATTATAGTTGAATTTTATGACGAAGATTAGATCTTCTTTTTAAATACTCAAAAGAAATTGAAAATATAAACTCCTCAAAAGAAATTAGTCTGTAATTTAGATTATCTAACTTAGTTACTAACCCTCTTTTGCTCATATATTTTATTGAGGTGAGTATTACCTTTTTAGAGAAGTATGGCGATAACGTATCTATTGCTTCCCCTAAATTAAATTCGTCATAACCAAATTTCTTATAAAGCAAATAATATATAACTACATCCCTTTTCTTAAGCCATTTCATTGCTCATAAGCCCGGTTTATCATCATCATCAGTTCTTACAAGTTCTTTCATCGTTAATTACATATACTTTACTTAATATAAAAATCTTCCAAATGCCTTTTGTTACAGAAGATTACGGAGTATGCTATCCTGGAGAAAAAATAAATTTAAAGAAGGGTGATATAATAGCCGTAAAACCGTTTCTAACAAATACTAGATATAATCTTGTCTTTCCTCCATTATCCATATTAAGTACTGAATGTAATAGAAAACTTTTTTCGACTATATGGGTAGATGGTGTCAAAATAAATGGAAAGGAGCAAGTAATAATGCTAGATGGCAATATAGAAGTTTCCGGAGAGATAGAAGTATTAAGTCCTGAGATGCTCGCTGCATATACTGCAAAAAAGATATTAGGAAACACTAAATTACGTATAGATGATAAGAATCACGGAATAATAATTATTGGAATAGAGAATAAGCCTATTATTAGCGTTAATAATAGGCAAGTCATTATCCATACTAAGATGAGACAAGAAATTTTAGTACCTTTAGCATATAGTGTTTTTTACTTTATTTCTTCTGAATATTCAGAAGAAATTTGAAGAAATGCCTCATCTAGATTTTCTTCTTTTCTTTTCTTAGCTTGATACTCTTCTGGAGTACCTTGAACTAAGATTTCATAGAGTGTAGCTTTTTTTCCATCTACTGGTCTAAGTAGCCTTCCAAGCCTCTGAATAAATTGTCGCCGTGAACCAGTTCCAGTTACTATTATCCCTACACTTGCGTCAGGTATATCTAGACCCTCGTCTCCAACAGTAGTTAATACCAAGATTCCACTTTTCATTGATTTAAATTCAGCTAGTATTTTATCTCTTTCCGATTTGGATATTTTGCCTGTTATTATCAAAGCATTAAATATTTTAGCTAAATTTTCCGCTTGTTCTACATATTGCGTAAATATCAATATCTTCTTCCCATTTTCTTTCTGTATAATATCATTAATTTTAGATATCTTATTTTGTGCTAAACTAACAATTTTTCTCATCTCATTATATATTCTGAGAGCCTCGATCGCATCACCGTCTCCTTCTTGAGCTTTTTTGATTAATTCCGATATTCTTCTATCTTTGGATAATATCTTAAATTTTTTTAATAACTCAGAGTATTTAGATCTTTCCTCTTTATTTAAAAATACCTTAACTTGTATTATTTCGTATGGAGACAAATATCCTTTATTAATCAGTTCATTAACTCCTTTATAATATATAACTCCCCCCATTAATTTGAAGAGTTCTTCATGTTTTCCATCTTCTCTATACGGTGTAGCAGATAAGCCTAACCTTTTACTAGCTATTAGCCCTAATGCTATTTCCCTAAACTTATCAGCAGGTAAATGATGAGCTTCATCAATTATTAAAAGATCAAATTTGTCTGCTAATTCGTTTATATGTCTATACGCAGTTTGATATGTAGATATGGTGATAGGTTTTATGTTTTTTTCGGAGCTATAATACAATCCTATATCTGGTCTAAAATCAGAAAACCTTATTATAGAATCTCTCCATTGATTCATTTGCTCTTTCGTAAAAGCTACTATTAAAGTAGATTTCTTTACTAATTCAATAGCTTTTAATCCTATCAAAGTTTTTCCAGAACCTGTAGGAAGTGCTATAACTCCTTTAAAGTTATTTTCTTTCCATTTTTCTATGGCTTCGTTTTGATAATCTCGTAATATAATCTTAATACTAAAATCAAAATTTTTCATTTTGGTATTTAGCTCACGCACTTTTAGGCCATTTTCTAAGAATATTTCTCTCAGATTAGAATAATAATATGGCTTAGATATAAATATCTTTCTTTGCCTATCGTATTCTATAGATATATTATATTTTTTTATAATATCCATAATATACACGCTTGGAATTACAAAAAGATTTCCCCTATCTATAGAAAATTCTATATCATATTCTGGAAGTATTCTTTGTAAATATTGTAATTCATCATTACTAAAAGTTATTCCTAAGGATTCTAATGTATCTTTAATTTCAGATAATCTCACCCTATTTCTTCTAGCTCTCTCTAAATCTAGCACAAACTGGGAACCATTTTCGTCTCGTCCCAAAAATCTAGAAAATGTAAGTAATTTAGTAAATGTTTCGTTGTCCAGCCAGCGCTTCAAGTAAAAAGTCTTCGAAAACATCTTTAATCACTTCTACAGAATTTACTTCTATTTCACCCAAAGAGTTTACTATTTGAGTTAAATTTGTTACAGTATATATAAAAAAGGTATTTCCTCCTTCATACTTAAATACTCCAAAGAATTCACCTAGTTCCTTTTTTTCTGGACTCATAATCAGTATTCTGTATATTTCTTCACTATATGGATTAAAATATATAATAAATCCTAATCCATTAGATAAAGTAATCCCTAGCAATGTTTTACCAAGATATTTACATTCTTCCACACCGTATTCTAAAGCCCTATCCATATTTTTCCAAGGTAATGAAAATAGATCTTTAACTTTCATTAGTTTTAATTTAGCAGTATAGTATAATTAGTTAACTATGCCTGCTATACTTATATTAAGTACAATACCAGAAATAAAAACTGGGAAACATATTGCAAAAACTTTAGTTGATGAAAAATTAGCCGCGTGCGTAAATATAATCCCATATATAAGATCGTTTTATATATGGGAAGGTAAAACTGAAGAAGACGATGAAGCACTTATGATAATTAAAACTGAGAAAGATCTTGAGAATAGAATAATCCAAAGAATTAAAGAGTTACATCCATATTCGTTACCAGAAATTATTACTTTTAATATTTCTGGAGGATTACCAGAATATCTAAATTGGATATTTGAGAGTGTGAGAAAATGAGTGAAGAAAAACTTATTGAAAAATTACAAAGCTTATCATTAATTGAGCTTAAAGAAAATGAAAAGGAAATAATAGGTAAAGATATTAAAAAAATATTAGATTTCTTTAATAAAATAAATGAAATAGACTTATCCAACGTAGAACCTATGTTTCATCCTATATCTCAAGGAAAATTAAGGGAAGATAAGCCATTATCCACACTAACTCAATCAGACGCTTTAAGAAATGTAAAACATAAAGAAAATGGTTATATCAAAGGACCTAGTACCTACGGTGATTAAATGATCTCTAACATAGTAATAGATTTAAAGGAGAGAAGATTAAGCCCAGAAGAATATGTAGCAAGGTCTTTTGAAAAAATAAATAGACTAGAAAAAAACATTAATGCGTTTATAACACTTAGAAAAGAAGAAGAAGTTTTACAAGAGGTAAAAGAAAATATTAAGAAAGAAGGCAAACTAGCCGGTATATTAATAGCAATTAAGGACGCCATCTCTACCAAGGATTTAAGGACTACTTGTGCTTCTAAAATGTTGGAAGATTATATACCGCCATTCGATGCTACAGTTATACAGAAATTGAAATCAGAAGGAGCAGTAATAATAGGAAAGACTAACATGGACGAATTTGCAATGGGTTCTACTACTGAAACTAGCTATTTTGGGCCAACTAGAAATCCATGGGATCTAGAAAGAACTCCAGGAGGATCTTCAGGAGGAAGCGGCGCGTCTCTTGCTGCTGGTTACGTAGATATAGCTCTTGGTACCGATACTGGAGGATCTATAAGAGCTCCAGCAGCTTTTACAGCAACGTTTGGGTTAAAGCCTTCTTATGGGACTGTAAGCAGATATGGTCTAATAGCTTATGCTAATAGCTTAGAGCAAATAGGACCTATGGCAAAAAACGCTGAAGATTTAGGTTTACTATATAGTATAATATCTGGTGAAGATAGTAAAGACGCTACTACTATAAAAAACAAAAATATAGGAACACCATCAGAGATTCCGATAAGTGGACTTAAAATAGGTATACTCAAAGACATTTTAGAATCTTCCGATAAGTCTGTAACAACTATCATAAATAATGTTATAAATAAGTTATCTTCAGAAGGTGCAATAATAGAAGATGTTAGATTAGGTAATTCAGAATACGCATTACCGGCATATTATATAATTGCCATGTCTGAAGCTAGTTCTAATTTAGCTAGATATGATGGAGTTAGATATGGGTTCAGCAAATATAGTGATGGAAATTGGAAGGAAACATTTAGTAAAAATAGAGGAGAAGGATTCGGCCTTGAAGTAAAAAGAAGAATAATGTTAGGATCATTCATTTTAAGTGCTGGGTACTATGATCAATACTATGTTAAAGCTCTTAAAGTAAGAAGAATAATAAAAGATAGTTTAGACCAAATATTCAATAAATATGATATACTAATTTCCCCTACTATGCCTATTTTACCTCCTAGAATAGGCGAAATGATTAATGATCCAATAAAAATGTATGCTATGGATCTTAATACAGTAATAGCAAACTTGGCTGCAATACCAGCAATTTCCATGCCAGCAGGTTTTTATAACAATTTGCCTGTAGGCTTACAACTAATGGGAAGATATCTTTCAGATACTATGTTAATTGGGATAAGTTCATATATAGAAAAAATTCTGAAGCTTTATGATCTCACTGCACCACTTTAATAAATAAGTTTTTTAATTGCGCGAAAAAATTTTATTGATACGCTTATGGAAACACCTAAGTTAAGGATTGATACGTTAAGCAAAATAATGAGTGAAATGGAAAAAGAAAAGTATCACATAATAGGTAGTCATAGTGCTTATAAGAAATGTTATTGGACTCATAAAGCGCTAACAGAAAATAGATATTGTTATAAGGGTAAGTTTTATGGAATTGAAAGCCATAGATGCGTGCAAATGACACCAGTAGCTGCATGGTGTTGGTTTAGATGCATACATTGTTGGAGACTAGAACCAGAAGATATAGGTGTAGAATGGGATGAGACTAAGATGCCAATCATGGATGATCCAGAATACATTGCTGAAAAAAGTATTGAAGAACATGTAAAAGCAGTATCTGGATATTATGGTAGGCAAGGAGTAAAGCAAGCAATGATAAAGGATGCATCAAAACCAGCTCATGTTGCTATAAGCTTAACAGGAGAACCAACACTGTATGATAAGTTAGGGGAATTAATAAGCGAATATCATAAAAAGGGAATGACAACATTCTTAGTCACAAGTGGAGTAAGACCAGATATATTAGCTAGCCTTGAAGAAGAACCTACACAACTTTTCGTATCTCTTCAAGCTCCAAACGAGAAAAAACATAAACTCATTAATAGACCTATAGTTGCAAATTCATGGAATTTAGTAATGGAAACTCTAAAAATGTTACCAAGCTTTAGTTCTCCTACAGTAATTAGAATGACTATGATAAAGGGATTCAACATGGGAATAGAAGACGCAAAAGAATTTGCTAATTTAATTAAACTTGCTATGCCCACCTATATTGAAGTAAAGGCATACATGCATGTTGGCCCATCTACATATAGATTAAGTAAAGATGCAATGCCCAGACATAGTGAGATAAGAGAATTTGCAGAAACTCTTTCCAAATTTACTGGATATAAAATATTATCAGAGCATATTCCAAGTAGGATTGTACTATTAAGCAAGCTGGAAAAGCCTATTCAAATAGGTAATGCATGGACACAAAAATGGAGCTGGAGTACTAAAGATTCTGAAGACGATATAAATGGAGAATATAAAGAAGCTGAATTAGGCTGTACAGAGGAACAGTAAAGATGCTGAATGATGCTTGTATAATAGCGAAAATTATATCTTTAGCTAAATCCAGTGAAATCACTCAAGAGACTTTAGCTAAAGAATTAAATCTTTCTCAACAATCAGTTTCACGTAAATTAAAAGAATTGGAAGATAAGGAGATCATTAAACGAACTATAACAACAGATGGTGAAATTATATCATTAACTACTAAAGGCGAAGATTTGCTATCTCAATGTCTCTCATTAATCAGAGAAGCTATAATATCGTCACATGCACTTAAGATAAAAGGTATGGTAACCTCTGGCTTAGGAGAAGGTAAAATATTTCTTTCGTTACCTTATTATGAAGACTCATTCAAGAAATTCCTAGGATTTACTCCTTATCCAGGTACATTAAATATAGTAATATATGATAGATTATCTTTAGAAAATAGAATAATTCTAGATGCAGAGAAACATATCCTTATTCCAGAATATAAGGATGAAAATAGAGTACTAGGAGCAGTAAAAGTATTTCCTGCATCAATAAACGGAATTAGACCTGCAGCTATAGTTTTCCCTTTAAGAAGCACTCATCCTAAAAGCGTTATAGAAGTAATTTCACCTTATTACCTCAGAGAAAAGCTAAATATAAAAGATGGAGATGAAGTAGAAATAGAGTCTTACGTGTGATTACAGTATCGATTAAGAACTTCTTTTATGATAGAAGTAGTACTATTATGTTCCCACTTGTTTAGTCGTTCTTTCATTCTAAGAATTTCTGCATTTATTCCTCTCTTTCTTAATTCTTCTTTAAACTGTTCTTCATTAACTTTTTGATCTGGACCAAGAAAGATAATATCTGGATTTACATTTTCTACACTTTTTATAAAATCATTTTCATCGCCTAAAAACGCATAATATACATATTTTATATTTTTTACTACTTCTAATCGTTGATCTTCATTATTTATAGGCTTTCTACCTTTAATTTTTTCGGAATTTTTATCTCTAGCAACAGAAACATATACTCTTCCTAATTTTGAGGCTTCCTTTAAAAACGCTATGTGACCAGGATGTATAATGTCAAAAGTTCCTCCTACAAATACTTTCTTTGAAATGTCTGAATCTGGATCAATATTATTTTGAATTAAAATCGCATCTAACAATCCCTCTGCATATGCTATGTCTACTAGAGAAGTCTCTTCGTCACCTTTTTCCAGATAATATTTAGCGTCATCGGTATATTGCCTAGCTAAATCCAATATTTTTTGGAATTCTGGCATATTTATATTTTTTAATCTCTTTTCCATGCCTTCAATATATTTTAAGGCTCTATTTCTCAATGAAGACATTGTATTGCCTCTACCTCCATATAATGTAGATTTTTGGAAGGAATTATTATTATGTGTGGTGGATCTCTTAGTTTTGCATTTTCCAAATCAGAAAGTTTCACAGCAGAGATCTTCTCATCGTCACAGCCTAATCTTTGCCCTATAATTGCAATATCGTCCATTGATATAACGTTCTCTTTTTTTACATTCTCCATCTCAATTAAATATTTTAAACCTTCTATTGCATTCATAAATTTCCCGTCCTTTATATCTAGATATACTATAGTATGAAGATTTAATGCTCTATTGGATTTTATCACTTCATATGGTGTAAAATCCATTATATTATCATATGGGTATACTAAAGTCACAGATTTTCCAAATTTATAAGATGAAAGCATAGATTTTGATATAATATAACAATGAACAGAAATACCTGGAATTACTTGTACTATATGACCTTTTCGATTAGCCTCAACTGCTATACTCACATGAGTAGTTGCTATTATAGGATCTCCTATAGAAGCTATAGCAACATTTTTTCCTGAATCTAAAAGATTCATAATTTCATTAGAATTATTTTCTAGCATATTTCTTGAAGCTAATGTAATTTCTTTTCCAGTAATTTTCTCTAAAAATTCTTTAGTTAAATCACAAGAAAACGATGTGTAGTAATCTAAAAATATAATGTCTGATTGTTTTAAAGCCTCTAATGCCTTATTTGTAAAAAACTTTTTTGACAGTCCTAAGCCTATTAGATATAGGTATGACATTTTTGCTATACTATATTTATATTGCTTATAAATAGGTGAGGTTATGTTAGAAATTTCTCAAGATTTATTTATAGAATCTGATATTCCTGGACTATATTTTAAAAAAATGAACTCAATGATACTGTCTGATGTTCACATAGGATATGAAGAAGAAATGGCTAAAAAAGGAATTTTCCTTCCAAAAGTACAAAAAAAGAAATTTATTGATATATATAATAAATCCCTAAAGATATTCAAATTTGATAAGATAATAATAGACGGCGATCTTAAACATATGTTTAACTCTTTAGGTAAAGAAGAAAGAAGTGATTTAAATGATATTTTCAATATTCTAAAAAATGATAATATTAAGGTAATAGTCATTAAGGGAAACCACGATAATTATATCAGTTTAGTTACTGAAAAATTTGATAACGTCGAATTAGTAGATAATTTAGATCTTGGAAATATATATATATATCACGGCCATAAGGATGTTAAATTAAGAGACAATACAACATACATAATAGGTCATGAGCATCCGCGAATTTCAATAAAAGATAAACTAGGTTTTTCAAGAAAATTGCAATGTTTTCTAAATATTCCTCTTAAAAATTCTTCTAATGTTATAGTTCTTCCTTCTATAGGAACATATCAATCAGGAAATGATGTCTCGTTACTTCATAATAATTATATGAGTCCAATAATAAGAAATTTTGGAATTTTAGAAAAAGCAAAACCGTATGTTATTATTGAAAAAGAAGGTATAATGGAGTTTCCAGAATTAGGTTTGCTTAAAAACATTCTCTTTTAAAAAGCTTTGGGGTTTATAAATGAGTTTATAAGATATTATATATGGTGAGCTATTATCTCTAATCCGATCGCTTATAAACCAATTATAAGTATAGAAAATATAGTAGCAACAGTAACATTAGACGAATCATTAGATTTATATGCAATGGAACGAAGTGTACCAAACGTTGAATATGATCCAGATCAGTTTCCAGGCTTAATCTTTAGATTAGAAACTCCAAAAGTAACGTCCCTAATATTTAAATCTGGAAAAATGGTAGTTACAGGAGCTAAAAGTACTGAAGAGCTTATAAAGTCGGTAAAACGAATAATCAAAACTCTAAAGAAATATAGCATAAAAATTTCAGGAAAACCAAAAATTCAAATACAAAATATAGTAGCGTCCGCAAATATGCATGTTCATGTAAATCTAGATAAAGCCGCATTTTTACTAGAAAATAACATGTATGAACCAGAGCAGTTTCCAGGTCTTATATTCAGAATGGATGATCCTAGAGTAGTATTATTAATATTTAGTAGCGGAAAAATGGTAATAACTGGGGCAAAAAGAGAAGAAGAAGTATATAAAGCTGTTAAAAAGATTTTCGATAAATTAGAAGAACTAGACTGCGTAAGAGCAATAGAAGAGGAAGAAGAGCTAGAAATTTAAAATCTCTAAGTAATACTATTGGTGATTAAAAATGTCATTAAAGCAAAAGAAATATGTATATGTAGATACTGGGAAAAGAAAATATGTTAAAGTAAGAGTATTAAAAAATAGAGATGAGAATTCACCAGATAGATACATAGTCCTTGATATTATCTCAAATCATAAATTTAGAAAAGCAAACATAGTCAAAATCGATGATATACCATTAGAAGTTAGAGATAAAATAACAAAATCAACTATGTAAATTTATATTTTTCTAATATACTTAAAGCTATATATATTGTTATTAGAATCATTGAGGAAATTGATAACATATATAGTAATTGAACTTGAAATACATAAATTCCTTCTTGTATATTTTTTAGAGCACCAGATATTATATAGTATGATAATACTATGGCTACTATCTTTAACAGATCATGCCATACTCTCATGTTTCTAGTTAATGCATTTTCTAGAGCTTTACCAGCAAAAAGAATAATTACAGAGAATGTCAAATAAGGAAGAACTGATATTATCTCAGAAGATATAGTAAAAATATAAGAACCCTTAATCGTCTGAGAGGTTAAATATCCCTCCACTATACCTATTATTAAAGAAATTATGGACAAGATACCTACAACTACCATTATTGTAGAATTCTCCCACCATTTTTCTATCATATCATCTACTCCAAATCCTCTAACTAGCATAGCTATTCCAATAACTAGTAATACTACAGGTAAAAGATAAGAAGCTATTCCAAGAATATAAAAAACGCTAGCTATGAGAAATATAATTCCTGGCACACCGAGGAAAATTCTTGAATATCTAGGTTCTGAGATTATCTTTTTTAAGTATTTCCCTAATAGTACGTAAGTTTCTTCCACACCTCTATGCTGCTCTACTATAACACGTTGAATGCCAATTATCTTTAGTTTAGACTCAATAATTGGAATAGCTTTTGCGTCTTCTGGACTATCATAAACTAAGATTGACTGTTCTGGATTTATCTTTTTTATGACTTCTTCTAATTCCTTTGATAAGTTTAATTGAGCATCCAGCCCACCTTTTTTAGATCCTGCTATAAAAACTATTTCTACATTGTTATTGCTTTTTAACTTATTATACAAATTATATGCTACTACCATGGAATTAAAATCAGAATCATCAGGAATATATTCAGATGCTCTTTGAATTGCTAAAAAAGCGTCTTTTTCTCCTATCACTGGAGTTTTTATTCCTATATCGCCTAAATCATCATCAATATCAATATAAATGATAGCTGTCTTATTTGTTAGCTGTTCCATCATCTTTATTTTCGTTACCATAAAGTATTAAAAGTTCCTCAAATGAAAGTCTGCCTCCGTTCTTCAACTTTTCTTCTACAACTTTTTTCTTTTTCTCTAGCAAGTCCTTATTTTTACCTATTTCAGCGAAATTATCAATACCTTTTTTAATATCTATATTTTTATTTTCAGCATAATATCTATTATATATGCCATTTTTATATTCGCTTAATTGCTTTGTATACTTATTTAATTCATCCTTTTTGACACTAAATTCAGAATTTAGCTTTGATATCTCGTCTTTCTTCTTATTTATCTCTCCAGTAATCTCGTCTAATTCCTTCCTGAGTTTATTTCGTTCATCTACTAAGCTTTTCAATACTTTTCTTTTTTCACTTATTTCATTTATCAATTTAGACATTTGCTCTCTAACAGTAGAAAGTTCTATTCTTTTTGCTAAAAATTCTGCTCTTTCTTCGCTTCCTTTTTCCTTTATTTTTAAGAACTTTTTAGATTCTGAAAGTTTCTTTTCTAATTCGGCTATTTTTTGAATTATCTTTTTTTCTTCTTCTAAACTTAGGCTAGAAGTTTCAATTCTCCATTCAAGTGATTTTATTCTTTTCTCTAACATATCTGGGTTCATTCCTTGAGACTGTTTCATTAGATTTCTAATTTCTTCAAATTCCTTACGCATCTCTTGAATATAACTTAGTAAACTCTGTTTCTTTTCTTTCAATTGATTTAACTCATCAATTTTGGATTTATATTCGTTCCTCAATGTAAAAACTTGTTCTCTTATTGATCTTAATTTACTAATTTTTTCACTTCTTTTCTGTTTTAACTTACTTAAATCTTCAAAAAGTGATCTCTTTTTATCCTTAAGTTTTCCCAACTCTTCTCTTATTTCTGAAATTTTCCTGTAAAGAGCCTCTTCTTCACTGTCTGTTGTTGAATCAGTCATCGACTTGTATATAGAGACATATGTTAATAATTTTTTCCATATAGCCTTTTACAGATGCTATTTAAACCAATTAGCCAAATAATCCTCTATCTTAGCCTGGTAATATCCACGTCGATTTTATCGAGGTATTATTAAAAGTTAATAATAAGCATATGAAAGTAGTAATTAGATAATGTGACACGCAGTAGACTTATTGAACTTGGAACGTATGAAAAAAAGACTTTAAAAAACAAATATCTCATCAAGGCAAACAAAAATGACTATGTTCACTTAAATCCTATTGGAAAAATAATTATTGATGAACAAGGGAAAAGAGTAGCTAAAGTAATAGATGTAATTGGAAATATTAATGAGCCATACATATTAGCATATCCTTTGACAGAAGACGAGCCAAAAACTAAGTTATACTTAGAGATAACAAATAGAGAATCTAAGAAACGGAGGAATAGAAGATGAATTGTCCTAATTGCTCATCAGAAAATATAAGATACGATTATGAAAGAGGGCAATATATATGTTCTAATTGCGGATATGTAATAGAGGATAATGTAATAGACTCTGGTCCAGAATGGAGAGCATATAATTACGAAGATAGAATAATAAAAGAAAGAACTGGATCCCCATTAACGCTCAAAGTTCATGACCAAGGGTTAACAACAAAAATCGGATATGGAAAAGTAAAAGATAAAGTAAAACTTCTAAAAATGCAAAGACTACAAAATAAACTTAGAGTCTCTTCAAAGGATAAAAAGCTGGTAACTTATTTATCTGTACTTAATAATGAAGCTGCAAAATTAGCACTGCCAGAATATGTAAAAGAGACGTCTGCATTAATATTAAGAAAACTTATAGAAACAGGTCTTGCAAGAAGAATTGAGATGTATACGCTCATAGCAGCAATATTATACTATTCATGCCAAATTAATAATATTCCAAAACATTTACAAGAAATTAAAACTCGATATGCTCTATCATCCAGTGAATTATGGAAAGCCCTAGAAAGAGTTCAAGAAATATCAAAAACTATACAAAATTTTAGACCAAAAGTAAAACCTGTAGGATATATACCTGAAATAATAGAAAAATTACAATTACCTTCAGTTATTGCTACTAAATCTGCTGAGGTTGTAGATATAATGTATAAAAATGGTTTAACTAGCGGTAAAGGGTATCTAGCCCTAAGCGCTGCTACAGTATATTTAATAAGCACATTAATGGATGTAAAGAAAACTCAGAAAGAAGTCGCAGAGTCTTTAAAAATAACTGAAGTTACAATAAGGAATAGATATAAAGAAATTATAAATAATTTCGATATTGAAGTTAGTTTATAGATTTAATGATATAGCAAACTAAATAAGCTAGAATAAAGTATAATATATATGTAGCCAACACAGGTGTTTTTGAATGGAATCAAAAATTTCAACTTATGAAGATTTAATACATCAAAAGATAATTGAAAGAGGGAGTCAAGGAATATCACAACAAGAGCTTGCTAAATCAGTAGGGCTCTCAACACGTGAATTAAGTACTATAGTTAAAAGGCTCATAGAAAAAAAACTCATTATAAAGAAATCGATAAAGGAAAATGGCAAAAGCATTGTTAAACTATTTGCTATACAAGTGTTTAACGAGCCTAAGATCTTAATAGAACTTAGAAATATTTCTGATATACCATGCTTTTCATGTAAATTTCTCTATAAGTGTAATAATGGAGCCCATGTAAATCCAAATTCATGTTCAAAACTTTCAGAATGGATATTATCTATAATAAGATAAATTTTTAATACATAATAATATATCTTCAAATTTTTTGTTAGTTTTTATACTTTTTGTATCAAAATGCGTTCTTGAAGCATCACCTAAGCATTCTATCATTTTACTGACTGCTGGCACATTTGTCTTATGTTTTGATGCCAGAAAATCTAGATTATAATATCCAACATAATTACTTTCGTTTAGAAGTAAATCTACAATACTTCGTATCTTATCATAATACTTTAGATAACTAAATTTTTCCAAATTCTGAGACAAACCGTTAACGAAATCTTTATCTATCAAATTCCCAAGCCATAACGGACCTACAGTTTTTATATTTTTACTTCCACAATACGAACATTTATCTATACATTGAGTATGCGATATTTCATGATAGCCACAATCTTGACATTCATAGATAAATCCTAATTTTTCTAATACTTCGTCGGCTTTTTTTGCTCCGTTAATAACTCTAAAGAATACTCTATAATAGTAATCTGAGTAATAGGAAATTAGTGGATATACAGATTTTTCCATTATAGCAGATTCTTGTATTACTTTCGATATTAATACTCTTAATCCGATTTCTTTAGATAGACTAAGTTTATAATTGAAGGTAAAATATTTTCTCAAGCATGATCTTCTTGCTCTACCTTCTAACGGTGCTAAATCTGTAGCAGTGTACGCTACAAATCCTCCCCTTTTTACAGCATTAATAGACGATAGAATGAAAGGTGAAGGAGATCCAAATGGATCAATATCAACGAAGTCAGATTTAATCTCATAGAGTAAAGAATTTGCGTCTTTATTAAATACTTTGGTATTAGGAACTTTATTCAATTCTATGTTTTTCTGTATAAGTTCAACAGAATCTTTATTTCTATCATTAAAAATTATCTCGTCTGCAGTGTAAGATTCTAAATAATATCTTATTCCTCTTATGCCAGTAGCTGAAAGAGCATCAACAATGGTCTTAGGAGATAAAAAATGAACTATTACTACACTAAAGTCTCTATTAAATATCATCCTTGGATTATAAAATACTGGAGCCCATGAAGGATCAAATTTCCCTTCTTTTCTAAATTCCTCTGGATCTGGTATTAATAATTTAGCTTTACCTTCGTCAATCTCCTTTAATCTCATCTTTTAGGCTATCTAATTCGTTTTCTAAGTATACTTTAAATCCATCTTTTTCTAACTCTTTCGCAAAAGAAGAAGTCTTAGATACTATAATTAAATTTAACTTAAATTTAGTAGCTATTTTATGAGCTTCATTTATCTTTTTAAGTGCAAAGTCTTGTTTCTTAGGTTCCATTGTAACTAATAGTTTTTGTCCATCCTTAGCGGCTATTATATCCGCTGCCGTAAGTCTAAGCCTAGCAACATTAAATCCTTCAGCAGATAATATATCTAAAAGATGTAAATATCCTTTATCTTTTTTAAAGTCTATATCAAAGTTTTCTATTCTAGTAGGTAAATCTTGAAATATGTCCCCAATTACATCTGGACCAAATATATCTACAAGTTTTTCTGCTATTTCTATTGAAACGTCAGATTCTCCATTTTCATAGTCATAAATAGTTTTCCTAGAGACTCCAAGCATTTTAGCTAAGTCTCCCATACTATACTTCATTTCTTCTCTTTTCCTTCTTAAGACGTCTGACCTTATCCTTACAAACATTCCTCCACGGGTTCTATATACATAAATCTTGTCTCCTTCTATAACTCTTTTTAATCCATCTAGTGATAATCCTACAACTTTATCTTTCTGTAGTGCAATATCTTCTTCTGTTTCATCAGTAATTATTATAGGAAAACTTTCTGCAATATA
This sequence comes from Acidianus brierleyi, assembly GCF_003201835.2. NCBI lineage: Archaea > Thermoproteati > Thermoproteota > Thermoprotei > Sulfolobales > Sulfolobaceae > Acidianus > Acidianus brierleyi. The sequence continues at coordinate 1,944,987 of NZ_CP029289.2, read as the reverse complement.
TGAGAATTTCTCTAGGTCCATTAGTTCCTCTTTAGATATTTTATCTGTAGATACCTTTATTACTAATCTTTTTGAATCATATGTAACTATTATATCTATCGATTTTTTATTTTTTTCTGGATAATTTATTATAGAGTAATCTAACCCCTCATTTTCTAAGATATCGGCTATGTGCTGAATGTTATGTTCCATATTACATTCCTTCCTCTATGTTATTATCACTAGTATTAAATATACTATATGACAAAGTTATAAATATTAATGACTTATAATCTTTCATTAATTTTTCTACATCAAGAGACGAAATGAATTTTCCAGTGTCCTTATTTAGAACAATAGATAAAGCTTTTTTATCCCATTCAGATCCGTTTATTGTATATTCTCCGGGAGTTTCCAATTTTAATATTATAAATGGGACCTTTATCAAAGCCCATAAGTATAATGGTATAATATTTGATAACTTTAGTATTTCGTTTTTATCCATTTCATGAATAAAACCATTTTTAAGCTTTATCTTATTTTTACCTTGTACTGCGTCATTTAAGGTTACAAACTCTGATGGTAAAGAAGATAGAATATCTTTAAACCCAAGATCGATTATTTTATCTAACATTATCTAGCCTTTGAATTTGGCTAATATCATAGCATGATCTTTATCATAAGGATCTAAGTTAATTATTTGCTCTACCTCGAAATTAGAATTCCTAAGCTTTTCTGCTTCTGTCTTGAAAATCTCTTCTGGTTCTTTGGTAACATCTATACTTCTAGCTTTTACTGCCAAAAGTAAATATCCGTTATCTTTTAAGAAGAATTTAGCATTATATATCGCTATATCAGTTTGATCAGGCTGCGCTATGTCTACATATAATACATCAGGATCTTCTATAAGTAACTTATAGCTTTGAGGAAATCTAGCATCAGCAAGAATTGGAAATAGATTTGATCTATGCTGCGCTACTAATATTAATTCTCTGACTACTCTTGCTGAAAATTCTACACCGTATACTTTACCCTCGTTTTCTACTATATCGGAAACATGACTGGGCGTTGTACCAGAAGCCGCACCCAAATAAAGAACTTTCGTGCCCTTTTTTACTGGATTATGTTTTAATCCTTTAAGAATAGCACCTGCCAATTTGCTTCTAAATGCGTTCCATTCTCTATATTCAATTCCTTCATATTTAACTAATCTTTCTCCATATACTGAAAAACCAGGTGCAAAGTTCTTGGTACACAGCCTTGTTGTCCCATCAACATAGATGCACTCAAATACGTTTTCCATTTTAGTTTCTTTAATAGTTTTTATAGATTCAGACATTTTTCATTACCTCCTATAGTTTTTACCCTTTTTACCTTTTCTCTCTCTCCTACCTCTACCTTTTTCATGATCTCTTCTTTCATGAGTCTCTTTTTGAGGAGCTTGCTTTCTAGGCGGAGGCTGCGCATATTTAACTTTTATTTCCTCTATTCTTTTATTTAATTGATCCACTAATTGATCTCCAATAAATCTCCCACTAAATGCATCGACTCTAGCAGCAATAGCTAATTTAGCTGCTAAAGCTCTAGCAATTTTACCCCTTTGCCATCTTGGTGAAGTATGAATTGCGGGAAATTGAAATATTATACCGTGCTTTGGTGGCCTACTTCCTGATCTTAGCGCTCTAAATAATGCTTTTTCTGCACCAAGAACTTGTATAGTGCTAGCTGGCATCTTAGATAATTCTTCCAAACTCCCTGCTATACTTAATAGTCTAGCTCCTAATGTAGCGCCTACTAGGGCAGTAACGTTTGGTGCAACTTCCTTCATAACTGACTCTACATATTCTGATAGATCGTTTCTTATTCTATATAGATTTAAAATTGTATCTGATAATTCTTTTATTGAATTTATATCATCTTCTGATATATCGGCTCCAATACTTTTCTTAGCAGCTTCTGCAAGTTTATTAGCTCTAGCGTCATTAAATCCTATATCCTTAAGCGATTCTAGCGTTATATTGTCCCTATATCCTAATTCACTTACTATCCTTGAATATTGAGCATGATCTTCTATCATTTTATCTAATTCTGGGAAATGAAGACTATACCATTCCCTTAATCTTTCCGAAAATAAGTTAATTGACTTATCAATATCGTCTATAGCTCTTATTGCTTGTATTGCTAATAAATCTCTTTTTTGAGCAGCTTTTCTTAGTTTTCTTCTAGTATACTCAAATGCTACTTGATAAAGAAATGAGTAGAGATCATTCTCATTTGAGGCATATTTTGACTCAAGTGCGTATTTTGCTAACGATTGTCTAAACTCCTTAGCTCCTAAATGATGTATTGTAGCGCTAATTTTTATTCCTAGATTTTGTAGTTTAGAAACTTCTGTCTCGTTTTCTATTATAGCCTCATTAGGTTTAACTTTTTGTAATAATTCTATAGTAGATGGTAAAGGATCGCCTTTTTCCTCGTTAGAAATAAGCATTTCAACAACTTTACCTAACTCTCTTGGATTAAGAACGTAATCTATAAGCTTTCCGTCTTCATCAAATGCAAATGAACCAATAACATGTTCTACCAAATATATTCTCATTATTGCCCAGAACACTTAAAGCTCTAAGTTTAAATTTCTTGTTTTCACATTATAACATGATAAATAAATGCCGTCTCATGGTTCACTGACTAAAGCTGGGAAAGTTAGAAGCCAAACTCCAAAGGTTCAGCCAAAAGAAAAATCTAAAGAACCACCTAAATTAAGAAATAGAATGGAATTTGAGAAAAGAATTGTGAAATCTTCAAAAACTCCACAACAAAGAGGCAAAGGTTCATAAGGTTTTTAGATAAGTTAATGTATTTTTTCTTAAATGTCACTTGAAGGTTATAGAGGAAAAGCTCTGGATATATTATCTAAGTTAAATGTTAATATTGGCGATATAATAGAAATTTCTAGAGATTCTTTTAAAATAAAAGGTATTCTAATGCCATCGTATTCTAGGGATGATAGTATAATTGTCATAAAAATGGAAAATGGATATAATGTTGGAATATCTGTTGATAATTCAAAAATATCTGTTTTAGAGAAAAGAATCCAAAAACCACTTAACGTTATGCCAGAAAAGGAAGAAAAAAGCGAAGTTAAAATAATTAGCACAGGAGGAACTATAGCAAGTAAAATAGAATACGAAACTGGCGCAGTTAGGCCAGCTCTATCTACTGAAGAAATAATACAATTTATGCCAGAAATTAACGAAATAGCCAAAATTTCAGCAGAAATATTATTTAGTATATTAAGCGAGAACATGTCACCGGATAAATGGATTAAAATAGCTGAAGCTATAAAATCTGCCTTTGATAAAGGAAATTTAGGAGTTGTTATAGCTCATGGAACTGATACTTTAGCGTATACTGCTGCAGCTTTATCTTTTTCCCTTAAAAAATTGCAAGGGCCGGTAGTCTTAGTAGGATCACAAAGAAGTAGCGATAGACCAAGTAGCGATTCCCCCATAAATTTATACTCTTCAGTTTTGCTTGCTAAAAAAGCTCCGTTTGGTGAAGTAGTAATTAACATGCATGGAGAAAGCTCTGATTTATATACACTAGCTCATAGGGGCGTTAAAGTTAGGAAAATGCATACAAGTAGAAGAGACGCATTTCAAAGTATAAATGACAAACCGTTAGCTAAGGTTTTGTGGCTTGAAAAGGAAATCAAAATACTTAGACCAGATTATCATACAAAAGACGAAGAGACTACCGTAGATTCTAAGTTTGATAATAGAGTATTTTTACTAAAATATTATCCTGGCTTTGATCCTTCTTTCATAGATTATTTGGTAGATACAAAAAAAATTAGAGGGATAATAATAGAAGGTACTGGATTAGGCCATACATCTACAGAGCTCCTTGATTCATTTAAAAAAGCTGCAAAAGACGGCATATTCTTAGGAATGACCTCACAGTGTATTTTTGGTAGAGTAAATATGAACGTTTATACTACTGGTAGATTACTTCAACAAGTCGGTGTAGTACCATTAGAGGATATGTTACCAGAGGTAGCGTTAGTTAAGCTAATGTGGGTTTTAGCCCATGAAAACGATATAGAAAAAATAAAGAACTTAATGCTAACTAATCTTGTAGGGGAAATTAACAGTAGACATTCATTAGATTTCTTTCCAAGGTGGTATCATGAGTGAGCTTAATTATAAAGAATTAGGTTTAAAGGTTGGCTTAGAAATTCATCAACAACTTAATACTAAAAGCAAACTATTCTGTAACTGTCCAACTTTGCTAACTGATGAGTATAAATTTACTATAGAAAGATTCTTAAGGCCTGTAATGAGCGAAGTAGGAGAAGTCGATGTTGCAGCATTATTTGAGTGGGAGAAAGGTAAAAAATACATCTATAGAATTCCAGAAAAAAGCACTTGTCTAGTAGAATATGATGAAGAACCTCCTCATAATCTTAATGAGGAAGCATTAAAAATTGGAATAGCAATGACATTAGCGTTTGGAGGAAATATAGTTGATGAGATTTACGTTATGAGAAAAGAAGTAATAGATGGGTCTAATACATCTGGGTTTCAGAGAACTTCAATAGTGGGTCTAGGAGGCAATCTAAATGATGAAGAAGGCGAGATTGGAATTCAGACAATAGCTATAGAAGAAGATGCTGCAAGAAAAATAGAAGATAAAGGAAAAGAAATTATATACAATCTAGATAGATTGGGTATACCACTAATAGAAATTTCAACTGCGCCCGATATACATTCGCCAGAACAAGCTAAACGAGTAGCTTTTAAGATAGGACAAATGCTTCGATTAACTGGAAAAGTAAAGAGAGGATTAGGAACAATAAGACAAGATCTTAATGTCTCTATTACCGGTGGTGTCAAAATAGAGATAAAAGGTGTACAAGAACTCGATCTTATTCCTATGATAATAAAATATGAAGTATTAAGACAATACAATCTTCTAAAAATAAAAGAGGAGATAGAGAAAAAAATTACGAAAGAGGAGATAGAGAAAAACTTTATCATAAAAGATCTCACAGATCTATTTAAAAACACTAAAAGTAAAGTTATTCTTTCAGCAATTAAATCAAACGGAAAAGTGTACGGAATAAAAGTAGCAGGATTTAGAGGAATATTCGGAAAAGAACTAGTGCCTAAAAGACGTTTTGGAACAGAAGTATCTGATTACGTAAAAGCATTAGCAGGACTGGGTGGAATATTTCATTCAGACGAGCTACCAAATTATGGAATAACTGAAGAAGAGATAAGCAAAGTGAAAGAAAATCTAAATACATCTACTAACGATGCTTTTGTACTAATAGTAGGACCTAAAGATAAACTAGACCTGGCTACCAATGTAATAAAAGAAAGAATACTTTACGCATTTGATGGTATACCAAAAGAAACTAGAGGAGCCAACGAAGATGGCACTACAAAGTTTTTAAGGCCTCAGCCAGGCTCTGCAAGAATGTATCCAGAAACAGACGTAATGCCAACTAGAGTATCTAAACAGTTAATAGAAGAGGCTAAACAATTAATTCCACCTACTCCGGAGGATAAGATAAAGAGTTTGCTTAGTACTGGTATAAGCGAAGAATTAGCTAAACAATTAATAAATAACCCAAGAATAGATTTATTTGAAGATCTTGTTAAAAAGTATTCTCCTAAAGTACCACCAATGATTATTGCTACCACTATAGAAAATACTGTAAAATATGTTAAAACTCAGGGAGGAAATCCAGATTTAATTACTGATGATATAATTGATGAGGTAATAAACGAAATATATAAGGGAAATATAAATAAGGATTCTATACCAGAAATTTTAACTGAATATTCTAGAGGAAATGGCAAAATAGAAGATATAATAAATAAATATTCTATGATTTCTGATAGTGAACTAGAGAAAATAGTTAGAGAGACAATAGAGGAAAATAAGGAAGAGATTTATAAGAGAAAAGAAAAAGCTTTCAGTTTAGTTATGGGTAGGGTAATGGCAAAAGTAAGAGGAAAAGCTGAAGGAAAGAAAGTAGCTGAATTAATTAAGAGGGAATTACAAATCATCTAATGGTGAAGAATTACCCCCGATCCTGAAAGGTGAAGAAAAGGCATTTGTCTGAAGGTGTTATGATTTTTGATTGATTTTAATAAATTCTCAACTTATCCTTTCGAGGTTTATAATAAGGTAATAATAACGGATGAAGATTTATCTATTGAACAATTACCACAGCTACTTAATCTTTCTAAACCTAAAGAAATTGAATGGAAATATAACGCAAAAATTATAGGCCCTGACGAAAGCTATATAGAGACTATTGGAGAAGGAAATAAAGTTCTAGTAAGAACACCATTAATATTAAAGTCTATACCATGGAATTATAACAGATTAGATATTTATTCCATTAAAAAAATGATATTCGATTTAATACCATGTAATGAAGGTAATGGATATATAAATCCTTCACCATGGGAAAGAGATCAATTAAAGCCTGGAGAAATAACTGACCATTACATAGCTAAAGAGAATTTGAAAAATGAAATAAAAATTAATACTGGTTTTTATAATCCTTCATTTATATTTCTTAATCCTTTTTTTATTCAATTATCTTCTAAACCTGTTAATAGTTCTTCATTTATATGTATAGAACTAGATAAGACATTATGCATCATATCATCAAGACCGATTAAGTTGGATTTTGATAAAGGCAAAGTAATTGCTGAAGGTATGGATTTATTAGTGGAGTATGGTAGAAATTGGAAGGAAATTAAACCTCATCGAATAAGTTGGAATTTATCTAATCCAGTTATAGATATTGATTGTAAACCTAAGTATAATATTAGCTTATATAGAATTGAACCTAGTTCCATAATACCGTTATTTATAAATTATAATAACGGTGAGCTAATTTTAGAGCTCATTAATATGTCAGATATTCCAGTAATCTCTACGTTATACCTTGCTGCAAGAATTTTAGAAGCTGAAATTTTAGATGAAAATGAGAAGATTATGACGGAGTTTGATAGAGTAAAAATTCCTTTTAGAAAATGGGGAATTCATATAATAAGGCTAAAAATAAGAAAACTGATAGAACAATATCTTAAGAGAAAAATTATCTAACAATCGTAGTAGTTTCATACATACACGCAGGTATATCAAACCCTTTCTTCTTTAGAGCTCTTTTACCTTCTGAACATAATATACAATAGTAAGAAGATAGATTATCGGCATTATTTGCAGCTAACTTATCTACAAGATCATTTATAAGCGACATTACTCTCTCATCACTTTCAATCAAATCCCGTATAGCAACTCCTCTCTTTTTAGTCATATAATTGGCAACAGCTGCAGGCGTTATTCCCATAAGATTTGACGCTCTATATATTGGCATTCCTTTCTCCTTTACTAACTTAACCGCTATTATAGATCTTATAGCAGGCAGTAATTCTTTAACTGAAAATTCACATGGTAAGCTAATAGACATAATCTTTACCATATTAACACTCTGCACATAAGTATAAAAAAATTTTTATTTTATGTTACAATTCACAAGTTTTACATCCGCCTGCATAATTTTCGCTAACTTCAACATATTTCTTCTCTAACCTCATTCCAGATGGGATAAGTTGTTGTCTTTTCTCTTTCTCTTCTCTCTCTTTCTTTATTCCAAAGTATATTACTTGCTGCGATTTCGATTTATCCCTATAGATTGTTATTCCTTTTATTCCTAACTTCCACGCTATCATATATACTTTCTCTACAGTTTCTGGTGGTTCTTCTGTCCTAAGATTTATTGTTTTTGAAGTTCCAGAATCATTCCATTGTTGCCACGCTGCCTGATGCAAGACATGAAATTCCGGAGATACCTCATGAGCTGTCCTAAATAATTTCCTTATCGTAGAAGGCATAAATGGATTTTCGGCTACCGTCCCAGTTTCTGCTACCTTTTTAACAACTTCTGAGTTATCTAATTCATATCTTCTTAAGTAATCCAAAAACAATGGATCTATCTCCATAAATTTACCTACAGCTACGTTTCTGATAAACGCTAAAGCAAAGAGCGGCTCTATAGAAGATGATGTACCCGCAATTATAGAAATTGTGCCTGTAGGTGCTATAGAAACTACTGTAGAATTTCTTAATCCAAAAGTTATTCTGTCCTTTTTAAGTGCAGAAAAATCAAGTGAGTCTACAATCTTAGTAAGTTCTTTTATCCTCGTTGAAGGAGTCTCATTAATTCCAGTAACTGAAAGAAGATAGTCAAACGGCCTAGAAGAATCCCATATTTCTCTATATCTTGTAGGATCATATGCTGGGAATGATCCTTTTTCCCTTGCAAGTTCTATAGATGCCTTAAATGCATGATAATAAATAAACTTAGATAACTGATATGAAAAGTACACTGCATCGACACTATCATAAGGGATTCCAAGTTTTATTAGCATTCTAGCTAACCCCATAACACCTAAACCAACTTTCCTTGTTCTCTTAGTGCCATCTTCTACCTGTTTTAAAGGATACCTATTAGCATCTATTACGTTGTCCAGCAATCTAACAGCATATTTTATAGTATCTGCTAAACCATCCCAATCAACATAGACTTTTTCTTCTCCTTTTACAAATTTCTCAAGATTAATAGAACCTAGATTGCAGGATTCCCAAGATAAAAGAGGTTCTTCTCCACATGGGTTAGTAGCTTGAATTTTACCTAGATACCATACTGGGTGCCTTCGATTTATTTCGTCAATAAAAAGAAGTCCTGGATCTCCTCCGTCCCATGCACCTTTTACTATTTCGTCAAAAATAGTTCTAGCGTTAATCCACCTAATTATAGCGCCTTCTTTTTCGGCAATATATAGCGCTTCATCCACTGTAACAATCTTACTCTCATCTAGATAGACTGAACCTTTTTCTTCTAATTCACTTAATATCTCTTCTTGTACCCATTCTTCGTTCATGTAATTTCTTGCTTTTACTATATAATAATCATGGTCAGTACCAGGTATCTTAGTTTTCCTAGGAGTAATAAGAGGTACTTCTTCACCTTTTTCTACTTTATCCATAAAATAATCATATACGCCTACAGAAATATTGAAATTCTGTAATTGCACATCTTTAAGCTGACCAGTTTTAGCATGGATAAAATCCTCTATATCAGAATGCCATACATGCATTACACCCATATTAGCGCCTCGTCTCTTACCACCTTGTTTTACAACATCTGTAGAAACGTCAAATATTTTCATAAAAGATACGGGACCGGAAGCTACGCCTGCTGTTGAAGCTACTATGTCTCCTTTAGGCCTGAGTTCAGAGAAATCAAATCCAGTACCTCCACCCTGCTGATGAACTAGAGCCATAGCCCTTAATGTATCATATATTCCGTCTCCCTGAGAAGTAGTCATAGAGTCTTTTACAGGAAGTACAAAACACGCTGAAAGAATACCTAACCTTGTACCACTATTCATAAGAGTTGGCGTATTAGGCAAGAATTTCAATTCACTCATTTTTTCATAAAACTTTTCTTCAATATGATGAATCTCTTCTTCACTTTTCCCATATATTTTTTCTACATTTGAAAGGAACTTAGCTACTCTTCTAAACATCATTTGAGGTGTCTCTATATAACGTAACGTGTTAGGATCCTTTAATAAATAACGAGCTTCCAACACTTTTAGAGCATTATATGAAAGAAGAAGATCCTTTTGATCAAAGTCTTTCCACTTTCCTTTACCATAAACATGATTATATATTCTAGATAAAACAAATCTCTTAGCTAAATCCAAGAGTTCTGGATATTCAAGAGAATTCTCAATAAGATTCCTTTCAACTATATCAGCTAATGTCCTAGAGTCTATAATATTATCTTTAGCAATCTGCATTACATCGTTAGTTATTCCCTCCATGACCTTATCTGGAATAAAGCCCAGCTTGGATAAAATCTTCTCAAGTTTAAACTCTTCCTTGTTACCATCCCGCTTTATCACTGAGATCTTATTAAGAGAGAGAATGCTAGCACTAGCTTGCATTTGAACCATTATAATTATTCAGTCTTTTGGCTTTAAACTATATCTAATGTAGATGATAGTATTACCTTAAGATAGCATATAGCGGTATTTTTTAATTAATATGGGATTCTAGATATAAATTTTCAAAATAGTAGTGCATTAGTGAAAAGTGTTTCTAACTCAATATATAGATAAACTAACATAACGGACCCGCCGGGATTCGAACCCGGGACCACAGGCTCCGGAGGCCTGGACTCTATCCTGGCTGAGCTACGGGTCCATTTACATTCTTGATAAAGGCGTTATCCCCAAAATTTCTAACCCGTTTCTTAAAACTCCCTCTACTCCTTTCACTAGATAAATTCTAGTAGTTCTTTTATTCTCATCAGTTTCTTGTAGAACTCTTTCCTTATCATACCATGAATTAAATAAGTCAGAAAATTGTCTTAGATAAATAGCCAAAATTTCAGGTTTCATATCGTCTGCGGCTTTTCCAAAAATTTCCGGAAACTTAGATATCATAATCAGTATTTTCCTTTTGTCTCCAGAAAGTTCATTCAAATCAGCTTTACTTAAATCTAATTTCTCGTTAACTTTTGAAAGGATATTATATGCTCTAGCATATGTATACTGAAGATATGGCCCACTGTTTTCTTCAAGATTAGTTATTTTAGAAATATTAAATGATATAGGCTTATTTGCAGAAACTGAAACTATCGCGTATCTTATGGCTGAATTAACAATCTCATTCAAGTTTTCTACGTTTCCCTTCTTTTCTTTTATTTTAGTTTCCACTACTTCTTTTACTTTATCGTAAATATCATCTAACGATATATATTTACCTAATCTACCACTCATTCTCATACCTTGTAAATTAACCATTCCGTACGAATAGTGTAACAAGTTTCTAGCATATTCAGGATATCCTAAGATATATAATGAAGCCCTTAGCTGTATCTGTGGCATATACTGTTGTTCTGCTATAACATTAATTACAATATCTGCCTTAAAGTCAGAAAATTTCCTAAAAGTATATGCTACATCCCGTAATGTATATAATGTTGTCCCGTCAGATCTCATTAAAACTAAAGGCGGAAGCTCAAGATCTTTAGGAATATTTAATTCTTCTCTAGTTTTATCGTCTATAAAATTTTGAAGGTCTAAAGCCCATGTGCCCTTGTAGTTTATTTTTGCAGGCGAGTCGAGAGCAATATTGAGTATTTGTTTAACCTCGCCCGACCATAAAATATCACTTTCATAATCAAATACATCGAATGAGATGTGAAGTCTATCTAAACTTTCCAAAAACCCATCTATAGCATAGCTTACATATTTCCTTACTATAACCTTAGTGTTTGCGTCTCCAGTCTCATATTTCTTTATAATCTCAAGAATTTCCTTTTCTGGATCAATATCTTTCATAATATTTTCAGTTAAAATATCAAAATATTCTTGATTTCTCTCTCTCAATTCATTAGCTGTAGCTACAAGTTCGTCCCTCTTGGAAATTTTTTCTTTATACTCATTTTCTCCAGAATTTTTTAACTCGTCAGTAATTTTCTTTATTTCGATTATTACATTTGTCATAGCATATATTAAACCTAACCATTCGTCTTTTTTAATATTTGAAGGAGGCTCAGGATAGTTCAATTTAGAAAGACCATAGATTAAAATAGCAACTTGCCTTCCGCTATCGTTAACATAGAATCTAGAATTTACATCATGTCCTCTGGCTCTTAATAATCTTACTAAAGTATCTCCTAGTATTGAATTTCTTAAATGACCTATGTGCAATGGGTGTATTGGATTAGCACTTGTATGTTCTACTACAATTTTTTTAGGATTTTCAGATTTTTCAATACCGTATTTTTCGTCAAAATTAGAAAATATTGTAGTAAATATTTTTGATTCATCAAGAAATATATTAATAAACACTCCAGATCTTTCAATATTTTTAATATAATATCCTTTTCCAGTTACATTCACATTAAAATTCTTAGTAACTGAAGGTAAAGGTAAAGCTAAGTCTCCTAAATCTCCTTTAGGTGGATATTCAATATTATTTAAAATTATGTCCTCGTTTATTCCAATAGCCTTTGATATTATCTGTGAGGCCTCTTTTTTAGCTTCCCTTATGATATTCACACAACTAATATGGAATTTAGCTTTTAATGCTTTGCTAACTAAAGTCATTAATTATGAAAATAGCAGAAGTTTTAGTTGTGGAAGATTTTAGCGGTAAGAAGATAAATGAGGAAAAAGTGAAAGAAGCCATAATGGAAATGAAGAAAAATAATGTAGAAAACGTTATTGTAAGCACAATACATATACCTAAGTGGGATACGGAAGATAATGATATATTGGGCATTCATGTAATAGTGAGAGAAGTTGCAGAAACGTGATATATGCCCATATTACAAAAATGGATATTGTATGTCACCTATGTTAGAAAGTCCTACGGATACCATTGTTAGCCCATCTAGATGTTTTAAGACATTTAAAGGTTGCAGATATTTCGTTGACAAAAACGAAGAAAAAGAAGGATTGGAAGTATTTAACGAGAAAATAGATCAGGAAATTAAATTTTATCCTGAAGTTAACATATTGAGCGAAAAAATAGATAGCAGTTGTGAGTATTTCCAATTAATGAAAATAGAATCTGGCTTCATAGCTTATTGTAAAATTCTTGGCAGAATAATAACATCTGCCAATGCCAATTTATGTAGCAAATATTGGCAAAAATGTCCAATAAGAGAGTCGAAATAAACTTTATTCTGTGCCTAGTTTGGCATACTTTCCGTCTTCAAGAAGAGTCACTTGCCCCTTTTCAGATAGGCTAGCTAATGCTCTTCTTATCTTATCTTCACTAGCTATGCCAGAAAGTTTACTATGTAATTCTTTTAGATTCATAGGTTTTTCTGTTAACAGGTCAAGTAGAATTTGTTTTAATTCTTCTTCGTTTGGCGCAGTCATTACTACAACGTCCTTATCAGAGTAAACAACTTTTAGTTTATTTTCAACTTCTTCTGTTTCTTCACTATCAGCCCTCTTTTTCCTTTTCCTCACACTCATACTTAACACTATGATAATTATATCACAATTTGCTTTTAAGTATTCATTAAGAGTTTCAAACTTAATTAAGTAGAATCCTTTTATACACGATACCGAATAAAACTTCTATAGGCGAAATAGTTTGGAACAACCCGACTTCTTAAGGCATGTGGCAAGTAAGGTGCTTACGCCAAATAATTTAGATCTGAAAAGATTAGATGATGTAAGAAGACTGCTTGCATATGCAGAGTCTAAATATAAGTTCTCCTCTTATGGAGGAGATCCTAAAAAGATTACAGACTATTTATTAAGTCCAGACTTTACAGAATTAGAGTTAGTAATAGGTGTAGAATTAGCTAAAAAATTGCTCCAAGAAATAATAAATAGTTATAATGATGAAAATATAAAGAAAGCTGCAGAAAAAGTTTTACAAGAAATTGATGGATATAAAGATATGGAAGATTCAGACGCAGTCGTAATGTATAAGAAATACTAAAAAGTTAAAAATTAAATTTTAGCTTAAACCCTCCATTGATGGAGCTCCTCCACCTTCTGCTCCTTCTCCACCAGCGCCTGCTCCTGCTCCTTTTCCACTAGACTTTAATTGTGACGCTGCTATTAAATCATCAATTTTCATTATAGACGTTGCTGCTTCAGTTGCGCTCTTTAAGACTTGTCTTGTTACTCTTATTGGCTCGACTACATTTATGCTATAAATATCATCAATTATCTTACCATTAATCACGTCTACTCCACAATTTGTCAAACCTTTGGCATGCCTAGCTCTTAGATCCATTAATGCAGATATCGGCTCAAGTCCTGCAGTCTCGGCTAATATCATTGGAATTTCCTCTAGAGCATCTGCGTATGCTTCTATAGCTAATTGCTCTTTTCCACCTACACTTCTAGCATATTCCCTTAATCTAGCAGAAAGTTCTAATTCTATTGCTCCACCGCCTGGTACAATATATGGCTCCATTAATATATTTCTTAAAGAGTATAGTGCGTCATTAATACTTCTCTCTGCTTCGTCTAACGCCATATCATTTGAACCTCTTAGCAATATATTTACGGCTTTAGGATTCTTTGCTCCTTCAATAAATACCATTTTATCATTACCTACTTTTCTTTCTTCTACTAACTCTGCATAACCTAAATCTTCTGGTGTAGCGTCCTTTATACTACTTATTATTCTAGCTCCTAATGCTTTTTCTAATTTCTCTATATCACTTCTCTTAACTCTTCTTACTGCTAAAATTCCTCTTTTTGCCAAGAAGTGTTGAGCTATATCATCTATTCCTTTTTGGCATATAACTACGTTAGCTCCTATTGAAGCTAGTTTGTCTACCATGTCTTTCAAATACTTAGCTTCCTCATCAAGGAATGCCTTTATTTGATCTGGACTAGTTATGCTTATTTTTGCAGATATTTCAGGCTTCTCTACTTCTAATGAGGCATCTAAAACTGCTATCTTAGCTTTCTCTACTCTTCTTGGCATTCCAGCATGTACTACTTCCTTGTCTAGTACTATTCCGCGTATAAGTTGACTATCTTCTATTGTTCCTCCTTTCTTTTTATCAATCTTTATAAGATCCAACGATACGTTATATCCTCCATCTGGCAAAGGCTCTGCAACAGTAGTTACAGCATCTATTACTATATCCATTATCTTGTTTAACTCCTCACCTTCTGCCATAAATTTACTTGACATTGTAGTATATACTATCTTCTTTAATGCGTCCCTGGCAGTAGCGCTGTTCAAATCGCTTACATCAACTTTAGTAGCTAATTGAGGTAACAATTCTAAAGACTTATTAAAAGCCTTCTTGAAACCTTCAATGATTATAGTTGGATGAATATTTTGGTCAACAAGACTTTCTGCTTTTTCTAAAAATAGGCCTGCCAAGACTACTGCACTAGTTGTTCCATCTCCAACTTCGGAATCTTGAGCTTTAGCAGCTTCTACTAACAATTTAGCCGCAGGATGCTGTATTTCCATTTCTTTTACTATAGTAGCTCCATCATTTGTTATAGTTACATCTCCAAAACTATCTATCAACATTTTATCTAATCCTTTAGGTCCTAAACTAGATCTAAGCATTTCGGCTAACGTTCTTGCTGCAAGTATATTGTTTTTAAGTGCATCCCTTCCGCTATTTCTTGAAGTACCTTCTTTAAACAGTAAGACTGGAACTCCTGATGACATTTTTACGCACCTTTTCTGCAGACCATTAGTATCGCTTATATATAAATTTTTCTATCATTATTAGGAAGTTATTTTAATCAGTATTATATATTTTGATTGAAGTGCTCTGCGTAAAGTGTAATAGAAATCCTGCAGAAGTAAGTGTTAGTGGAAAACTATTATGTAAACAATGCGCAAGAAATGAGATAATAAAAAGAATAAGAAGAGAGCTTTCAGAAACAAGATTCTTAAATAGAGAAGATAAAGTTATCCTAATATACCCTGACTTTTATGAGAATGTAGCTAATCTAATAAAAAATATTATTTTAAAGATATGTAAAGATTGCAAATTAGATTTTGAAGAAACTAAAGTAGAATTTAAAAGTATGGAAATAAACTATGATTTATGGAGATTTTTCACAAATATAATGAAATTAGATGCTAATAAAATAATTCTTCCTTTTACTGCCGATTTCTTTTTATCTTATATGATTTATTCAATTTCTACTTCTAATTATGGTTTTTTAAGTTATTATGGTTTAACTAGTATTTTTAATCAGAAGATATTCTTTATTCCGTTATATAATACACCGTTAAAAGAGCTGAAGGGATTCAATGAAATAACTGGGGAGTTAAATACTAATGATCCATTACTAAATGAAATATTGAAATGGTCTAGTATGGAATTTAGCGATAATGAAATATTTCACACATTTGAGAATTCATTAATAGTTTTTAAGAATAATAGATGTAAAATATGCGGAGCATATATTAAGTCTGCTGAGTACTGTGAATACTGCTTAAGGTCTTTTTCTCATTAGAATTCAATATAATTTCAAAAAACAAATATCCAGGCTCAGGCTTTAGTTTAGAAGGCGCTATAGGGCCTTCCGCAGTATAGTAAAAATAACCAGCAGAAAGTATCTCTTTAAAGCTTTCAGGATCAATATTCGAGAGATCTTTCAATATATTTATAACATCTATTTGAGATTTAACTTCTTTCATGCTCATGACATATCCGCATACTTTACAGCTAAAATCTGGCATAATAGAATTAAATCCGCATTTACTACATTTTATGGGAGATCGTATGCCATATAAATCCCAGTTATATCTTAGAATATCCATTAAGTCGCTTCTATTTCTTTTTAATACTTCATGATATAAAGGCTGAATTAAGGAAATTATTGCTTTTTTAGTATTATATACTAAAAATTCTAACTGAGAATCATTCATTGTAGATATTTCTTTAATTTTAGCCAATTTAATAGCTAGAAATTCCATTAATCCATCTCTATTAGCTAAAAGCCTATTTAAAATAGTAGAAAGCTTAGGTTTGCTTTTAACTTGGCCTACGGCAGCTGTGAATGGCTCTTTTATTAATTCTTTATATTCGTCTCTGTCTAAACCTAAATAAGAAATATTTAGACTGACTATTGCTTCATCTAAATATTCATCTAATAACTTTTCCGGGTCTATAAATTTCTCCTTAGATGAGGATTTCTTCTTAGATTTCTCTGACTTGGCCTTATCTTCATTCTTTTTCTTTTTTGGCAATATATTTCACTTACGTAGTCTGAGCTAAATCTAAGAAATCTAACGGTAAAATTTTCTTTTTCGATGTAAGATCTTGGTATTTATTATCTAGAAATCCCATAAAAACTGGACAATTCTCATATCTTCCTTCTCTTGTACATTTATTTGCTAAGTCTAAAAAACATTTAGAAGTTTTTTTATCATAGTAAGGACATACCTTATAGTATGTCTTAGCACTTTTTATCATTTTATCTATCCATATTTTTTTATGATCCTTTTTCTCAGCTTCTTTTTCGGCCTTAGCCAGTGCTTGGTCTATTTCATCTTCTGACATTTTTACAGATTTATTAGAAGACAACATTTCACCTAATACCCTTTTAGTGAAATGAGTTATATAGATTACTACTACTCTTTTTTGTTAACCAAAAATATTGGCTAAATACTGTTTGTATAATTTAAGATTTTTAGACTATTAGTAAATTAGCTATCAAACAAAAAATAGAGAAGTAGTTTACTCATAAAACGGTAAGTAAAGCTTGAAAATCAGACTTTAATTAAAAGGACTAGACGAGCCTATACTTACATAACCTATATTAGCCAAAACATTATCATAACGTATACAATATTTTGACTTAATATTATTCATCAGTCTAATCAATAGTTAATAATACTTCTTGTACATAAAACTTAGAATAGGTTAATAGAACGTAGAATATCCTTAAGATTTTTTAAGAATTATATTTTAACTTTTCAGCAGTTTTCTATCCTTCGTTTAAACGATTGTGAAAAACCTATTCTAAAACCTAATCTAGGATCATTATATAGATATATTATTCGTTTTGTCTGTAGATTTCTTAGAACCTTAAAGAGCCAAGTAGAATCTGCTTTATATTCTTCTTGTAACTGATCTATATAAATATAAGTAGATTGCCATTGTTTATATCTGTTTACTAGGAATATTAATATATCTCTTTCATCAGCGTCTAATTTTTCTAGAATTTCTGATATACAAACCGTTATATCTCTATCTTGTCGTTTATTGATTTTATTACTGGTTTTAGAGTCAATAAACGACAAAACTTCCTTACCGTTTTTTGTGTCTTTTTGTGAATTGTTGTTGTTTATTGACTGATTAACTGGTTCTAGTACTTGTTTAGCTATTACTAGCATTTCTCTAAATCTAGAGTTAGAATATGAATCTACTATTGATTTCGCTAAATTCTCTCCATCTGGAGATAAATACCATCTTCCTCCTTCTTGATAGACTAAGCCTTTTCTTTTCCAATAACTTAGATAGCTGCTTATGTATTTTGTCTCATAACCTAAATTCGACGCTATTTCAGAAGTTCTTAATGGCCTAGCATGAAGGAGGACAATAACTGCTTCGACTAGCTTAGATCTAGGAGAACCTTTAAGATACTGTTTTGTTATCTCTTCAGCAATTTCATTAATATCGTCGTCTCCTTTCATTGCCTATATAATTCGTAAAAATAGCTTTTAATATGTACCCAAATGAGAATGAGTGTTAGCAAAATAATATTTAGATTATGTATTACTGCATGTTCTTATCGCCATAAACTCGTTATAACCTACTACTACTTTATAAACACCTTGTAGCATATTGTCTACTTCAAGATCTCCAGTATCAATTCTGAGACATTCTATTTTTCTTAATTTTTCAATTGATGACACTACTATTATATTATTTTTACCTATCTTTCTTAGAATTGATGGGCCTATTTCCTGATTTCCCCTTCCTATTAAGAATCCTTGACCTCCTATAGGTGTCAAAATTAGTTTTAACTCCCCGGTTATTTTCAATAAATCAAAATAAGATACGTTAGATAGTAACAACTTTTTTCCTAAAAATACATCCGTAGAAAGAAAATTGGGTGAATAACCTAGCTTTTCTTCAATATCTTTTACAGTCTTACCTGGACCTAGAATATAATATGTATCATTATTCATGTTTTCAATAATATATTCTGAGATATCGTCAGTAGAATAATTATATTCTTCCTTTCCAGGAGTGAGTAGATTTCCTGAACTTACACTATTTACAACATAATATAATTTTACATAAAAAATTCCTTTCCGATATTCTTCTTCATCAATATCTAGAACCTCCGCTTTTACTATTTTAGCTCTGCCATCATTAAAATCTGTTAGTATTTTTGCAGCAGCTTCTGGTGTAGAGGCAAAAACTCCACTATGCATTTTTACTCCCGCTGGAACTCCTAGGATAGGTATCTGCTTGTTTAGGCTTCCAGCTATATCTCTTGCTGTACCATCTCCACCTACAAAGACTATAATATCTACTCCTAGTTCTTGCATAATTTTCACGCTAGCTATTGTATCTTCTCTTGTAGACCGTTCCTTACCACAATTAATTACAAATGGCCTAATTAATGAGTTAGTGAAATATATTTCTCCCATCTTAAACCGGGGAGTAAAATAAGTAATCGTAGAAGGTAAATTATTGATAAATCTTTTAACTCTTATAGGTATTTCAGGATTCTCTATGTATATATTATCACTTCCTTTCTTGCCTAATCTACCACCGCTTCCGGCATAAGGGTTAACTAGAAATCCCACTTTCATATTTAATTAAAAGTAGTGCAACTTTGTATGCAATATAGTTATCTTCTGGAATAATGAAAACTATCAAATCGTTTTTATTACAAAAAGTACAGTTATTTTTTATCTCATTAAGTAAATCTCCTATAGAAAGCTCATCTGTTTTTGGTGGCAGCTCTATTCCTTTATCTGTCAATATAGCTATTAATACAGAATCTGCTCCTGTCTTAATTATTGAATCTCTTAATGGTATAACACCTATTTTATCCAAAATATTTCTACCATTTTTCAGAATTATTTCAATAGATTTCCATTTTATACTATTTAAATTTACATGTGAAATAAATATCTTATTATTCCATTCATCTACTAAATTTTTACCTTCTTCAGTAAGTTCAGCGCCTCCTACTTTATCTACCTTGATTATTCCTATCTCTCTCAATCTTTTAAGTAATGTTTTTATAGGGGCTTCTGAGAGATTCAGCTTTTTCATTAAACTAAGTCTTCCTATAGGCTGTTCTTTATTTATGGTTTCTAATGCTAAGATTACGTGCGGTTCCTCGTACTTTGGCTTATTACCTTGCTTAGGCTTTACTGCTTCTTCTATAACTTTCATGAGATCCATATTTTAATCCCTGCGTTTAACTAAAAATATGTTAAAAGGTAAAAATCTCTTATGCCTTCTTGATCTCAAGAAAGAAGAGATAGAAAAAATAATGGAAGTCTCATTCTTAATGAAAGACAATGTATATTCGAATTCAATTCCCAAAAGTTTAGAAGGAAAGAGAATATCATTAATATTTGAAAAACCGAGTACTAGAACTAGGGTAAGTTCAGAAACTGCTATTTCTCTTTTGGGAGGAGTTCCGATTGTAATGAATAAAAATGATATCCAATGGAGTAGAGGAGAGCCCGTAGAGGATACTGCTAGAGTTCTTGGAAGAATGGTTAATGGTATTGGAGCTAGGGTTTTAAATCATGAGACATTAATTAAACTTTCAAATTTTTCTGGATTACCTACATTTAACTTGTTAAGTGATCTTTCTCATCCTTTGCAAGCATTAGCAGATTATATGACAATAAAGGAAAAATTTGGTGAATATAAAACTATAGCATTTGTAGGAGACGGAAGTGACAATGTTCTTGTAAGCTTAATGGCTTTTGCAGCTAAATTAGGTTTAGAAATAAGAGTAGGTACTCCAAAATTATTAAGACCTAGAGAAGATATATGGAAGAGAATAGAGGAAGAGGCAGAAAATTCTGGAGCTATAATTGAATTTTATGATGATCCTTACGAAGCTGTTAGAGGTAGCTTCGCTGTTTATACTGATGTATGGGTAAGTATGGGCCAAGAAGAGATTGCTTCGAAAAAAAGAGAGATGCTAAAGGACTATAAGGTTACCGAAGATTTAATGAAATATACTGCAAAGGGCGGAATTTTTATGCATTGCCTTCCCGCGGTTAGAGGAGAAGAAGTAGAAGGTTCTGTAATAGACGGAAATAAAAGTGCTGTTTGGGATCAGGCTGAAAATAGATTATATACTGCTATGTCAGTGTTTTCACTATTTATCTAAAGAACGAGTCTATAGTTTTTTGCTTAATTAGGTCATGAATACTTTTAACCTTAAATAAGTCTATTTTTCCATTTAGTCTATTTTGGATAAACTGAATTGCACTTTCTATATTTTCAAATTTACCTATTTTATTATCCATTGCGTTTTTAACAGTTTCTCTTATGTGCCAATTTCCTAGTGGAGCAAAATATTCTGATGTAATTTCCCTTATTATTACGATACCTGCAGATTTTCTTACTTTCTCTAGGTACTCTAAGATAGAAGTCCTAGCTGCTATATAACCACCATCAAGAAAATCATACTCTCCCCAGTAGTTTTCTTTCAATTCTGAAATAATTAGCTCGTTAGACCATAGTGTTAATGGATGCCATATTTCTATCCATATTATATTATAATTTGATGGATAAAGTATTATATGGAAATAGTTTCCTAGATATTTTTGATAAAATACTTGAATTTCACTTATACTTTGATACGTTTTTATCTTATTTAGTATATCTCTCCCTATAGTTGTATCTACTGCAGTTATTGCCCATCTAGTTGGTACTAATTTCCTATTTTTCTTTTTTCCAATTAGCCCTAGTGACATAGCGTTAATTATATTATATATATCTTCTCCAGATGTGTATAATTCCCTTATGGCGTCTTGAGCTTTAACGTCATCAAATATTATTTTATCCATAACTTTGGAGATTTTTGGATTATCTACAATTTTGAAATCTTTTATATTTGCAGAAGGTCCTCTTGGCATTATGTATCCATTAAATCTTAATTTAGCTTCTATTTTTCCTTCTAATTTACTTTCAGCACCTACTGGAGAGTACGAAACTGCAGTTAATGGTAATTCTTTCTCATATAACTTCCAAACGTCGTCAGCTTTAGTTTTGAGTAAATTAGAAACTAAAGATGATCTATAATCTATAATTTCATATATAGATTTTCTACCCCACCAACCTCTAGGATTTTCATACTCCTTTGCTTCTTCTCCATAAACTTGTGGGGGGACGTTAAAAGAAATAGTAACTTTTGGATAATTCTTTTCTCCAACTACAACACTAGGTGGAGTAGCACCTTCTATACTCTCCTTCTCTAGATCTATCTTCAAGGAAGTATTTACAATTGCTCTGAATCTCTCTAATATAGGGCATGTTCTAAGCCCACAAAGTAATTTACTACCCTTGCATTTGATACATAGTTCTGCAGGTATTCTTCTCAAACAACTTCCTCTGAATATGCCATTCTATAATCTTTAATTTAGCAGTTTTGGTCAATCCCACTTTAATAGGTTTAAATTTTTTACCAATAAGAAGATCAAATATATCGTCAATTTTTAACTCATTAATATCGAATTCGTTATAAGCAGAACCTATTGCTTCTTTTACATGGCCATCACTATTGGATAGTCCGGGTAAATTGAGTTTTTTAGATACTTCTTCTGCTTTATTGTTAGCATTTTTTGGTGCCTTAGAATTGAAAATCTCTATAGCATCAAATTTATAATCAAACAAGTGATTTCCTATTCCTTTTCTGAAAATATCAAAAGGGTGAGATGGAAAGACTATACATGAATTTTCCTTACTATAATCTATAAGCTCATGTATATCTTTTGGAGGATGTGGAATAAAATTACAAATTATTACAACATGCCCGTATTGTGTTGTAACCTCCTGTCCTGGGATTACTTTACCAAGGACATGTTTTATCCCATTACTATTATCATGATCTGTTATTGCTAAAAATATACCTCTTTTTTCAGCATACTTAACTAAATTTTCTGGTGTCTCTTTTCCATCACTATAGCACGTGTGAGTATGGAAATCTATTTTCAAATGTATCCTAGCTCCTTCATTACTTCTACTGTAAGGATTGTTATGCCTGCAGCTCCTCTTATCAAATTATCTCCTAACACTATCATTCTTAAAATTCCGTCTGAGTATTTTATTCTTCCCACATAGGTTTCCATTCCATTTCCGCTCTTTAGATCTATCTCTGGTTGTGGTCTATCTTCTTGATCCATTACCACTATAGGAGATTTTGGTGCAGTAGGCAAGTTTTTCTCTTGTGGTAATGATTTAAAATACTTAAGAGACTTCTTTATTTCATCTACTTTGTTCTCGTCTGTCATTATATTTATAATTCCCATATGCCCAACCTTTGTTGGGACACGAATAGATGTTACGTTGGCATCTAAGTTTGCCTCTATTAATTTGTCAGTATTTATGATTCCTAACATTTTATTGATTTCTTTAGGTATTTTTTCTTCTTCTCCCTTTATATATGGAATTATATTATTTTCTATTGACATAAAGGAAAGTCCATTATATCCTGCACCGCTTACTGCTTGTAATGTTGTTATTAGTATTTTATTCATTTTTACATCTCTCAATAGTGGCTTCAGAGGTAACGATAATATAGACGCAGTACAATTTGGATTTTTAATTAATAATCCTTTCCAATTTCTTTTGCTTTTTTGTGATTTTAGTAACTCTAAATGTTCCCAATTAATTTCTGGATTTATTAATGGAACTTCTGGATCCATTCTATATGGACTAGCATTGGAAACCACTATTTTGCCTTCTCTGACTAACTTAAGTTCTATATCTTCAGCTAGTTCGTTTGGTAGTGCAGAAAGAACTACGTCAACGTCTTTATGATCCTCCGGCAATGTAGAAACTAACTTTAATTCTCTTACATTATCTGGAATTTCCCCTCCTTCTACCCATTTTACAGCTTCAGAATATTTTTTACCTATTTTTGACGGTGATGCGCTAATCTTAGTTAATTCAATATATGGATGCTTTGAAAGTAACTTTACCATTTTTTGCCCTACCATTCCTGTAGATCCAAGTAGAGAAACTCTTAGTTTGTCCATTTGAGAACTACCTCGTGTAAATCTTTGGCTAACTTATCTCCTTCTTCTTTCTTTACTATAAATGTAGCGCTTACATTATTTAGACCTCTAGATATAGATAAAATCTCATAATTTGAGATTTCTTTCATTACTTCTTTAAATATTTCTTTGTATTTAAGTCCGCATCCTACTACGTTTACTGCTTCTACGTCTTCAGTAGTTACGCTTTCTATTTCTGGTAATGTCATAAGTCTTTCTGATAATTTTTCTGAATCTTGTGAGTTAACTATTAGCTGTATAGTAGTTTCAGACGCAGGCTGAGAAATTGAAATTATATTTACGCCTGAGTTTTTAGCCTCATTCATTACTCTTGCTGCAGAACCTATTTTTCCTACAATATCAGTACTTTCGGCTGTTACTAGTTTTAAATTGTCTAAAACCGCTATTCCTTTAATTCCCTTATCGTTGTCACAATCACCTCTAACTATAGTATATCCAGGATCGTAGAGTCCTTCAATTATAACATTTACGTTACTATTTAGTAATGGTTCAAATGTTCTTGGATGTAACCTTTTGGCTCCCATTTGCGAAAGTTCAATGGCTTCTTCAAGTGATAATCTTTTTATTGTAGTAGCATTAGGAAAATTTCTAGGATCTGCTGTCATTATACCTGGAACTTCCGTAATAAGACGTACCTCCTTAATATCAAGAAGTTTTCCCAGAATAGTCGCAGTATAGTCACTACCTCCTCGGCCTAGTGTTGTATATTTGTTTGTCTGAGTCTTTCCAATAAATCCTGGAACAATTATTACTTTAGATTTTTTTTCTAAAATTTTGGAGCTTTCTTGAAGCGACAGTTTCTCTATTACTTTAGCATCTCCAAAATTCTCATCCGTTATTATAGGAGGTTCTGGATACGCCTCAGAATTTATTCTTGATGAATTCAGTACAGCGTTTAAAACTAGGGTCGACATTCTTTCTCCGAATGATAATATATAATCTTTAACTCTAGGTGTAACTTCGTCTAAAACTCTTATAGACCATGCAATTTTGAACAACTCATCAGCCAATTTTGAAATTTCTCTAAAAGCAAATTCAAAGGAAGGACCTTCTGCTATTTTTGATAATAACTTGATATGCTTATCATAAACGTCACTAACTATCTCTACAGCTTTTTCTCTATTTTCTGTAGCGTAGAGCAACTGATTTGTAACGCCTTTTAGCGCTGAAGTAACTATAATTGCTTTATCAGTGTTTTCCAAATATTTCTCTATTTTTTGTATAATTAAATTAAAATCTTTCTCGTCTTTTTGTATTGATCCACCAATCTTAATTATTAACATTTATTTCACCTAAAACATTTTTTTCTATTTCTTCTGGATTTAGTGACATAATTTTTGTATTTATTCTTAGCATTGAATCAGGATCTTTTAGTGCATGTCCAGTGAGTATTAATACAGTTTTTTCTTTCTCGTTAATTATACCTTCATGTAAAGCTTTTTTGTATCCAGCTAATGCTGCTGCTGATGCAGGCTCTGCACCTATTCCTTCTTTTCTTGCTAATTCTTTTTGAGCTTCTATAATCTCATTATCGCTTACACATAATGCTGTACCATTAGAGTTATGTATAGCCTTCATTGCTTTAATCCAGTTTACTGGTTTACCTATTCTTATAGCAGTTGCAATAGTTTCAGGGTTATTAGTAAATACTGGTAATTCCGAACCTTTAGCTATTGCTTTAGCAATAGGTGAAGCTCCTTCAGCTTGAATTCCTATCATCCTAGGTATTTTATTTATACTTCCATTTTCCATTAGTTCTTTAAATCCTTTCCATATTGCGTATATATTTCCTGCATTTCCAACAGGAACTATTATTGAATCGGGAACTCCTATTTCCTCAGCGATCTCGTAAGCTATAGTTTTTTGCCCTTCTAATCTCCAAGGATTAAAAGAATTTAATGGATATACTATTCCTAGATCTTTATACATTTTTAGTACTGAATTCATTGCTACATCAAAACTTCCATTTACTTCAATTATATTAGCTCCATAAAGTATTGATTGGGCTAATTTGCCTAACGCGACTTTACCCTTAGGTAAAACTAAAAAGATCTTCAGTCCACTTCGTGCAGCATATGCCGCAGCCGATGCCGCCGTGTTTCCAGTAGATGCTGCTACAACTACTTTATAATTCGTATTTAAAGCAGAACTTACAGCTACTGTCATTCCTCTATCTTTGAAACTACCAGTTGGGTTAGCTCCCTCGAATTTATAGTATATCTCTTTACCTTCTTCTTTTGTTTTTATAAGTGGTGTTCCTCCTTCATTCATACTTACGATTTTAGTATAGTTTCCAGGTATGGCGTCTTTATATCTCCAGACTCCTCTACCCTTAAGATTATTGAACGTGAAATTTTTTAATTCAATTATTATCTCTAGTATTCCACCACATTTTGGACATGTTATATTATGCTGATCTAATGAAGTTTCGTATCCACAATTAAGGCATTTCATGAATCCGTCTAGTTTGTTTCCAACTTTTTGTCACCAACCGCAAAAGCTGATTTCCATAAAAATATAAGCTTTTTGTATTATTCTACTTTATACTATGGCATTCAAAGATCTGAGAGATTATATAAAATTTATGGAGAGCAGGAATAAAATTATACATATTGAAGATGAAGTAGATCCCATTTTAGAAATAGCAGAAATATCAAGAAGATGTACATATCTTGGTCTACCCCCACTAATTTTTGATAATATTAAAAATTTTAAAAATTGGAAGATAATAACAAACGTTTTTGGTTCTATAAATAACGTATATGATGTTTTTGGAACAAACAATTTAGAATCTATAACTGAATCTTTTCTTTCTAATTTAAATAATCTACCAATAAATTTTTTCGATAAAATCAGATCATTACCAGATATGATGCAGATGGGTAAATATTTGCCTAAGTCCAAAAAACCAGATTTTAAAGATTCAAGTATAACATTTAATGAAATTCCAGCCTTAAAGACATGGCCAAAAGACGCAGGCAGATATTTAACATATTCTATAATTATAACTAAAGATCCTTCTGGAGTGAACAATCTAAGTGTATATAGGGTTCAGATACTGAACGATAAAGAGGCTATAATTCACTGGCAGGCTTTTAAACGCGGGGCTTTAACAGCAATGAAATATAAAGAAAGCGGAATAAATAAGATTCCAATAGCGATAGTCAATGGTGTAGATCCAGTAATAGCTTTCACTGCAGCTTCTCCAGTCCCGCCAGGATTAGATAAGTATTTATTTGCTGGAATTTTAAGAGGCGAAGGAGTAGATGTACATGAATTAGACAACGGTATATTAGTTCCGTCTCATGCAGAATCAGTACTAGAAGGATATGTAGATCTTAATGATTTAAGATTGGAAGGACCTTTTGGAGATCATTTAGGTTATTATACTCCACAGGACTATTATCCAGTTTTCAAGCTTGAAAAAAGTTTTACTAGAGAACGTCCAATTTTTCATGCTACCTCTGTAGGTAAACCTCCATTAGAAGATGCGTGGATAGGCAAGGCCGTCGAGAGATTATTCTTACCTTTTCTTAAAATGATAATCCC
This sequence comes from Acidianus brierleyi, assembly GCF_003201835.2. Classification (NCBI taxonomy): domain Archaea; kingdom Thermoproteati; phylum Thermoproteota; class Thermoprotei; order Sulfolobales; family Sulfolobaceae; genus Acidianus; species Acidianus brierleyi. The sequence goes on along the minus strand of NZ_CP029289.2, from coordinate 1,917,606 downwards.
AGATTTGGTGGATATGAACTTACCAGAATATGGACTTTTTACTGGAATAGGAATATTCTCTATTAAGAAATATTATCCTGGACAGGCTAGAAGAGTAATGATGGCATTATGGGGAAATGGACAACTGAGCTTACTAAAAATGATAATAATTGTTGATTCTGATGTTAATATTCATGATGTAAATCAAGTTATATATGCCATAGCATCTACCGTAGACCCTTCTAGAGACGTTATTGTAATCTCTAACGCTCTTACAGATTCCTTAGATCATACAACACTATATCCACCTTTAGGAAGTAAAATAGGAATAGACGCTACTAGGAAATTTAAGGAGGAGTTAGGTAGAGAATGGCCTGAAGAATTGAAAAGCGATGAGAATATTGTTAAAAAGATTTCTCCTATAATAGAGAAAATTATAAGGAAATATCCTCCCTCAAAGTAAAATCACCGTCTTTATAAATTATCGATATCTCTACTACATCGTTTATAGTTAATGGAATTTCAACTTTTGAATTATTTTCAATTTCTTTCTCCATCCTTATTTCGTCTGAAATAGTTTTAAGTCCAACTTCTTTTTCTGGAGTAATTGTAGATACTTTATATCTTAATATAATTTCTCTAATCAATAATTTTCTTCCAGAAATGTTTTCCAATATAAGCCTTCCTCCTAGTAATTTAACAGAAAATTTGGTCGACATTTACTGGAGCACCACGACGTATTATATGCTTTGAGTATTAAATTAGCATCTTGTGAAGTTTACACTTAGATTAAAATGGCAAATAAGGTAGAAGAATTCGTTAAAGGCTGGAACGGTAAGCAAGAACAAAGTTTGGCTGAGAAACTTAAAGGCGCTTTTAAGACTCAACAGCCATTACGATATAAATTAGTAATGGCGCACTATAAATTAAAGTCTACTATAAGCAGGTTAGACGTCTATATTTCGAAAATGCAGGAAAGAGATAGAACTCTATTCGAGAGAGTAGTTGAAGCTCAAATGTCAAAAGATTCAGCAAGAGCTTCTATGTATGCTAATGAGATATCCGAAATAAGAAAAGTTACAAAACAGCTAATAGCCACAGAAATAGCATTAGAGCAAGTTGAATTAAGACTTGAAACTGTTACAGAGTTAGGAGACGTATTTACAAATCTTATCCCAGTAATAGGTGTAGTTAAGGAATTAAGGACATCCATGCATGGAATGATGCCAGAACTAAGTTTAGAGTTAGCTGATGTAGAAGAAGGATTGCAAGAAGTTGTGATAGAGGCAGGAGACTTTACTGGAGGTAATATAGAACAAGCTCCATCTAGTCCAGAGGCTAGAAAGATCTTGGCTGAAGCATCTACTATAGCAGAGCAGAGAATGAAAGAAAACTTCCCAGAATTGCCTTCTTTCGTTACATCCGCACAGAAGGCTAATGCTCCTCAAAAGTAATATGAAGTAAATTCTGTAAATTATTATTTTCTTTATATACTATGTTTTTTGTTAGTTTATATATTCTAAGCAGATTTTTAAACTTAGAATTAGAATCTATATATGGTGAAAGCCTATTGTCGAACAGCTTCTAAAAGGGGATTATATTCTTGATATTTCAAAACTTAGAAAAGACATGATAGAGCTTGCTGGGGGCAAGGGCGCTAATTTAGGCGAGCTTGTAAGTTTCGACATTCGTGTTCCGCCGGGATTTGTCATTACGTCTAAGGCATATTATTATTTTATTTCGTATAATAGTATTCATGAGAAAATTAACGAGATTTTAGTTCAGGAAAAAGATTCTGAAGTTGCTAGTAGCAAAATAAAAGAAATTATTCTTTCTTCTCCAATCCCTAAAGATCTGGAAGAGGCTATTCTTTCTACATATGACGAATTAGCTAATAAAATTGGAAAAGAAATCCTAGTGGCTGTAAGATCGTCAGCTACTGCAGAAGATCTAGCTAATGCAAGTTTTGCTGGTCAACAAGATACATATCTTAACGTAAGGAGAAATGAGCTTCTTAATAAAATTAAAGAAGTTTGGGCTAGCTTATTTAATGCTAGAGCTATAGAATATAGGCTTGCAAAAGGCATAGATTCAACAAAAGTTGGGATTGCAGTGATAATTCAGAAAATGGTTAATTCTAGATCGGCTGGAGTTATGTTCACTTTGCATCCGGCTACTGGCGACACTAATTATATAGTTATAGAATCTTCTTGGGGATTAGGAGAGACTGTAGTAGGAGGAAAAGTAACTCCAGATGAAATAGTTATTGAAAAATCTACTTTGAAAATAGTGGAAAAGAAAACATCTCATAAAAATATTAAAATTTTCTATGATCCAAATGAAAATACTAATAAAGAAGTAACTTTGGGTAAAGAAGCGGATGAAATTAGTATAAATGATAATGAAGCTATAGAATTGGCCAAACTCGCATTAAAAATAGAAAAACATTATGAAAGAGCAATGGATATAGAATGGGCTATAGATTCTGATTTATCTTTTCCAGATAATGTGTTTATAGTACAAGCAAGGCCAGAAACTTTTTGGAGCTCTAGAAAACCTCAAACTACCCAAACTACTAAAGAGATAGGCGAAAGGAAAATACTAGTTAAAGGACTAGCTGCTAGTCCAGGTATAGCTAGTGGTAAGGCTAGAGTAATATTAGAAGTAAAAGATGCTAAAGATTTTCAAAAAGGCGACATATTAGTAACTAGGATGACTGATCCAGATTGGGTTCCAGTTATGAAAATTGCGTCTGGTATAGTTACTGATGAAGGAGGAATAACTAGTCATGCGGCTATAGTATCTAGAGAACTAGGTATTCCTGCAATAGTAGGTACAAAAGAAGGTACAAAGGTAATAAAAGATGGAGAAGAAATAACTGTAGATGCTACTAGAGGAGTTGTATATGAAGGCAGAATTATAGAAGAAAAGAAAGAGGAGAAGGCAACAGAAAGTGTGCAAGGATTAAGTAGGGATACTTTGCTTAGCCTTTACCCTATAACAGGTACTAAGATATATATGAATCTTGGACAGCCAGATATAGTAGAAAAATATGTTGATTTACCATTTGATGGAATAGGATTAATGAGAATAGAGTTCATAGTCAGTGAATGGGTTAAATATCATCCTCTCTATCTTATTAAAACCGGGAAGCCTGAAGAATTTGTAAATAAATTAGCAGACGGTGTTGCTAAAGTAGCTAGTGCAATTTATCCTAGACCAGTTGTGGTAAGATTTTCTGACTTTAAGACTAATGAGTATAGAGGACTTATAGGTGGTGAAGAGTTCGAGCCAGAAGAGAGAAATCCAATGTTGGGTTGGAGAGGAGTCTCTAGATATATAAGTTCACAATATGAGCCTGCATTTAGATTAGAGGTTAAAGCAATAAGGAAAGTTAGAGAGGAGATGGGGCTAAAGAATGTCTGGGTAATGTTCCCGTTTGTTAGAACTGTTCCAGAGCTTAAGAAGGCAATAAAGATTATGGAAGATGAGGGATTAGAGAGAGGAAGTGATTTTAAAGTGTGGATAATGGCAGAAGTTCCTTCAGTTATAATATTAGCTGATGAGTTCTCTAAGATAATTGATGGATTTAGCATAGGTAGTAATGATTTGGCACAACTTACACTTGGAGTAGATAGAGATTCCGAAATACTTGGAAGAATGGGATATTACGATGAAAGAAATCCAGCTGTTTTAAGATCCATGAGAAACTTAATAAAGACTGCACATAAATATGGTAAGACAGTGTCTATTTGCGGACAAGCTCCAAGTGTTTATCCAGAAGTTGCAGAATTTCTAGTAAAATCAGGAATAGACAGTATAAGTGTAAATCCCGATACTGTTATCTATACCAGAAGATTAGTAGCTAGTGTAGAGCAGAAGTTAATATTAAATAAATCTAGATAAAATAATTAATTTTTACCTTTATTTATTTTCGAAATGCATTCGACGCATATTCTACTTGTACCATTGGAATAAGCTGTACATTTTTCGCATATTAGTCTTCCACAAATTTCACAGTAGCCTATGGATAGATTTTCATTACAAATTTCGCAAATACTCATTTCGCAAACTTTACATATCCCTTTTTCTTTATTGAAATCATTCTCGCATACTTTTCTCTTACATAATCTGCATACATAATTAGCTTCTTTTTCTTCGCAAATTTCACATAATGAAGTCTTTAAACCATCTGTATGCTTCTTCATCATCTTTCGCTTGTGTAGGGGGATGTTTAAAGTAGAAAGCCGATACTTGAGTTAATGGCCCACCAATTTTTCTATCTAAAGCCAGTTTTACTGCTCTTATGACATCAACAAGAACCGCAGCACAATTAGACTTATCATCAACCTCTAAACTAGCTTCTACTTTTATTGGCATTCCAGCAAATCCATATCCTTTTACGTAGACGTAAGCAACTTTTGTATTGCCTAAAAATGGTATATAATCACTAGGGCCTATTCTAATTTTTCCTTCGCTTTCTATTTCTTCTGGGTCATCTAAAGTGCTTGTTACTGCTTTAGTCTTACTTATTCTTTTAGAATAAAGTCTCTCTTCGGTTTTCATGTTAAGAAAATCAGTATTTCCGCCAACATTTAATTGATAAGTCTCTTCTACTTTAACTCCTCTCATTCTAAATAAAGAAGTTATGGATCTATGAAATATCGTAGCACCTACTTGGCCTTTAATGTCGTCTCCTGCTATAGGAAGGTTTTTCTCTTTAAATAGCCTAGGAAATTCTCCAGTTGGATCGCTTGCTATAAAAACTGGAATTGCGTTTATGAATGCTATATTAGCATCTAATGCGGCTTTAGCGTAAGCTCTCGACGCTTTCTCACTTCCCACAGGCAACATGTTTATTAAGATATCTGCTTTACTATCCTTAAGTTCTTGAACTACATCTTCTTCCCTTCCGCTATCTTCTGGATTAAAGACATTTTGCATATGTGGTGCTACTCCGTCAAGTAATGGACCTTTCTTTACTTTTATGCCAGTTTTTTCCATATCAATAATTTTAGGTGTTATATTAGGTCTTTCAAAAATAGCTTCCGAAAGATCTTTTCCTATTTTATTCTTTGAGATATCAAAACCAGCTACTATTTCTATATCACTTACAGAATAATTACCTATAAATGGAGTTATAAGACCGTCTATATAATTCCTTCCTTTTTGTCTATAATAATAGATACCTTGAATTAACATAGAGGCACAGTTTCCTAAACCAGCTATTGCGACTTTGATCATTACTTTTAAGGTAGATAAAGAGTTAAAATATATTTGTGATGAAAGGGAAAAATCAGATCAGTGAAGAAGTGGAGCGACACTGAGGTGATTTAATGTTAAAAAGAATGTATGTAAGAATATTTGGAATAGTACAAGGAGTAGGTTTTAGGAGGTATATTCAGATAAATGCTATAAGATTAGGAATTAAGGGATATGCAAAGAATTTACCAGACGGTAGTGTTGAAGTTGTAGCGGAAGGATATGATGAGTCATTAAACAAACTCCTTGATATAATAAGAAAAGGTCCTCCATTGTCTAAAGTTGAAAACATAGAATATAAACTTGAGGAATATAAGGGTGAGTTTTCATCTTTTGATACATACTAAGCATTTATATAGCTGAACTTTTATTTACTTTTGGTGTCTTTGTTGTACCAATGGTAGAAAAAGAAAGAGAAGAAATTTTACCAAAATATTGGTATAATATAATTCCAGATCTACCTAAGCCTTTGCCTCCTCCACGAGATCCACAAGATGCAGATTTCTCAAGAATAGATCTGTTAAGAAAAATAATGCCAAAAGAAGTTTTAAGGCAACAATTTACTGTAGAACGTTTTATAAAGATTCCGGAAGAAGTTAGGGACGCATATCTTAATCTAGGTAGACCTACTCCTCTTTTAAGGGCAAAAAGACTAGAAGAAATGCTTAACACGCCTGCAAAAATATACTTTAAATTTGAAGGAGCTACTCCAACGGGTTCACATAAGATAAATACTGCCCTTCCACAAGTGTATTTCTCTAAAGAAGAAGGAATAACTCATGTAGTTACTGAGACTGGTGCTGGTCAATGGGGTACTGCTGTTGCACTTGCAGCGAGAATGTTTGATATATCAGCTACCGTATTTATGGTTAAGGTTAGTTATCAGCAAAAACCGCAAAGAAGAACTATTATGCAATTATATGGTTCAGATGTTTATGCTAGTCCTACAGATATAACAGATTTTGGAAAGAAAATCTTGTCTGAAAACAAAGATCATCCAGGTTCACTAGGTATTGCTATGAGTGAAGCAATAGAGTACGCATTAAAAAACGAATATAAATATCTTGTAGGAAGCGTTCTAGACGTTGCGATATTACATCAGAGTATAATAGGACAAGAAGCTATGAGACAAATGGATGAAATAGGAGAAGAACCAGATATACTTATAGGATGCGTAGGTGGTGGAAGTAATTTTGGTGGATTTGCGTTTCCGTTTTTAGGTGCTAAAAAAGGAGAAAAGTATATTGCAGTTGGTTCATACGAAATTCCAAAATTTAGTAAGGGAGACTATATGTACGATTATCCAGATAGCGCAGGGATGTTGCCATTAGTTAAGATGATAACGTTAGGCAAGGACTACGTTCCACCTCCTATTTATGCTGGAGGATTAAGATATCATGGAGCTGCTCCATCTCTTAGTCTGCTAATAAGAGAAAAAATGATCGAATGGAGAGAATACAGTGAACCTGAAATATTTGAGGCAGCTAAGATTTTCATGCAAGCTCAAGGTATAGTACCAGCTCCAGAATCAGCTCATGCTATAAAGGCAGTGATAGATGAGGCTTTAGAGGCTAAGAAGAATAATGAAAAGAAGGTTATAGTGTTTAACTTAAGTGGTCACGGATTGTTGGATCTTCCTAATTACGAATTAATGCTTAACAGGAGTCAAAAATGAGTAAATGGTTAGTATCATATTTAACTTTGGGATATCCAAATAACAAAGATTTCCTAGAATTTATGCAAAGTTCAGTAAAAGAAGGTTCTGATATATTAGAAATAGGGATGAAACCTAAATATGCTAAGTATGATGGGCCAGTTATAAGAAGAAGCTATAAAGCAGTTAATTTATCAGAAGAAGAAACTTGGAAATTGTTGAAGGAAACTAGAGAAAAAATAGATGTTCCTATAGTTATATTAACATATTTAGAAGATTGGTTGCCTTCATTAGATACTTTCCTTGAAAAACTCCATAATATAGGAATAGACGGTATATTATTCCCTGATTTGCTGATAGATTTTGTTGATGAATATGAAAAATATGTTAATAAGATAAGGGAAAAAGGTTTAAAGGCTGTTATATTTACCGCTCCATCAGTTCCAGATACTATGATTCATAATGTATCAAAGAATTCTGATATGTTTTTATATTATGGTGTAAGACCTACTACCGGTGTACCAATACCAGTTAGTGTAGATTCTTTAATAACACGCGTACGAACATTAGTTGAAAATAAACTAGTAGTAGGATTTGGTCTTTCAGATGTTAATGATATGAGAAAGGCATTGAGAGCAGGAGCAGACGGAATAGCTATAGGTACAGCATATATTGAAGAAATAGAGAAAAACGGAATAAACTCTGCAATTTCTCTTGTTAAATATTTCAGGGGAGTTTTAAATGAGTTCTAAAGAACTTCTCAATAAGGTTACAGAAAAACTAGATTTAGAAGAAACTGAAGCTGAGGAAATAGCTAATAGTATAATGTCTGGTTCTATGCCAGAGATTTTATCTGCTGCTTTTTTGTCAGCATTAAAGACTAAAGGTGAAAGTGTAAGTGAAATATCTGGTTTCGCTAAATCTATGCGTTCTCATGCGCTAAAGGTTTATCTTGGCGATGCTATAGATACTGCAGGAACTGGAGGAGATGGCTATGGCACAGTGAATGTTAGTACAATATCCGCTATACTCGTAAGTCAAATATATCCAGTAATTAAGCATGGAAACAGAGCAGCAAGTAGTAAAAGTGGTAGTGCTGATTTACTTGAAACGTTAGGATATAATATATCTATTACTCCAGAAAAGGCAAAGCTACTATTTGACAAGTATAAATTTGTATTTCTATTCGCTCAACTTTATCATCCTGCAATGAAAAATGTAGCCAACATAAGAAAAACGCTCGGTATAAGGACTATATTTAATATTTTAGGACCTTTAACTAATCCTGCTGGAATAAAGAAGCAAATAATAGGAGTATTTTCGAGGGCATATCTAGAGAAAATTATTGCTGCAGGCTTAAGTTTAGGGTATGATAGACTATTATTAGTTCATGGAGAACCTGGTATAGACGAAGTAAGTCCATGCGGTAATACATATGTCTATGAGCTAAAAGGCAATAAAATAGAATCTTATATCGTAAATTATTCGGAATTTCTAAAAGAAAAAATATCTATTGACAAAATTATAGTAAAAGATAGTAAGGATTCCGCAATAAGAATACTGAGAGCAATTAATAATAAAGACGAATATATTAAGAACTTTATAAAAATAAATTCGGCTTTCGCTCTTTATGTTACTGGAGTAACAAAAGATTTATACGATAGTTATGAATTATCTTCACAATTATTTGAAACAGTTTTCAGAAAAATATATGAAATTATAGAAGGTAATGGTGATATTTCTAAACTAAGAAGCCTAATGGTGGAAGCAGGTGTCAACAAAGATTAAGATATGTGGAATTTCTACCTTAAAGGATATTATTGAAATTTCCAATATGGACGTTGATATGCTAGGAATCGTTAGCGAAAAGAACAGTCCTAGGTTCGCTAAATCTCAATTTTTAGAGATAGCTAAGCATTTTTCTACTAAACCTATAGTCTATGTTAGAGCAAATGGGAAAATATGTGATATAATTAAAGATGGAGAAAAAGCCGATATAATCCAAATACACAGGATTCTAGAAGACAATGAATTAGATGAGCTTACTACATATAATAGAAAATTCATATTATATGTTCCTGGAGACGAAAAATATGAAAAGTACATAGATAAAGTATACAAAGTTACAGATTTGGCTTTGTTAGATTCTCCAAGAAAAGGAGAAAAATTGAATTTAAGTTATGCAAGGAAAGTTCTTAATAACTATCCAGATTTAGGAATAGCAGGTGGTATAAATCCTTCAAATATTAAAAATTATATTGAGCTCAACCCTGCATGGATAGATATATCCAGTGGCGTGGAATCATTTCCTGGAAAAAAAGATTTAGATAAAATAAAAACAATAATTGGCGTATTAAAATGGAAGTATATCCAATAACTTCTTTTGCTCAACCATACGAAGTTTTCAAATGTATAGAAAGTTCTGAGAAATATGCTGCCTTATTAGAAAGTGTCAGTGGACCTCAAAATATGTCAAGATATAGTATAATAGCTTGGGGTGCTAAAAATTACATTAATGTACATGCCAGTGAAAATTTTGAAGATAAAGTAGCAAAAAATATAACGCCTACAAATTATGAATTTAATCCAAGATTCTTAGGGAATTTGATAGGATATATATCTTATGATGTAATTAGACAATGGGAAAGAGTTAAGGATCTTAAGCCAAGTTCTGAAGACTGGCCATACGCAGAATTTTTCTTGCCTGAAAATGTTATAGTATTTGATCATAACTCTGGAAAAGTGTATGTAGAGGGCGATTTAAAATCATATAATTGTGGAGAAATGGAAGATCTAAAGGTAAATTTCTATGACGAATCTATGAAAAAACAGGAATTTGAAAATGGTGTGAATAAGATTCTTGAATATATAAGAGCTGGCTACGCATTTCAGGTTGTTCTTTCTCGGTTTTATAGATACGCATTTAAGGGCGATATAATGAAGCTCTATTATAACTTAAGGAAGATAAATCCATCTCCATACATGTTTTATTTAAAGTTTGATAAGAGAAAATTGATAGGATCTAGTCCAGAATTGCTTTTTTCCCTTCAAAATGATATAGCAGAAACATATCCAATAGCAGGTACTAGACCTAGAGGTTCTAGTAAAGAAGAAGATCTTTCTTTAGAACAAGAGTTGATATCTTCTGAAAAAGAAAGATCGGAACACTTAATGCTTGTAGATTTAGCAAGAAACGATTTAGGAAAAGTTTCTGTTCCAGGCACTGTTAAGGTTCCAGAATTTATGTATGTCGAGAAATATAGTCATGTGCAACATATAGTAAGTAAAGTAATTGGGACAATCAGGAAAAATTACACTGTGCTTGATGTATTGAAAGCTATGTTTCCTGCAGGTACTGTTAGCGGAGCTCCAAAACCTATGGCTATGAACATCATAGAAGAATTAGAACCCTATAAAAGAGGTCCTTATGCGGGAGTAGTAGGAACTTTATCCCAGAACTTTGGTGAGTTTGCCATATCTATTCGCACAGCATTTATTAACGATGACATAATTAGAATTCAAGCAGGAGCAGGTATAGTCTATGATTCTATTCCAGAAATGGAATATTTAGAGACTGAACATAAGATGAAAGCATTATTAGCTGCTCTGGGGAAGTAAAATGGATATTACGCTCATTATAGATAATTACGATAGTTTCGTATATAATATAGCACAGTCTGTTGGTGAATTAGGAACATATCCTATAGTCATACGCAATGATGAAATAACTCTAAGCGGAGTAGAAAGAATGAATCCAGATAGGATAATTATTTCTCCTGGTCCTGGATCTCCAGATAAGAAAGAAGATATAGGAATAGTTATAGACGTTATTAGAAATTTAGGCAAGAAAATTCCTATTTTAGGTATATGCTTAGGTCATCAGGCTATAGGTTATGCTTTTGGTGCTAGAATAAGAAGAGCAAGAAAGGTATTTCATGGTAAAGTAAGTAATATATTACATAATTCAAATACGTCATTATATTTTGCTATTCCTCAAGAGTTTAAGGCTACTAGGTATCATAGTCTAGTCATAGACGATGTTAAATACCCTCTAATAATTGATGCTATATCAAAGGAAGATAATGAGATAATGGCTATTCATCATTCTGATCTAAGGATATACGGTGTTCAATTTCATCCAGAAAGTATAGGAACAGCAGTTGGTCAAAAGATATTTTATAATTTTCTGAATAGAGTATGATAGATGCCTAGATATCTTAGTGGTTGGTTAAAGGAAGTAGTAGATAATGCTCTTAATAGACCATATATAAGTATGCAAAGATCAAGGCCAATTTATTCACTATATGAAAGTATTTTGAATGCTAAAGAGAAAAAAAGGACTGCAATTATAGCTGAATATAAGACACGTTCTCCATCTGGCTTTTTTGCTGAAAGAGACGCGATCGAGTACGCTAAACTAATGGAAGAGAATGGTGCTATAGGCTTAAGTGTACTTACTGAGGATAAGTTTTTTGGAGGTTCATATGAGAATCTTAGAAATATTGCTAATACAGTAAAAATCTCTATATTAATGAAAGATTTTGTTGTTACGGAAAGACAAATCGATACTGCATATAATTTAGGAGCAGATAGTGTACTATTAATAGTAAGGATACTTACTGAAAGAGAACTTATAAATCTTTTAGACTATGCAAGGTCTTATAAATTAGAACCATTAGTGGAGGTACATGATATAGATGATTTAGAAATAGCTTTAAATTCTGGAGCCAAAATAATAGGAATAAATTCTAGAAATTTAAGTACATTAGAATTGAAATTACAGAATGTAAAAGAAATTTTGCCATTAGTTCCTAATGATAAATTAAAAGTAGCAGAAAGTGGAATTTCATCAAGGGAAGATATAGAAGATTTAAAGAAAAGTGGTGCAGACGCTTTTCTAATAGGAACGTTATTAATGAAAGAACCAGCTAAAATTAAAGAGCTATTATAACATTTAATTAACAATGCAAAACTTTGCAACTAGTTTGGGAAACCTTTCTGGTGAATCTACATTATTATATCAAGAAATAGCTAGGAAAATAGAAAAAGAAAAAGGAATAAAGACTATAAACTTCGGAATAGGCCAGCCAGATGTTGTAACATTTTCCAAAATTCGTGAAGCTGCAAAACAAGCTTTAGATCAAGGTTTTACTGCTTATACTCCAGCATTAGGTATAGACGATCTTAGGCAAAAAATTGCTGTAGAACTAAGTGAAAAATACGGGAATATCAAGAAAGAGGAGATAGCAATAACTCCTGGAGCGAAAACTGCACTTTTTGTCTCGTTTCTACTTTATATTAATCCAGGAGATGAAGTAATATTAATAGATCCGGCATTTTATTCGTATTCTGAAGTTATAAAACTCCTTGGTGGGAAGCCAGTATATGCAGAATTGAGGTTTTCAGAAAGCGAGGGTTTTTCTATAGATATAGAAAAAATATCCAAACTTATAAATAAAAAAACTAAGATGATAGTTCTTAATAATCCGCATAATCCTACAGGAATGGTTTTCAGATCAAAAGAGATAATCAAGCTTCAAGAAATTATTAAAGAAAATAAAATAATTCTATTATCTGATGAAATCTATGACCATTTTATATACGAAGGAGAAATGAGAAGTGTTTTGCAAGATCCTGATTGGAGAGACTATGTTATATACATAAATGGATTTAGTAAAACTTTTAGCATGACTGGTTGGAGACTAGGATATATAGCAGCTAAAAAAGAGATTATAGACAAAATAGGCATATTAGCATCAAATATATACACATGTGCAACTAGTTTTGTACAAAAAGCCGCATTAGAAGCCTTTAACACTTATGATGATGTCAAGAATATGATAGAACTATTTAGAAGAAGAAGAGACATAATGTATTCTGAATTAAAGAAAATAAAAGAGTTTAAGATATATAAATCTCCAGGAACTTTTTATATGTTTCCGGAAGTAAGTAATATTCTAAAAAAATGGAATTTTGATACGAAATCGCTAGCTATAAAATTAATAGAAGAAGCAGGAGTTATAACTGTTCCGGGAGAGGTTTTTCCGCTAAATGGAGGAAAACAATTTTTGAGAATGAGTTTTGCTATAGGCGAAGATAAGATTAAAGAAGGAATAAATAGAATTAAGAATGTAATAGAAGAAGTTGATGAAAAGTCTACTCATGATTGATGATTTGAACTCCCATGGTCTGATTTTTCTATTTCGACTTTTTCTTCACTATTTTCTATATATTCTATATTGTCTATCTTTAGTGTTTTCTTTATGTCATCTTCAGCCTTCTTTATATCTTCAATAAAATTTCTGTTTCCATATATTTTCGCATTTATGTATGTATTCATGGATAGTCTACTATTTATTTTTGCACTTCTTATCATAGAATTAAGTTTTTTGACATTATTACCTATTTTTTCTGCTTCAGGATCTATTTCTATATCATCTGTGTTAGGAAGATTCTCTAGAAGTATGCTTGGCTTAATATGATATAGCCTATTGTATATTTCCTCTGTTATGTGTGGAGCTATTGGATGCAATATGATTATTATATCCTTTAATATTCTACTTAGTGTATATATTGCAGATTTATCATTTTGAAATAATCTATATTTTATTAATTCTAGATACTCATCTGCTATTATTTCCCAGAAATAACTATATATTTCTTGAAGTATTATGAAAAAGTCGTATGAATTATAAGCATTTATACATTTTTCTATGAATTTTTTATGTTCTGCTAATACCCATTTGTCTAAGATATTTAGATTTTCTGGCTTTTCTATGTTATTACTTATAAACGGATATGAAAGTCTACATGCATTCCATAGTTTTTGTAGGAGAAGTTTTTTACTTCTTACAGTTTCCCATTTGAATGGAAAATCATCGCCTATGGCAGCATCAAGTAATGTCATTCTTATAGAATCTGCACCAAACTCGTCTATTCTATCTAGAGGAGAAATAACGTTTCCCTTGCTCTTACTCATTCTTGTTCCGTCTGGACCTAATACTTGGCCATTTATTAGCACTTGTTTAAAGGGAACATCGTTAGCTAATACTAATGTTCTAAAGAAGGTATAAAATAGCCAAGTTCTAATAATATCTGTACCCTGTAATCTTAAAGATGCTGGAAAAGCTTTAGAGAATCTTTTCTTATCTGTATAAAATCCTGACAGATAAAGAACTGTTATACTAGAGTCTATCCATACATCTGCTACATCTGTTACTGGCTTTAATGGTAGTCCACAATATGGGCATTTTTCGTAGGGTGGTTTTGCTTTAGTTGGATCTATAGGTAGATCTTCTTCCTTAGCAGGTATTAGATGATTATTATCACAATACCAGAAAGGTAATGGAGTTCCATAGATCCTTTGTCTACTTATATTCCAATCCCAGTCTAAGCTTCTTATCCAATCTTGTAAATAATATGACATTCTACTCGGTTTGAATTGCATTTTTTCATATTCTTTTAACATTTTCTCCTTAAAAGGCAGTACATCTATATATATCTGTTTTTTATTTAAAAACTCTATTGGAGATAAACAATCGCTCCTTTCAGTATGAGAAAGAACATTATGTTTTATCTTTTCTATTTTTCTTACATAACCCTTTTCTTTAAGAATTTCTATTATCTTTTTCCTAGCATCTTCTACTTTTAATCCATCTATTATTCCAGTTCCTTTTATTCTTCCTCTATTATCTATAAGCTCTACTGCAGGCAAGTTATATTTCAACTTCCATCTTATGTCTTGCGGATCTCCATAAGTGCTTATCATTACTGCACCAGTTCCAAAATCTTTTTCTACGTCCTCATCTGCTATTATCTTTATTTCTTTGTTAAATAAAGGTATAATAGCAACTTTTCCTACTAGAGCCTTATATCGCTCATCGTTAGGGTGAACTGCTATAGCTTGAGTAGCACCTATTAATTCTGGTCTGGTTGTTGCTATTACTATTTCTCCACCTTCTTTCAATGGAAAACCTATGTAAACTAGGTATCCTTCTTTTTCCAGATATCCTACTTCACTTAAAGCTAATGCTGTTTCGCATTTTGGACACCAATATACTGGCCCTTCCTTAATCTTTACTATACCTTTATTATACATATCTATCAAACTTTTCTGAATTATTACTCTATAATTATGCTCAAATGTTTTATATTCAAACTGTTCCCAATCAGGTCTATAACCCAATTTTATCATAGCTTTTTTCATTTTATCTATCATGTCATTTGTCCATTCTACACATTTCTGAAGGAATAGATCTCTATTTTCTTTTGGAATTTTTAACTTATATTGAACCTTAAGTTCAGTAGGTAATCCTTGTGTATCCCAACCTTGTGGTAAGAGTACATTGTAACCTTGCAAGCGCTTAAATCTGCCTATAGTGTCAGCAATGGTTACCCAATAAGCATGTCCCATATGAAGCTCTCCGCTAGTAAAAGGCGGTGGTGTATCAATATAGAATACTGGCTTTTCAGAATTTTCATCGAATTTATAAACCTTATCCCAAAAATCTTTACTTAACCAGGTATTTTGCCATTTTTGCTCAATTTCTTTTGGTTCATAGTGTTTAGGCCATTCTTCCATTTTCTTTAAAATTTCGTCTTGGCTCAACAATAACTGACCACCACACAAGATATTAAATTTTTTAGAACAAAGCTACTTTTTATACTTTACTTAAGATTCTAAATTATGGACAAGATTGCCATAAGAGGAGGCGGAGTAGCCGGTTCTTATCTAGCTAATTTACTTCAAAAATCCAATTACGACGTTACACTATTTGATCTAAAAGGCAAATATTTTAAGCCTTGTGGAGATGTAGTACCTAATATTTATGAACCAAAAATAAATTGGAATATAAAATATAGAATTAAGAATTTTGCATTCTATTTAGACGGAGAAAAAATATACGATGTAAGATATAGACACACTAAATGGAATGTTATAGATAAGTCAGAATGGATTAATAGTATGTTAGATAATATAAAACAAAAGGTAATCGGAAACGAAAAACCGGAAAGAGAAAGATACGATATTATAATAAACGCTATGGGTCCATATCTTATGGACAGAAAAGTAGTATATACCACAAGGTCTTTAGTTAAGACTGAAGAATTTAATGATGAAGCAATATTAGAATTTAACTCTAAATTTACTGGATTTTACTGGATTTTCCCTGACTCTGAAGGGATATATAATATAGGTGCTGGATTCTTAGAATATAAGAATTCAAAGGAACTTTTATTACAATATATTAAATCTAAACTAAAAAAATATGAAATTATAGATACTAGAGGTGCTCCAATAACTGTGGATCTAATATCTGATAAAAATTGGAAAATAGGAGAAGCCAGGGGTCTAGTTTTCCCTATGAGCGGAGAAGGAATAAGACCGTCTGCAATATCAGCAGAAGCCGCATTTGACGCTTTAACTAAGGGAGAAGATTTTAATGAGACCCTAAATAATAAGTTGTATAAACTAGAAAAAAGGATAAAAATACAGTATTCATTATTAAAAATTTATATTAACCTTAATGAGAGTTTAAGGAAATCAATGCTTAAAGTATTTTTAAGGAATGGGATACTTATAGATGCGTTTTTAGAAGATAAAATAGATTTTGAAGGTATATCAGAATCAGTTAAGGCGATTAAAGATGGTGCAATTAGTAATTGATAACTCTAAAAGCAAATCAGGCAAACATGTCATTAGAACATTGCTTTATAAAATAGATAATAATATTCATGAAGAGAAAAAATTTAGTTCTAAGGTTAAACCAACTTATACTGTAGGAGAAGCTTATTTGACAGATATACCTTCTAAAGGTATTTATGTATACATAACTTTGATAAAGAATATCTATAATAAAGTTAAGGGGAAAATAATTGTTATAAATGAGGGAAATATTGTACTAGTTCTCAATTATAGAAAGCTTAAGATTAAAAAAATTAACGGAGATTCTCAGTTTTATGAGCATGTAAAAAGAGTATTAGATCAAGTTAAAATTCCAGTAAAGAGGGCTAATTTAAAATGAACAGTATATTTAGTGTTGATATTTCAGTAATGTCCGAACCTCAAAGGATTAGAGATGTATTTTTAGGTTTCGATAATTTTTTAGAAGATCTATGCAAACCTTTAAGAATAGGTGCTTCATATATATGTTCACCTTCTCCAGAATCATTAATAACTGTATTTTTAAGTGACGATATTAAAAAATTTTTAATGATTATACGAGTAGAAAGTACTAGTGCTACAGAAATTATAAGAATAACTGAGCATATAAATAATAAATTGAAAGAAAATGGTATTCATGCCAATTTAGTTAATTCTTTCAATAAACTATGATAAATTTCCGTCATATAGTTATCATTAAAATTATCTAGCAAGGCTACAGCATTACATATATAAGTGTATATTGAGGTTTTACATGTAACTATTTTTACTATTTTTCCATATTCAAAAGGGATATTCACATCCTTATACTCTATATTTTCCTTAGATACTATCTTTGTTTTTATATCTGTATCTGCATACAATACCGTAGAATTGTTTAAAATAACAAAAACTTTCTTATTATCTATTAAATATTGCTTTATCATATTACAGGTACCAAATCACTACCGCAGTATGGACATTTGCCTTTTAACGTTCTTTTATCTGCCTCGCAGAAATAAGCGTTGTATTTCTTTTCGCACTTTGGACATTTGTAAACTACATCAATACCTATTCTGAGCGATCTATTGCATATCCTACAATGTACTGTAAACCATCCCATATGTCCATAAGCATCTATTCCTTTTGTTCTTAAGCTCATATCTTATCCAACTTTTATCATATTGTATATTATATATACTTTTCGCATGAGATTACATGGTTTTACCTTTATTATTATACTAGGCTTTTAATAGCCGTTTTCATAATTATATATAGATATCCTTGAGTGTAATTGAAGAGTATTATATGCCTGAAGAGATTAAAGTTATTGAAGGTGTCTCACTTATAGCCATAAAGAAAGAGGGAGAAACAGCTATAGATGGAAAAGAAGATTTAGATAATGTTTTTTTGGATAATAAAGTAGTTATAATAAACACCAAAGATGGTAAAATAATAAATAGTAACTTAGATACATCATTTAAGTTTCCATATCCTCTTAAAGTATATAAAGTAGGAGTTCCAGCAGATATAACTTCTGAAATTGTTAAAATAAACTATATACAAGTTAATTCAGATTATCCTATTATAGGAATTAAAATGGATTATAATAAGATTCCTTTTTTAGTTCTTGAAACTTCAGAAGGATTTAGAATAATCTCTAAATCAGATATGGAAGATACAAAACCTGTAAAAGAAACTAAAGCAGAAACTAAAACTAAAAAATCTAGATCAGTAAAGAAAAAGCGTGCTAAGAAATCTTCTAAAAGACGTAAAGTTAAGGGCAAGAGTTCTAGAAAGAGCAGAAGAGTTTAAGCTAAACAATTTATCTAATGAGAATGTGTGGTTTAGGGAGCTAGTACTTTGTATATTAACGGCTAATTCATCGTTTATATCTGCGTATAATGCTTTACAAAATCTAGGAGACAAGATTTTTTACGAAAATAAAGAAAATATCTCTCTATCATTAAAAAAATCTGGTTATAGGTTTTATAATATTAAATCTTATTATATAGTAAAGGATAGAGAATTAATATATGGTAAATTAAAAAATACTATAAAGAATATAGCAGAGACTGATCAGTTAAAAGCTAGAGAATATTTACTAAAGCTTTATGGAATAGGAATGAAAGAAGCTAGTCATTTTTTAAGGAACGTAGGCTATTTCAATCTTGCAATAATAGATAGACATATATTAAATTTTCTGAGTGATTATGTAGAAATAAGGAATAAACAATTATCAAGGTCAGAATATATATACTTAGAATCAATTTTAAGAAGTATCTCAACTTATTTTAATTTGTATCCCGGACTATTGGATCTGTTTATATGGTTTAAAGAGACCAAAATGATAGTAAAATAAATAAAAGTATATAAACCAGAAATGTAGTGTATATGTGAGGTAAAATGGATATTGCTAGATTTGGGCATAATTCCGCGAAAATAGATAAATTTGTTACGTTTAGCTTTTTCTTAATAAGTATTTTCTCATGGTCATCATATTCATCATGTTAGATTAGACTTCTAAATTTATGGTGATTCAGAATGGGGTATTCTATGCAGAGCGAGAAAGTTAATTCTATAAATAAAGAAAACCTTCAAATACTAATAACTGATCCCATGAATGAGTACATGTTAAAGTCATTGAAAGAAAAGGGATTTAAAGTTACATATAGTCCTAGTATTGAAAGAGAAGAGCTTTTGAAAATTATAGAAAATTATGATGTAATAGTAGTTAGAAGTAGAACTAAAGTTGATAAAGAAATTATAGAAAAAGGCAAAAGACTAAAGATAATAGCTAGAGCCGGTATAGGTCTAGATAATATTGACACTGACGAGGCTGAAAATAGAGGAATAAAAGTAGTCTATGCTCCTGGAGCATCTACAGATTCTGCGGTAGAACTTACAATTGGTTTAATGGTTGCTGGAGCTAGAAATTTCTATACATCAATGAATCTAGCTAAATCTGGAATTTTTAAGAAAATTTCAGGAATAGAATTAGCGGGTAAAACTTTAGGTATAATAGGTTTTGGAAGAATAGGAACTAAAGTAGGTATAATAGCTAAGTCTATGGGTATGAATGTTTTAGCGTATGATGTTATAGATATACGTAAACGTGCTGAAGAGATAGGAGCTACTAGTGTTAGTTTAGACGAGCTAGTTAGGAAGTCCGATATAATAAGTGTCCATGTTACTGTAGGAAAAGATGCCAAGCCGATAATAGGCAAGGATGAATTCGAAAAGATGAAAGATGGCGTAATGATAGTAAACACAAGCCGTGCAGTAGCTATAGACGGAAAGGCTCTTCTGGAATATATAAATAAAAATAAGGTATTAGCTTACGCTGCAGATGTCTTCTGGCATGAACCTCCTAAGGAAGAGTGGGAAATGGAATTACTAAAGCATGAAAGAGTAACTGTTACAACACATATAGGAGCTCAGACCAAAGAGGCGCAATATAGAGTAGCAGTGATGACAACTCAAAATCTACTAGATGCATTAGCTGAAATAGGTGTAAAATAATGCTACTAATTCCAGGTCCAGTAAATGTACCTAAAAGTGTTGAATATGAGGCTACTAAAGTAATTAATCATAGGTCTGACACTTTTAGAGAAGTTGTATTTAAGCTAGAGAATACTTTAGCTAAGGAATTCAATTCTGATAGAGTGGCATTATTAACTGGTTCTGGTACATTAGCAGTAGAATCAATGGTTTATTCTCTTTTACATAAAGATGAGAAGACCATTGTATTTACATATGGAGAATTCAGTAATAGACTTTTAGATTCTATAAAACGTAGAGGTGCTATTCCAATAGTATATAGAAAAAATTTTGGGGAAGGTTTTTCTATAGAAGAAGTAAAGAGTGCTGTAGAGAATAATAAAGACGCCGATGCTGTAGCTCTTGTGCATAATGAGACCAGCACTGGTATAGCTTTTAGAGACCTTAAAACAGTTTCAAAGATAATAAAAGATTCTGGTAAAAAACTTCTTGTAGATTCTGTCTCAGGATTTGGCGCATATGAGCTTTACGTAAATAAGTGGAAAATTGATGCTGTAGCAACTGGTAGCCAAAAAGCATTAGCCTCATTACCAGGTATGGGTTTTGTTGCATTATCTTCAGAGGGAATTTCTGAACTGCGTTCTAATGAGATACCTAATTATCTTGATCTTGGTCTTAGCTTGAAGTTTCAAGAAAAGCATGAAACTCCTTTTACGCCAGCAGTAGGCATATTTTTTGCTACTCTCAGAGCAGCCGAATTGCTAGAAATGGAAGGCATAGAGAAGAGATGGAATAGACATGAAGCGTGTGCTAAATATCTTAGAAACATAACAAGTAAATTAGATTTCTCTTTATTTGGTGATGACACTAATTTCTCTAATACTGTAGTTGCTGGAAAAACTCCTTTACCGCCTAAAATTTTTATCAATGAACTAAGGAAAAGAGGCATAGAAATATCTGGCGGAATGGGAGAACTTAAGGACAAAATTGTTAGAATAGGAATATTAGGTGTAGTGGATGATAGAGCTATATCTAGGTTAACAATAGCTATGTCAGACATACTAAGACAGGAAGTTGAGTTAAATATTCCAAAAGAATGTAGTCTTCCAGATTTCCTTAGAGCAGAAGTAGAATGGTAAGAAAGTTTTATTTTTAAGTTCTATTAGTTTTCATGATATGTCTGAGAGTGAATATATAACTTCCTTAAATTATACTTTCATAGAAAGTTGGAAAGTAAGGCTTACTCTTTATGAAAAAGCAAGAATAATAAGCGCTAGGGCATTACAATTAGCTATGGGTGCTTCTCCCCTCATTGATATTAGTACTTTGGATTCTAAAAAACTTAATTCAATAAGTATAGCAGAAGAAGAGCTTAAGAGAAACGTTTTGCCTATAACTGTAAGAAGAAGATTTCCTAATGGAAAAACCGAATTAATTTCTGTTAGAAGCTTAAGGGGATAATGATACGAGGTTATACTCTAATAATAGCCGAAAAACCTAAGGCTGCTAAAAAGATAGCCGAAGCGTTTGGTTCTTACAAGCAAATTAATTATAGAGGAGTTAAATATTGGCAATTAACATATAATAACGAAAATATAATCATAGTATCAGCTGCTGGTCATTTATTCGGAATAACAGGCCCTAACGTTTTTCCAGTATATACTATGGAATGGAAACCTTTATGGGAGATAGATAAGAAGAATTTATATACTAAGAAATATATAAACACAATAAGTTATTTTTCAAAAAATGCAGAAAAATATATAAATGCTTGCGATTACGATATAGAAGGTTCAGTCATAGGTTTTATTCTAATTGAAAAATTCGGCGATTTAAAGAAAGCAAAAAGAATGAAAATTTCTGCACTAACCAAAGAAGAAATTTTGAGATCTTACAGTAGTTTGTCCGAGTTAGATATAAACATGGTTAACGCTGGAATTGCAAGACACAAAGTAGACTGGTTATGGGGTATAAACGTGAGTAGGGCATTAATGATATCGACTCGTTCCGCATCTGGTAAGAAAGTAATATTGAGTGCGGGTAGAGTACAAAGTCCTAGTTTGATTCAAATAGTAAACAGAGAAATTGAAAGGTCGTTATACTTTCCTTATCCTGAATTTAGAATAAAAATCCTTATAAATTTAGATAATAAAGATTTCTATGTTTTTTTAAATAAGAAATTTGAGTCGATATATGATGCAAAAGAACTCGTGTCTAAACTCAAAAATGATAAACTAATTGTAAC
Source organism: Acidianus brierleyi (assembly GCF_003201835.2). Classification (NCBI taxonomy): domain Archaea; kingdom Thermoproteati; phylum Thermoproteota; class Thermoprotei; order Sulfolobales; family Sulfolobaceae; genus Acidianus; species Acidianus brierleyi. The sequence continues at coordinate 1,895,322 of NZ_CP029289.2, read as the reverse complement.
CTCAGTTTCTTCTTTTAAGACCAAATTATCAAGGCCATCTCCATTTAATCTAATGGATTTGCAATTAGAGGCTGGAAAATTCTTTGGTTATTCTCCATATAAAGTTGAAAGGTTAGCTGAAGAACTATATCTAGAAGGTCTTATAAGTTATCCAAGAACTAATAGTCAACGTATTCCTTCTACAGTAAACTTAGTAGAAATAGTGAATGGAATAGCTAAGGGACCTTTTAGATCGATTTTAAGCATACTTAATAATTTAACTAGTGGGAAATACATCGTACGACAAGGAGAAAAGGATGATCCAGCGCATCCTGCTATTTATCCTACTGGATATTTTAGGAAAGTTTCTAAGGATGCGTATAAAATTTATGAACTAATAGTAAGAAGATTTTTAGCATCAATTTCTAAAGATGCTATAATTCAAAAACAAAATATAATATTAAAATTTGTTAAAAATAATGTAGATGTGTCGTTAAATTTACAAAATATACTATATAAGGGTTGGATTACTATATATCCATACAATATAAAAGAGGACGAACTTATTAATATAAAGGAAAATGCAGAAGTAGATGTTAAGAAAATAACCTTAGAACTATCTTTAAGTAAACCATTACCTAGATATAATAGAACGTCACTACTAAAATGGATGGAAAGTGTAAAAATTGGTACTGAAGCTACTAGGGGTAAAATAATTGAGACGTTATTTTCGAGAAAATATGTTGAACCCAAAGGGAAATTCATAGTTCCAACTAAACTTGGAATAACAATAGCTGAAGTTCTTAATGATTATTTTTCAGAACTAACTAGTATAAAAATGACATCTGAGATGGAATCTAAACTTAACGATATAATCTATGGCAAAATAAAATGCGATGATGTAGTAAACGAAATAAAAGAAAAAATAGGAAAGTATATGGAAGAGTATAATAAAAATAAAGAAAAAATAGGGAATAAGATATCTAAGGGACTTGGTTATTTATCATACAATAAATGTAAGTTTTGTGATTTCGAAGAAGAAAAAGACGGCTTATGTAAATATCATTTAATTGCGTTAGAGAGACTTAAATCTGGATTATCAGAATGGGAAGAAAAAACTGGATATAATAGGAAAGCTATTGTAAGCAAATTATCTAAGTCAAAGTCTACAGGAAAACTAATATTAGATTTGATAAACAACAATTATATAATGATGTAAGACATGCCAAACCGATAGATGAGGTCAAACCTGGGGTATCTGATTTTATAATGCCTTAAATTTCTCATACCAAGTAGAGTACGCTTTTACTAAATCTTGGTTTACACTTGGCTTTCTATATTTTAGCACGTCCATTACATCATTAGTAGTCACGGCTCTAGGCATACTAAGATTTTTTTCGAACATCTCTTTTACCACTTTCATATGTGCTGTTTGAATTATATCTCTAATATCGCTAGCAGTATAACCTTCCGTAGCTTTAGATATTTCTTCCAAGTTTAAATTTTCAGTAACTATCTTATCAGTATAATATTTCAATAGTGCTATTCTTTCTTGAAAATCAGGGAGAGGAATGTATATTCTTTTTTGAAATCTTCTGAGGAAAGGTTCGTCAAGTCTCCAAGGCTTATTAGTAGCACCTATTACATAAACCTTATAATTTTCACTCTTATCTAATAGACCATCCATCTCTTTAAGAAACTGGTTTCTTACTCTGGCTTCTCCTCCTACCTCATTATTAAAAACACCAAGTATGGCATCTAATTCATCTACAAATATTATAGATGGTCTATTTTCCTTTTTTGACATTTCTCTTGCAGTGTTAAATATTTTCGCTACGTTTTTTTCAGCTTCTCCTAGCCATTTTGACATAATTGATGCTGCGTCAAGCTGGATAAAGTTAGAATCTATTTCATTAGCTACTGCAGCAGCCATCATGGTCTTTCCACATCCAGGAGGTCCAAATAGTAAGATTCCTCTAGGCCAACCTAATGGGAACAAATCTGGTCTTTTGCTAGGATAAATTATAGCTTCTTTTAATGTCTCCTTTACATCATCAAGGCCTATTATATCATTAAATGATACTTTAGGTTTATCTTTAACTAATAGTTCCGCTGTCGTTTCTTTATCCTGAGTCTGAGAGCTTGGTACTAATTCACTCAATACTTCAATTCTTTTTTTGTATTCTTTAATCATTTGCTCATAAGCGTTTTTTGCTACTGAATCTGGATATAACGTAATTATTTGAGATAGAATTTCTATGGCTTTTTTGTAATAATTTACTGCTTCATTAGAATTGCCATCCTTATCAGCTTTTACAGCTAATACTGCATACTTTCTGGCCATTTCTTCTAACATTACTTGTGCACTCATTTCTATCCCTCTAAGCTAATCAATCCTTTGTTAGCCATTTGCTTTAATAGAGTAAAGACTTCTTGTTTTTCTACGCCATATGTTTTTGATATGAAGTCTATATCAAGGAAACCTCCTGTAGTTGAGATGTAGTTTAGTATTTCCTTTTCATTTAGTTTTCTCTTAATTTCTGCTTTTGATGGAACTTCTGAAGGAGGATGAGGTAAATCTGGTAACAGTTCTTTCATCTTTACTTCTGCATTCTTCTGTGCTTCCTCCATAATTTTTTTAGCCTGCTCGTCAACCGAAGCTGGCATTATACCTTTATCATTTATCATTCCTGTCTCTATTGCAATGCTATTTACGCTACTCGTTATAGAATCTAAGGCAATTGCGACTTCAGGGGATATTCCTCTTATTTGATCTTTTAATTCTCCTAGTATTTTTACAATTGGGAACAACACCAAAGATACTCCTTGTAATTCTTGAACAGTATCAAGTTTTAATCTAACCTTTTCAATAGCTAGATATGCAGTATATATTATTTTAATCATTTTTCTTATATCCGAAATTTCTTGTGCATAAATAGTAGCTCTAGCTATATCTCCATCTATTTGTGCTCTAACTACTTTATCGAAAAGATCCTTATCTCTTTCTTTTAATCTCCTTATAGATTCATCTAATCTTGTTTGCTGATCTTTTAATTTTATTGATATTTCAGTTAGAAGTCTACCTAATTGTTCCTTTTTTTTCTTGTCAGAATTAAAGTAAGAAAGGAATAACTTTTTTAGCATCCTATTTCACTGGCTTAGTCATAAAGTATTTATTACCTTTACTGGTATTGGAACCGGTATTTCCGATTTGTTCTGGTCGTTCTTAGTACCCTGATCTTGTGAGCCTATTACTTGCCCGGGGGTTTTTATATCAATACCTTCTTTATCTAGCAGATCTAATTTTTCTAATGTTTTTCTAATATCGTCTTTCTCTAATGTGTAACTATCTTTAGCTAATCTAAGTATCTCTGCTGAACCTTTATATGCTGATTCTGATAGTTCAGCAGATATATAACTCATTTTAACTGCTATCATTGCTTTATCTATTTGTGTTAGTTGATCTTCAACTTCATTTAATCTATTTTTTAGCGAGTTTTTTATTTTTATATATTCATCCTTTATTTTCAGCATTTCACTATCTAATTTCCTTTTCATATCATCGTATGTAGATTTTGGAATTTCTTGCTTAGAATATAACTCGTCTAATGCTCTTTGTCTTTTTCTAATTTTTTCCATTAAAGTTAATGTTCTTATTGCAGCAGCTTTCCAATCTGGTAAAATTATTAAACTATCGTTGTCGAGCTTAACCCTAGAAGGGTCTATAGTAGTAAATGTGCTTCCTTGATTTATTTCTATACCTGTTACTGTTCCATCTATTTCTGTATAAACATGAACTAAGTATCCAAAGTCCCTATTGTACGGATCTTTGATTTTTTGTCCTATAAATTTCATTAAAATTTCAGATGATACTACCATAGGTAATACTCCTCAAAGTTAATTGTTCGTTTTATATTGTTTAAAAGGATTAGTGCTCCTCAGAAGGTCTTTTTCTTCATCCTATAAGAGCTTTTAACCTTCATCATCGGCTTAGTAATATTACGTGTAAGACTATAAATAAACTTTATGATGGTAGCTATATATTTGAGGAAAATGGCATTAGGATCCCTTTATAACATAACTTCACAAATATTTAATAGTCATGTGAATAGTGGTTCAGTTTCTGAGATTTTAATAATCATAGGATTAGCAATTATAGGCTTAATGCTTCTAGGTGGGATTTCGTATGGTTTATTTAAGGCATTTTCATCAATACCTAGAATGACTACGAGACAGTTTCTATTGTTTTTACTGATATTAGCAGGAATGCTTATAGTGATAGGCATAATATTGCCGTAAAAAGTTAAATTTTATTATATTTGAATTCATATTCTTTCTCAATTTCCAATAATCTATTATATTTGCTAGTTCTTTCGCCTCTTGCTGGAGCCCCTGTTTTTATAAAATCGCTATTTAAGCCTACAGCTAGGTCTGCTATGAAATTATCTTCAGTCTCTCCACTTCTATGACTTATTACTGTTTTAATTGAGTTTTCCCTAGCTAGGTCAAAGAAATCTAAAGTTTCTGTAACTGTACCTATTTGATTTAATTTGACTATAACTCCAGTAGTAGATTTCATTTCAATACCTTTTTTAAGATATTTAATGTTAGTAGTATATAAATCATCTCCAGTTATTATAACTTTTGAGAGTTTACTCTGTAATCTGGAAAATCTCTCAAAATCATTTTCATCAAAAGGATCTTCTAAATAAAGAATAGGATATCTTTCACATAGTTCCTTATAGAAATCTATCATTTCATCCGGAGTTTTTTTTGTACCGTCAATTTCATATACGTTCAGTTTAGAATTATAGAAATCGGAAGACGCCGCGTCCATTCCTAATAAAATTTCATTGTCATATCCAGAATTTTTTATTGCAGTATAAACAAGATCTAAGGCTTCTTCGGTTTTAGATAATGGAGGAGACACTCCTCCTTCATCTCCTAACGAAGTGTATATTTTCCCGAATTTTTCTGATATTAAATTTTTTAACGTTCTATATATGCTTGTCGAAGCTTTTATTGCATCACTGAAGGTACTAAAACCTACAGGTATTATGAGAAACTCTTGTATCTTAAGTTCGTTGCCTGCATGCATTCCTCCATTAAGTATATTAAGTAATGGAATCGGAATTTTATGCGATCGAAATCCTCCTATGTAATTAAAAATCTCAATTCCCATTGCCTTTGCTGCAGTTTTAGCTACTGCTATTGATGTAGATATCATTGAGTTTGCTCCTAATCTTGACTTATTATCTGTGCCATCCAATTCTATCATAAGCCTGTCTATCTTATCCTGATCTCTTACATCAAGCTTAGCTAAGGCATAATTTATATAATAGTTAATTGAACGCACAGCGCTTCTAACTCCTCCATCTTTATCTCTGAGTTCTACTGCTTCTCGTTCTCCTTTAGAGGCTCCTGCTGGTGCATCACCGAAATCTCTTACTCCGCCTTTTGTAGTTACAAAAGATCTTACGGTAAAGTTTCCTCTTGAATCTATTATTTCTAATCCTTCTACCTTTTTTATCTCAAAAATATCCGACATTTTTTTAATCACATGTTTATTTTATTAGCTAAGAGTTATTATGTTATACTATGCTGCGCTAATTTTCATAATCTATGGCCTACTTTCTCCAATTTACTTTAGAATATTAAGAGGTAGGCTTAGTAATGAAAAATATTTCTTAACTGCATGGATAACTGCTCCTTATTTAGTATCTTATTTCTATTGTAATATTTTTCTAATATTTTTATTAGCTATATTTAATATATTGGGATATATTCTTCTTATTGCTAATAAGACCAAACATTTATACGATGGTTTATTATTTTTTATTAGTGCTGTTATTATAGTGCTATTTTATAAACTATGAAACAAAACACTACTTATGCCAAAGAAGCAAAAAGAGTCAAACGTGTGCCCTAATTGTGGGACAGTTGTTGATAAGCCTACAAAGACATGGAATTTAATATCTCCTTTGCCTGATTCCTACGGAAGAATAACAATAACTGTAATGGGTTCGTATACATGCCCTAAATGTGGGCATAAATGGAGGGCAGTAGTGTCTAAGATTAAAGCAGGAGACTCTTCTGTAGAGGTTGAAGGTAAAAAAGGAGTTAAAAAATTTGGCGGAGAAGAGAAAAAGGAACAGAAACGTGATCAGGGGGATATTATAGAGTTAGATCTTAGTGATTTAGATGAAGAAGAGTGACATAATATTAATAATACTTATTCTTGTAATATATTTATTGTATTTTTCTAATGTTATAAGTTCGGCAAGCGTTGAAGGAGTTTCTATGTATCCAGTCTTTCAGAATGGTTCACTTACTTTTTATGCATCTCCACATAATATTACTATTGGAAATATAATAATATATAAATCTCCAGCTATAGATGCTTACGTTATTCATAGAGTTGTGTATGTAGATAATTATAACGAAGTAAAACATTATATAACACAAGGTGTTGATAGAATATCTAATCCAGTCCCTGACAGTAAGATAGGATTAGAACCACCACAAGGTATTCCGTCTAATTATGTACTAGGTAAGGTAGACGAATTTCATGGAATCATATTTTCAATACCTTATTTAGGATATATATCAATTTTAATAAATTCTATTATTTAAGTAAATTTATTTTGTTTTGGTTTCTAAGTTTTTTCACTAGGTATGTTGGTGTTATAGTAGATGGATAATTAGCTTTTACTTGATCTAACCTCCTAACTGAAGTATTATGAGGAGATTCCAAAATATCTTTAGGATTAGCATATGCTGTTTCTAGAATATTTTTTAACGCGTCCGCAAATTCGTCTAAAGTTTCTTTAGGTTCTGTTTCTGTTGCTTCTATCATTAATGCTTCTTCCACTATTGGAGGAAAATATATTGTAGGTGCATAAAATCCTCTATCTAGAAGAGCCTTCGCTACATCAAAAGCTGTAATTCCTGTATCATTCATTAATTGCTTTACACTGAATACTACTTCATGTTTTCTATATATTCCAGAAAAAGGTAATTCCATTCCTTTTACTCCTTTTAACTTGGTTATCAAATAATTGGTAGCTAATGTACTCATTTTACCTACCATAGATATTCCTTCTGCTCCCATTCCTAGTATATACGAATATGCTCTTGCTATATTAGCTACATTTCCGTAGAAAGTAGACATTTTCCCTATAGACTTCTTAGGTTTTACGAACTCAAATTTACCATCTATATTTTCAATTATTGGATATGGCAAGTATTCTGCTAGCTCCCCTTTAGCACATATTGCACCAGCCCCAGGTCCTCCTCCTCCGTGGGGCACTGCAAATGTTTTGTGTAAATTTACGTGAACTATATCAAAGCCCATATCTCCAGGTCTTGCTACTCCAAGTATTCCATTAAGATTAGCTCCATCGTAATATAATACTCCGTTATCATTGTGAATTATTTTAGAGATTTCCATAATGTTCTCTTCAAATAATCCGAGAGTATTGGGATTAGTTAGCATAAAGCCGGCTGTATTCTCGTTTACAATTTCTTTAAGTATATCTAAATCTACAAGACCTTTCTCATTAGTTTTTACATAAATTACCTTATATCCAGCCATTGCTGCACTAGCTGGATTTGTTCCATGAGCTGTATCTGCTACAAGCATTTCTGTTCTATTTTGATTTTTATTTTCATGAAATTTTTTAGTCATCAAAACTCCTGCTAGCTCTCCAGACGCACCTGCAGGAACTTGGAAACTACAGTTATCCATTCCTGTTGCTTCAGCTATCCACTTTTGCATTTCATATAATAATTCCAATACCCCTTGCATGGTACTTATATCTTGTAATGGATGAACATTTTCTACAAGTTCTTGTGTTTTTTCTTCTATTTTTGGATTATATTTCATAGTACACGAACCTAGTGGCATCATGCCTATATCTACACCAAAACTCATTTGAGATAACCTAGTATAGTGTCTAACAACCTCTAGTTCGGACATTTGAGGGAACTCTAATTCTGAATTTCGCCTAATTTTTTCTGGTATTTCGACTTGTATTTCATTTTTTATTTCATCATCCTCTGGTATTATTATACCTTGTCTTTGTTTTCCTTTAAAATCGAATATTATAGGCTCATCCCAACTTGCTTGCTTCCACATTTTTTATTACTTCCTCTATTTGTTCTACTAAAAAATCTATCATTTGTTTTGAATGCAATTCGGTAAAGCAAAATAAGGCTGATTTTGCATCCATTTGTAATCCTCCTTGTATATTCTTTGAAAGTAAATAGGAGTTAATTTTGTTGTAATCTATAGGAAAGTCGAATAGGAATTCCTCAAAGAAATCTCCAGTAAAGCGTCTTTTGCCTAAGCCTCTATCTTGTAATCTCTTTGCTGCATAATGACTTCTATAATAGACTTCGTCAGCAAGTTTCTTTATTCCATATTTTCCTAAGAGTGACAAATATACTGAAACAGCTATACCTAATAATGCCTCATTAGTTGTTATATTAGAAGTTGCTTTTTCTCTCCTAGCGAATTGTTCTCTAGTCTGTAAGATAAGTGTGAATCCACGTTTACCTGACGAGTCTTCTGTTAGTCCTACAATCCTTCCAGGCATTTGCCTTACTAACTTACTATCCCATCTGGTTGCGAAAATTCCTAGAGAAGGGCCTCCTGCATTTAGAGGAATGCCAATCTCTTGTGCGTCTCCTATAGCTATATCTACTCCGTATTCTCCTGGAGGTTTTATTAAGGCTAAAGATAAAGGATTAACGCCCATTATAGTTATTATACCCTTCCTTTTTGCTAATTCTACTATACTCTCAATTTCTGTTTCAAAAATACCAAAATAGTTAGGTTGCTGAAAATAAATCGCAGAAACTTCGTTTGAAATTTTATTTTCGAGATCGTTAATGTCTATTTTTCCTTCAGAATTATAGTTAACATCTACAAACTCTATTCCTTTCCCTCTTGTCCAGGTCTCTGCTACATCCCTATGTAATGGGTTCATATTCTTTGGTATTATTATTCTTCTTTTTCCATTAATTCTGTTGGACATTAAAATTGCTTCAGCAAGTGCTCCTCCCCAATCATAAAGAGACGAATTTACTACTTCCATTTGTAGTAATTCTGCCATATAACTTTGGTATTCGAAAAGAGCTTGTAACAAGCCTTGATTAGCTTCAGGCTGATAAGGAGTATACGAGGTATAAAATTCTGATCTAGAAAGTATCATTTTAACAGCTTGTGGAATATAATGAGGGCAAAATCCTCCTCCTAGAAAAGGAGGGAATATTAGTTGCTTATTTTTTCTTTCTAATTCTTCTATTCTAGAGCTTATTTCATACTCTGATAGTGGTTTCTGATAACCTATATTTAACGGTCTATTTAATAGGATTTCCTTAGGTACATCATTAAATAAATCGTCTATATTTTTTGCTCCTATTGTAGTTAGCATTTCATCAATGTATTTTAGATTTGGTAACCAAGGATGCATTTCCATATAAATTCCTTAACAAACAACCAGTATTAAGTGGAATAATAATGTTTCGTAGTCCAGTTCAAGATATAGAAGAAAAATTGGGAGCTAATTTTGGAGAATTTGCAGGATGGGAAATGCCGATGGAATATTCTTCGTATCAAGAAGAACATATGAAAGTAAGGCAAGACGTTGCATTTTTTGATTTATCTCATATGGGAAGATTAAGAATAAATGGAAAAATTGAAGAAATAGAGAGATTAGTAGCTAAATCTCTTAGCAAAAAGGAACCCGGATACATGATAGGGCCTACAGCTTTTCTTAATGATAAAGGTGGATTCATAGACGATGTTATGACATATAAAGTATCAGAAAATGAATTTCTTATAGTAACTAATGCTCTAAATAGGGAGAAGGTAATAAAATGGATAAAAAATAACTCCTCATTAGACGTAGAAGATCTAACATTAAATTACGTTATGCTAGCTATACAAGGAAGAAGAATTTGGGAACGTCTTGAAAAAGTTGATTTAAATAATTTACAGTTTAGGCTGAATACTCATTTCTTAGGAGAAGATGTATTCTTATTAAGTAGATCAGGCTGGACTGGAGAGGATGGTATAGAAGTTTGGGCTAAACCTGATAGTGCAAAGAAAATAATAGAAAAATTATATAATAAAGGAGTTTTTCCAGCAGGGCTTATAGCAAGAGATAGTCTAAGACAAGAAATGGGATTTGTTTTATATGGCGAGGATATCAATGAGGATATAAATCCTATAGAAGCTAGATATTGGGTGTTCTCTTTAGATAAGGATTTTATAGGAAAAGAGATGATTATTAATTATTTAAAGCATGGTGTCGATAAATTTAGAATAGGGTTTAAGTTAAGTAAAGGAGAGAGAGCCCTACCAAGATCTGGTCAAAGGATAAAGATTCTTGATGTAGATATAGGATATGTTACTAGTTCCACTTATTCCCCTTATCTCTCAAGATCAATAGGAATGGGATATATAAAGTCTAAAAACTTTGTTTTAGGATATTCAGCAGATGTTGAAATAAGGAACAAAAAATATTCTATTAAGTTTTCAGATTTTCCTCTGGTGAAACTATAATGAGCATAAAAGTTGGCAAGTACGAAATTCTAACAGATAGATATTATACAGAAACTGATGAATGGGTAAAGATCTCTGGCGACGAGGCGATTATAGGGATAACTGATTATGCTCAGAAAAAATTAAGAGACATAGTTGGAGTAGATTTGCCAGAATTAGGTAAAGAAGTTAAACTTGGAGATAGTGTGGCAGTAATAGAGTCTGTTAAAGCCGCAGCAGATATTTATGCGCCTCTTTCAGGTAAAATTATTGAAATTAACGAAGATCTAACAGAACATCCAGAACTTATAAATAAAGATCCATACGGTAAGGGTTGGATTTTCAAATTAAAGATTACAACTGATGAAGGAAAGGAAAAATTATTAACTTCAGAAAAATATAGTGAAAAGATAAGGGGAGAATAATGCAATCTGAGTTTGAAGTAAAAGAGTTTTCGCTTCCAAGAATTTCTAAACCCTCGTATATGGTTATTGGTCTTCCTGACGCTGGATTAGTTGGAGCAATTAGTACTGAGTTCCTTATAGAAAAATTTAGTTTAAAGGAATTTGGAGAATTATATTCTACTAAATATATTCCTCCAATAATGCATGTTACAAACGGAATAGCTAAATCTCCTTTAAGACTTTATTACTCTGAGAACCCTAACATAATAGTCTTTCATTCATGGACTGCACTGCCTTCATCTTCTATATATCCTTTAGCAAAATTTATAGTGCAATATGCTAGTAAATATTCTATTAGTAAAATTATTTCTATAACTGGGCTTCCTATTCAAAATAGGCTAGATATAGAAAAACCCACAGCATATTGGATATCAAGCAATTCTGATTTATCACAGGAATTGGAAAAAATAGGCATTATGCAGAAATTTGGAGATGGATATATAGCTGGCCCATATGCTCCAATACTCTTAGAATCATCAAAGGCTGGTATAGATAATTTTGTTATAGCTATAGAGTCATTTCTAGATCTACCGGATCCGGAAGCCTCTGCAGTTGCGTTAGATGTCCTTTCTAAATATATAGGTTTTAAAGTGGATGTGAGTTCTCTATTACAAGAAGCAGAAGAAATAAGAGAAAAAATAAAAGGCTTAATGGAACAAACAAAGAAAGAACTTCCTTCATATTCTGTTGGAAAGCCTATGACATATACGTGATAACTATGCCAGCATTTAAAGACTTATACGAAATGATAAGACAGCTTATGGATGAAGAGGAAGAGGAAATAGAGAACACTATAAATGAGGCAGAAAAAGAGATAGAAGGAATGATTCCGCTTTATACAAGATATGAAGAAGGAGGATCTTTATATTATATTATAGACGTGCCGTTCATAAACTACTCTACGGTTTATGTAAAGATAGAGAAAAATCATCTTGATTTTTCGTGTCAAGATAAGAAACAGAGGAAATATACACTAAGAATAAAAATTCCAGAAAAATATCAGAATTACGATGTAAAGGTAATTAATCGTAAAGGATTTGTAAAAATAGTACTAAGCAAAACATAAGGGTTTAAAAACTTATTTTAAAAAGTGTTATTAACATTTTGCAACATATTTATAAACGCCGTTTAAGAAAAGATATATGTGAAAGCTTTGGAAGAGTTTGATAGTTCCAAAGATATTGAAACTAGGAAAGTTCAAAAGTTAGGTTCTTCATCTTTATTTATTACTTTACCAAAAAAATGGATAAATAAGTGGAGTATAAAGCCAGGAGATAAAATTCTGATAGAAGTTTCTGATGACGGATCTTTGAAATTACTTGCAGAAAAAGTAAAATTAATTATTAATAAAAAATCTATAAAAATAGACGTAGATTCACTAAAACAACCAATGCCGAGTATTATACCATGCTTATATTCTCTAGGATATGATGAAATAGTTTTTGAATCTAAAAAACCTTTAATGCAGAAAGACATAGAAGATATAATAGACGTTACCAAACAGATGGTAGGTTCAGAAGTAACTGAAGCATCAGACGGTAGAATAAAAGTTGAATGTCTCCTAGATTCTGAAAAAGTAGGTTTAGAATCATTATTAAGACGGATGCTAAATGTAATTTCAAAAAAAGTCGATGATATAGTTGCATATATAACTAACGAACCTATAAAAGATAATTTAAACAATAATGAGGACCTTAGGAGAATATATTTTATGCTATTGAGACGTGTAATGAGCATAAAGTATGATACATCAAAGAATATAACTAAAAATTTCTTTATTGTGATGAATTCTATACTTTTACTAAATACTGGGAATTTAATAGATAAATTAACAAAATTAATAAAAAGTGAGGAATTAACAGAAACAGAGAAAGGAGTAATTAAAGATACTTTACAAAAGGTAAATGATTTGCTTGATGAAGTCGTTATGACAGTTCTATTTCCAAGTATAAAAAGAGTTTCAAATGGAATCATGTTAATAAAGCAAGTTAAATACAATATATCTACATTGGACGATAAAAAATATCCATTACTATTTAATTATTTACAAGATTTAATAGCGTCTTTAGAGTCAGCATTAGATAATTCCTCTTGCACATTATTTTTGGAAGATATGCCATGGATAGAAAGAAACTTAACCGCATAAAACTAAAACATGAGATGAGATAAAATGTCCACTTTAAAAATTGAAGATCTTCATGTTGAAGTGGAAGGTAAAGAAGTTCTAAAAGGAATAAACCTTGAAATTCATAGTGGAGAAATACATGCTTTAATGGGACCTAATGGCAGTGGTAAAACGACATTATCACTAGCAATAATGGGACACCCTAAGTATAAAATAACAAAAGGTAAGATACTTTTAGATAACGAAGATATAACAAACATAGATACAGATGAAAAAGTAAAGAAGGGTTTATTCCTAGCTTTCCAGAATCCTATAGAAATAGGGGGAGTAAAGCTCTCAACACTTTTAGTAGCAGAGTATAATAGAGTTCAAGGTTCAGGACAAATGGCAACTGAAATCTTTCAAAAAGTTAAAGATTTTACAAAATCTGTAGGAATATCTGAAACTCTATTAAATAGAGGAGTATTTGAAGGTTTTAGTGGAGGTGAAAAAAAGAGAACTGAAATTTTACAAATGCTAATACTGAAACCTAAATTTGCAATTCTTGATGAACCAGATTCTGGTGTTGATGTAGACGGTTTGAGGATAATTTCTGACATAGTGGACAAAATGAAGAACGAAATGAATACTGCGTATCTTATTATAACTCATTATAGAAGAATTTTAGATTATGTGAATGCGGATAAGGTGCACGTACTATACAGAGGAAAAATAGTAGCTACAGGCAATATGAGTTTAGCTAAGCTGATAGATGAAAAAGGATACGAAAGTGTAATCAAGAATTAATTTTCCTTAAGATAGATAGGTTTATATGTTTTCTTTAACATAGTTAAAGATAGAGGTTTTAAAATGACTGAGGAAAAACTTTCATTGGATATAAATGAAATTCTCAACGCTTCTATACAGGCAAAGCATGAGAAATTGAGTGAAATGGAGTTTCACAGGCAAATAGTTAATGCAGGTCTATCTAAGAGCACTATAGAAGAAATTTCAAAGATGAAAAAGGAGCCTAATTGGATGTTACAGTTAAGACTAAAAGCGTTAGAACTTTTCGAGAAAATTCCCACTCCTAATTGGTTACCTGACTTCTTAGGAACATTAGATGTCTCTAAATTGGAATTATATGTCAAACCTGGAATACAGCAAACAAATAGTTGGGACGAAATACCAAAAGACGTCAAGAACTATTATGATGAACTAGGAATACCAGACTCTGAGAAAAAATATCTTGGAGGATTGGTCGCAGTATTAGAATCCGAGCCCATCTATTCTAATGTAAAGGAGGAACTAACTAAAAAGGGGGTCATAATGATGCCACCAGACGAAGCCGTTCAGAAATATCCAGATTTAATAAAACAGTATTTTATGAAGATATTCCCTGCTTCCGATCATAAATTTGCAGCCTTGCACGGAGCTTTATGGAGTGGTGGAGTCTTTGTTTATGTGCCTAAAGGAGTCAAAATAACTACTCCAGTAGAAGGATTCTTTGTTATAGGTACAGAAATGGAAGGCCAATTTGAACATACTTTAGTAGTTGCAGATGAAGGTTCTTATATTCATTTTATAGAAGGATGTAGCGCACCTCAATTTAAGAAATTCTCTTTCCATGATGGAATGGTTGAACTATATGCAAAGAAAAACGCTCACATTAAATTCACTACTATACAGAATTGGAGTAAGAATGTGATTAATTTCAATAATAAAAGAGCATGGGCAGACGAGAATTCTATGATAGAGTGGGTAGAAGGATCATTAGGATCTAAGTATAGCTTTGTATATCCTACGACTATACTTAGAGGAAGAAATGCTACCTCTACTAGTCTTGTAGTAACTATGGCTTCTGGAGAAGGCGAATGGAAAGATAGCGGTTCTAAGATGATTCATGCAGCACCTAATACAAAGAGTAAAATAATAAACAAAAACATAGGATTCAACGGTGGGGTTAACATATATAGAGGACTAGTTAAGGTTAACAAGGGTGCTACAGGTTCAAAAGCGTTTGTAAAATGTGATTCATTAATGTTAGACGAGAAAACAAAAGCCTATACTTTCCCTCATAATCAAGTGTTTGAAGACGATGCAGATGTAGCCCACGAGGCACATACTTTCAGAATGAGTGAGGATCAATTATTTTATTTAATGAACAGAGGAATAAATGAAAAAGAAGCAACATCAATGCTAGTTTTAGGTTTCATTGATGACATAATGAGAGAACTGCCATTTGAATATGCTACAATGCTGAATAAGGTTATTAAATTAGAACTTGACAAGTTAGGGGCTGTAGCATAAAATGGCTATAGTAGATAAAGATTCAGCAATTAACTATATCCAAAAATTAGGCAATGTATCAGATAGAGAAAAACTTTTTTCAATTTATGAAGAAATTCCCTATCAATTAATTCATGATTCTCCTACAATAAAACATTATACTGATTGGGACTTATTCGATAATTTAGATCTAAAAATTGACTATGGCTCAAAGAAAAATCTTGATTCTCCACTCAAAGATTATAAATTAATTTCTATTGCAAATAATATAGTAGAAGGCACAGAAGTTCTTGATTCACCTAAAAACTCTGGAATAGATCCCAAAGAGCATAAACTGGTTGCCCTAAATTTAGCTCTAGCTAAAAAAATTATCATAGACAGACCAGGAAAATATTTTATTTACCATTATACTGATCAAGAACTCTATTCTCCTATAAATATTGAGATAAATGTAAATGATGATATAACAGATATAGTATATTATTCTGAATCGTTTGGTAAGTCTATGCCAAGCTCAACAATATATTTAAAAGTAGGTAAAGACGCTACTGTTAATTTTTCTACTATAGTTAAAGGTAATTCTTCTTACTCTTTTGTTTATGCTAAAGCTGAAGTAGATGGTTCTATAAACTCATCTATATTTGCTTCTGGGTCTTCTCAAGCTCATATAGAATATAAATCAATATTAGGATCTTATTCTAATGCGTCATTTAATGTTAAAGCGTTGGGAGTAAAGGATAACAATATCGATATTGTAAGTGACGTAACGCATATAGGAGAAAAGAGTGTAAGCACTGGAAGTATGAAGGCAGTAGCAGCTAATACTTCATTAACAGTAATTAGAGGAGACGCTAAAGTCGGAGAGACAGCACATGATTCCTCTACATCTATTATAGGTAGAGCTATAATGCTAGGGAAAGAATCCAAAGCTATAGTTGCTCCTATGCTCGAGGTAAAGACTGGCAGAGTGATAACTGCTAAGCATTCCGCCGCTGTATCTAGAGTAGATGAAGATCTAGTCTTTTACTTACAAAACAGAGGTTTTGATAGAAAAACTGCAGAAGGATTAATAATAAGGGGATTCTTAAATGACGAAAATGACATAAGCATAGTAAAGGAAATGGTAGAAAAAATAATTTCGGATCTTGGATATTAGTTTCGGTTATCCCTCCATTTACATTTGTCAAATAATTCTTAATATATACTTTTTTGAGAAGGTAATACTGATAATTATGAGAGTAATCACATTCAAAGCAGAAGAAGATTTACTCTTGAAATTAGACTTGTATGCAGCTAATAAAAGAATATCCAGAAGTGAGATAATTAGAGAAGCTCTAAAGAAATATTTAGATTCTTTTTAAGCCACCGGCGGGATTTGAACCCGCGACCGCCGGCTACCTTGGTAATAGCCTTACAAGGCCGGCGCTCTGCCAGCTGAGCTACGGTGGCTCTTACTTTAATGTTTTACTAAAATGGGATTAAAGTTTATCTAGTATAATGCATGCTCATAACTAATTTTTATTATGCGTTTACAAGTGACGATCAATTTAGTATCAATATTATATATTTTATAAAAGATCGTTTAGAGGAATACTACTGAAAATAGTGGACTTAAATGTAAATATTGATCTATATAAAGCTATTGAATATTTTATATCCTCTTTTATCATTACAATACTTAGAAAATATTCAATACAAGTTAGGATTTTTATGAAATTTATTAATTTTCATGATCTATCAAATATAGCCTTCTTAAAAATTTTTAACATTCATTTATAGTTAAAAAAAAAAGCTGTTTAATTTAATAATTTTAGTGATAAAGTATGGAAGTGGAAAATAAAATATTAGGAAAAACATCTAGTTTATTATATGATATAAAGTTAAAATTTAAAGATATTAAGGTTATAATAGAAGAGAACGAGATTAAAGATAAACAATTTAAAGACTTTTTTGAAAGGTACTATCATAAAAGCGATATGACAAAAATAGATACGGTATTTATTTTAGATTTCACTTTAAATGATGATATATATAGAGGATTTTCTCTTGGATCTTATGATATTAAGACAAACATCTCAACATTGTTTTTTGAGTGGGAAACAGTACCTAAATATGAAGTACAAGCAGGTAGTGGAGGTTCTTCTAGTTGCTGCCTTTATTCTACTTTCTCAAGAGCATATCATGGTTCATTTAATATTAGCAGTATTACGGGAACTCTAGAGGGTCTTCCTTTAGACGTAGACGTAACATATCTAACATTAAATGAGGACGGAGAAACAATTTTTCAAGGATATCAGAAAACTATACTTAGAAATATTAATGGTATAAGAATCGCTAAAACTAAGGTTTGGGGATTTATAGATGAGCAGTTTAAGCTCCTAAATTCTCCAGGCTATGCAGTATATTTAACTCAGAAAGATAATACAATATTAGGGCTATATAACCAATTGCAAAAAGGAGTAGATGGCAAACTATATTACGAGGAAGCTATTAGGGAGTACAGAAGTTATAGCAACAGAAGACTACCATTTGATGAAATTATGATCTTCAAGTATACTAAAAGCGATTTTAACGTAATAAGGAACAATAAAAGAATAGATTCATTAGAACATATAGCGTATTATATGCCAGCCAAAGAACCATTTGGTAATAAAAATGGATAATGAGGTAATAATTCAGTTAACAGGAGGAATAGATTCTACAGTTTTAGCATATTATCTGAAAGAAAAATATCAACTATATGGAGTTTCTATTAACTATGATTATGCACCTCAACATAAAGAAATGGAATTAGTTAAAGATTTAACAAAAAATCTTGGTATTGAACTTAAAATTATTGATTTTTCGTCATATATTAAATCTTTTGATTTACCTCCCATATCAACAATGAATTATCTAATAAAATACCAATTTTTAATTGAGATTCTTGCTACACTCTCAGCATATCCAGATTTTGATACTCTGTTTGTAGGTTGGTTAAAAGGCGAGTGGAATAATAAAAAAGACATAATAGATAAACTTCAACAGCTTCTTAGAATTAAGATAGTAGCTCCTTTTTCTGAGATTACTAAAAGTGATGTAATAAAAATGGGTAATAAATTAGGAATAGATTTTTCTAAAACGTGGAGTTGTATAGTCTCTGGAAAGATACATTGCGGAATTTGTGTACCTTGCAGATCCAGAAAGAGGGCTTTTAAAGAGGCTAAGATAAAAGATCCAACTAGCTATTATTATAATATGAGCTATGATCAAATGGACGAACTTGCTAAGAAACTAAGCTTTGAGGAATTCTATGAGAAGTATCTTAAACCTTTCCTTAAATATACTAACGAATATACAGAAGAATTTGTATATAACTATGTAAATATAATGAAGAAATATAGTGGATAATATTGCATCAAAAACAATATGTCATATTGTTTAGATCGATTTTTTCACTTTTTGTAGGATTCATGAGTTTCGCATATATAGCATTAATGAAAGTTTCCGGACTAGAGAGCTTTCAGATAGGTTTAATATTAACCTTAAGTATGATAGTTCAATTAGTCTCTTATATAATACTAATATTCTTCTCTATTGTTAGGAATATAGTTATTACTACTATATTGGAGATCTTAATTGGATTTTTTCTGCTATTTTTTAGAAATATTTATGGTTTTCTTTTGATAGCAATTATAATGGGTATATCTAATTCTATATTTTCATCTGTAATAATAATTCAAAAGGATTTTATAAGAAAGGACTATTCGACACTAATGGCATTAACGGCTATATTGAATATAGTAGGTATTGGATTATTTTATCTAAGTTCGTTTGAAAATATAAATATAATACTGAGTGCGCTAATTTTAGTTCTAATTTTAAATGCAATAATATCATTTAAAATCAAATATGAAGAACCTAAAGAAAGTTTAAAGGATTTTTATCGTAATTTAAAATCTATAGGAAAAATTATATTTCCAGTAAAATTTTTCTCAACTTTAAGAAGAACTTTAATAACTAGTTATATACCTTTAATTCTTCTCTCAGTATTTTTAACTTATTCCTCACAGAAAATTAGCCTTTATCTGGCGTTATTTCAGATTCCTCTTTTTGTATTTCTGTATATAGGATATAAGATAAGTAACAAATTATTTCTGATTACTTCAATAATAGAGTTTATTATGTTTTTAATCTTATCTTTATTTTACAGCGTTTCTATATTTATTTTCTTATCATTAATATTGTTAGCCAATGCTACTGCTTATTTAAGAGCACCAGCGTCTGAAGAAATAATGATGAGGTTATTACGTTTCAATACGAAACTTTCAGCATTGTCTCAACTGATAGATGTAATGTTTTCATCATTAGCGTCTACTTTTCTTGCTTTTTTGATAAAACTTGATTTATATTATGTTATCTTTATAGTAGTAGGTCTAGCCTCATTTTCGTTAAATATAATCATTTATAAGTTGATAAGCTATGATAAAACAAAATAAGAACTTAAGAGTTATATTTCCTTATACTCTAAAGGCCAAGGAAACTATTATATAATATGGTTGATTGCAGATTATTAGCTTATTATGTAACCTTGTACTTTAAGGTATAAGAAAGTATATTTTTATGATATATACAAAGTATTATAGAAGTAGTTCAGCCAATATTGCACATTATATTTAAGTTTAGAAAATTGATATATTAGAAAATTGTTTAAACAAAAGAGAAACATGTGAAATGCTGCATGGATTTTAAGGAAATTTAACTGGAAAATATACTTAGTCAGACTTTAAAGGGCAAGGTAACTTCATTCAGTATTAACGTCCAAGGTTCACCGCATCTATTCACACTGTATATGAGGTCATTTACTCTCTTAGATATGGAGCGCAAGAACCTCTTTGCGTCCCATGTTAAGGTCTCGAAGTCCGTGTAGATTTTGAGTAAAGCTTTTTCTTGAGGACTGCCCAAGGTCCCTCAGCTGGGCTCTTGTCTGGAGAGTAAGACGGTAGGTAGATAAACTCCACATTATTTTCCTCAAGGAATTCCCTCACTTCATTACCGTGAATTCTAGCGTTGTCCATTATTATCACGATCTTCTCGTCCTTTACCACCTTTCCCAAGTATGATATCTTTTGAGTTAAGGCTTCTTATAGGTTTAGAAGAAAGTTATTCCCTCCTTACTGATCGTTATCCCTCCCACTACTGCAATCTTCCTCTTTGGATTAACATTTATTCCTCCTCCTACCTTCATCCAACCTTTACCCTTGTTTATGTAGAACACGTACGACTCGTCGAAGACATGTATCTTGTACCCTTCCCTTATTTTTTAAAAGCCTCTCCCCTTGTTCCTTTATCCTTCTATTGCTTTTTCATCTCTAACGTAGGTCCTCTTACCCTTCTTGTACTTGAAGCCCAACTTCTTGAGGACTGGGCTTAAACTCCTCGGGTTATATTTTATCCCAAATTCCTTCTCAAGTAGGCTATGAGCTTCAAGGTCCAGAAGTCGTAGTTTAACCCGAAATCTCTTGAACTCTTTTCTAAGATTTGGACGAGCTTTTCCTTATCCTTCAGCTTCGTAGATCCCTTCCTAGGCTTAGCGCTCAAATCCTCCCTCCTCAACCACTTGTACATGGTGAAGATGGAAACATCGTACTTCTTCGCCACTTCCCTTATACTCATTCCGTTCCTCACGTCTTTTACCGCGTTAATCCTCCTCTCTTCCTCTTGCTTCTTGTTAAGCCTTATTCCATGCATGCTAGACTTCAGCATAACAAGCTAGTATTACTTATCAAATATAAATCTTGCCCTTTAAGGTCTGACTAAGTATAATATTTGTTTCAAGTTTTAGACACTAACAAGTATATAGATGTTTCTAATTTAAACAGTATGAAACGAAGTTGAGATCAAGTACAAAGAATTTAGTCTCTTTATGTATATAATATACTAATAAGTGAGGTGTTACAAAATGTTAAGCGTATTTAATAGGGAGAAGGACGTTCATGAAACTGCTTCAAAGATATTTAGTGATGGAATTATGACATTAGTTATGTCAACCATTATAACTAACAATGGGACATCTGAAGAAGAATTGGAGAGGAAAGTTGGAGAGAAACTTCATTTAGATAACATTCCAGAAATTGTTAAAGAGAAAGTAAAGTCACTTGAAGATTTAGGAGTAATCGAAAGGAAATATAACATGATAGTTTTGACTGAATTCGGAGTAAAGGTTAGTAAAATATTAAAGGATATGTTAAAAATTTATTACGAAACTTTTACTTCTCCAAGTTTGAAAAAGCATTAATTCTAGCCTCTAAATATTCTTTTAATTTTTCGCAGAGATCTTTTTGTGTTACTTTAGCGTTTAAGCAGTTATTGTTTAGAATCTCAAGTATTGTCTTATCTTCTTCTGCTAGTATTTCGGCCTTAATTTTGTCAATTTCTGATCCTTTCTCAAATCGAATAAGCATGAAAGTGATTACTATGATCGTAAGGAGATACGCAATTACTGTAAGGGAAATATAGAGAGGAGAAAGGTGAGTAAAAGCCTCAGTTATTACCGAAACTACACTTCCTCCAGTAATATAACCAACAGCCTTGCCGATATCTGTGACTTTAACCATTATTATCTATTTAAGCTTATTATAGATTTTCTTTAAATATTCAGATACTAGTTCACGTTAGTAAATCCAATAAGTTTGTAAGTTTTGTTACTATTATATTTCCATAGAAGAACTGGCTAAGAATTTTATGAAATTACTAATGTTTACCTTCCGTTTAAACAAATATTTGATTCCTCCATCTCTTTGATAAATTCTTTTTATCAGCCTAGAGAGCCTCTTAGCTCCTAGGTTCAAACCTAAGGAATACTTGAAGACCAATATCGTAAACAAAGAAAAGGTCTTCAAGGTCACGAAACTAGTATTCCTCAACCAAGTGAGGAAAGAACCCTTCTCCAGTCCTAAAGTCTTCAATTCCCTAATTAAGATCTCAATATCACAACGATTCTCCAAGGTAGTCAAGATGTCCTTTGCAGTATCATTAACGTTTGTGGAGAAGAAGTACCTCCTATCATAACCCTTATAATTATCTACAACGAGTAGTTTTATGGGAATACCTTGGTATTACACTATCTGAATATTATAATATCTCACAATTTATAGTCATTAAAATACCTTAAACGTGAGTACTATAATGGTTTTTCATCAGTATTTACAGATATCCATAACCTTTTCCAATATTCTTTAAACCCTATTTTCTTATAAACATGAATTGCGGGACTATTATCTTCTCTCACGTATAATGACGCTACCTTACCTCTTTTAGTAAGGTATTTAGTCAATGTTGATACGACTGAAGTTGCTAAGCCCCTATTCCTTAACTCCTCCTTAGTTAAGACTCCTCCTATTACAGCAACGTTCTCTAGCTCGATCAATGTATATGCAGCTGAAACTAGATGGCTATTTAAAAACAGTCCATATGCAGTGGTTTTGTTGTCTCTTAGTAATTGGAGTAATACATCACCCAGACCTTGACCATAAAGGGCTAAAATCTCCTCCTTATCTTCAATACCTAGTCTTCTCACGTTTTCTTTTCTGAACACGTTAGGTTTATCACAAGTCATTAATATTTCTGGATAAATTTTCATATTAGGAAAGTTTAGTAGCCGTGACCATTTTGGTTCTATGAATAGAACAAATTTACTCTCCTCGTTCTTTAATATTGAAAGTAATTCCCTCACAGTGCACTCCTTATCTGCGTGAAGAATTATTCTTGGTGGATAAAATTTTCTGTATATCATTAAATAACCTTCCCTAGTCATCTTAAATTCAGTATATTCCTTATCAAACCTTAAGTCGTAAATCTCAAATGCGAATCTAACATGATCCGTAAGGAATAACTTCTCTAATTGACTTAGCATGACGAATAGTAGTTATTAGGAAATTTATAAATTAGCTTCTACTATAATCAATAAATTACCGTCTTTGAAGAAGCTATCAATGCTTGGAATAAGTCTCGGAAAACTCCTCAGGTACTCCCTACTGTGACTGGATTTTCAAATTCTTCTTTTAGTTCTATGAAACAAAATTTTAACATATTACTGGTGTGTATATGGAATTTCGAGTAATTTAATATCATAACATCAAAACGATTGATTTTAGCTTGTCAAAATATTCATCTAACTCCTTTCATATGCTAAAGAAAACTTATTATTATCTGGCACTACAAGCACAATTTTTTATATTTAAGGCATTCTATCCTTATCTTAATTAGTAATGAATAGCATTCTATGTTAATAAGTAGGAATTTAATAATTGGTTAAATTAAGTAATATTAGTAATAAACTTTGTTAAGATTAAGCATATTTTAGACTAGGCATATCTAAAAAATTTTCATACTTATTGAGAGTAAAAAAAAGCTGTTTATTACATAATTTATTATGGCGATTAAGATGGGAGAAGAAGAAAAAATATTAGAAAGAACAAAAAAGGTACTCGAAGAAATAGCTAAATTAGATCTTAAACCCTTATTTGAATTAGATAGAGAACTTGCAGCATCTCCTCAACTTAGAGCAGAGTTTATAAAAGACCCTTTTAGTGTGGCAGAAAAATATGGCTTTAAAATGCCTCAGAATTTAAAGGATGAAGGTTTTCATATGCACTGGATTGACTCTAATAATAATTATTATCCGGCCGAGGGTAGTGCAATTGAGCAACTTCAGAAGAGTGGTACAAAACCTTGGACAAGAGTAGAGGTAAGAATTGGTACAGCACCGGGTTGCATTGCACTTTGTGGTGTTCAAAGATTAATTGTTTAAAACTACTAGGTGATAATATAAAAATGGAAATCCAACTTAAGTCAAGCAAACCTTCTGAAGATATATTAAGAATTGTAAAAGAAGCTATAGATAAGCTTAATAAAGCTAGTTCTAGCCCTTCGTTAAGGGTGGTATCATTCTATATACCTTTTTTATCAAGCTATGATTTAAATAAAGCTCAATTCTTCATATTAGATAGGAAAAACATAGAGAATATAAACACCGAGTTAGAAGTACCTGAGCCATTATATAATTTATTATCAGCGTATTACATCTCTTTTGAAACCGTAGATATAGTAAAAATTATTTCTATGAGAATTTCCAAAAATTTGACGGAAAAGATAGCTAAAAAACCATTTATGGGCATATTTGTAGCTTGTAAAGTAACAGGCTTGAATTTAAAAGGAGAAAGAATAACATCGTCCGGAATAATTTTTGACCCTGGTTGGTCAATTCCGATAAATTTAAACAACGTTCTTGGACATGAAGTATTAGTTACAGTTGGAATGCACTATTACATGGTATTTTATCATAAGATTACTCAGTCTTTAGCTATAATCTCATTCTAATTATTAATCTAAGAACTCTATAATTTTTCTTGAATATTTAAAATAAATAAGCTTTTTATCTAGCCAGTATTAAATACTTTAATACCTATATCCTCTAATACCTTATTACATTTCTATAAACTAACGCTGTATTTCTCTTTTTATTTTCGAAACTTTATCATCCTATTAATGAGAGCACCATTCTCGCTTTAGATAACGAAGGCAATGCTACAGATATTTGATCTTGGACAACTTGATGTCTAAAACGTCGAAATTAAGACGACTAATTTAACATCTCTTCGTTAGAGTATTATTTTTATTATTATACACTAAAAGTTAGTATAATTTCATGTGTACCAATTTAGTCCAAGGTTAGACCCTTAAAATTATCCAGAGTCGCTTTACCAATTTTCCTTCTTTTATTGTATAAATTGTGAACTTCTTACCATCATATTTTATCTATTATCTGATATTTTTATTTTTTAAAATTTGATAAAATTAAATTTCTACTATACTGAAGCTTTTAGATTAAAACCAATTATTATAGCTTTTGTATTCTGAATTATCATTTTTATAACGTCACTTTTCCTTTTATCGTGAGCAAAACTATGTTTCGTGCTTTAATTTAGATGTTTAACACATCTATTTAATATCCAGTATCGTAAAATAATAGAGCGTAGTATAGTAGACAAAGTTATAGCCCTGCAAGTTCATATTTAATTTGAGAGCATGACTACTGCCATCAAGGTTGTGAGGAAATACTACGCAATAGATTATGATAGGAGGATTGTGGCTGAGGCTGAAGAAGAGATTGATAGGATCATGGAGAAGAAGGGTTACAAGAAAGGGACTTACGACATTTTAGTTTCCATCAAGTATGTAGAGAGTTGATAATGTCTCGCGAGAATAGAGGTACCTTTTGTTAAGGTTAATGATACGTTTTTACCTTTACAAAAAGGGGCGTTCAGTAATAAATATTTCGGTTGAACTTCAAGCATAATGTCAACTAAGATTGCCACGTGTACCTTTCAATCCACGTGGCGATTTATGGTCACTTAGGCTCATAAGGCTTATTATTATACCAAACACTCCAAACTATCCTCAATTTCCTGGCTAAAGCAGACAACTTCTTTCCCTTCAACTTTTCCTTATGGTTCTCGTAAAATTCTAGTAATGTAGGATTACGAGAGTAATTCATCTCAGCGAGGAGAACAAGCTGCGCAAGTACTTATTACCCTTCTTCGATATTCCCTTACAGTAGCTTTACCGCTCCTCTCATTGGGTCTAAACCGCAGATACGAAGGACTCAGGGTTAGGAAAGCGTTTAATGTCTCCAACAATGCCTATTATTATCCAGAAAGTTTTCCTATTCCCGGTATAGTTAGTAGAACGTGATTTTCAGACTGTAATTGTATCATTTTCTCTACTTCTTTTATTTTCTCGCTTGTTTCCAGTAGTGCTTTAGATAATACTTCGATTTCTTCAAGTACGATCTTTGTTCCAAGTTGTATAATTGTATTTTGAAGTTTCCTTTAGAGAATTCTTCAATTTCCTTGCTTATTTTTCCTCGTCACTTAGGATGCTCTTTTTACCCTGTTCTTGTACTTTACTTTCAACTTTTAGGAAGACGTATAGTGTTACTAGTTCTTTCAATGGGTTGTAGTTGTACTCCTTTGCCTTGTTTGCCATGTTTACTAGTTTTTGTAGTAAAAATCTGTTTTCCTCTCAAGTCCTTCTCCTTCCATAGTTTTGGCTTACTTGTAGTATCTTGATCCCTTTTTCCTTGAAGTATTGACATGGTTTTATTGATGCTCCTGTCGGTTCGACCACTATTGTGTTTAGTTTCACTTTTAGTATTTCTTCATAACCCTTCTTGTTGTGTAGACCCTCCCCTCACTCGTCACATGATCTTTTGATATGTCTATTCCTAGGATCCCTACCTCTTTATCACATATCCGTGCATATTATCACAATGTTCAGTCCGATGGTAGGGGGTTTGTCACGCCCCCGTTCGAAGACTTTGCTTCAGTCAAGGGGTCGACCATGTTTCCCAGTTGGAGAGTATTACTCTCCCCAACTAATTAATCTATATAGGTTAAGGGGGCGGAAAGCCTCGTCAAGGGATGGATAACCCCCTTATATTTAAATACTTCTTTTTCCTAATTTCTTTTAGAGACGCTAACGATGCTCCTTATATAAAACATATTAGTCAGATCTGTGTAATACAGATCTGACTGGGGTGTAGGCCGTGACGCTCCTTGGGCTTAAAGCCCGATGGGGAGCTTGGCCGCCTCCAATTCGGACCGGAAGTTGGGCTTAAAGCCCGAATAAAACATAAGGGTGAGTATACATTGAGCCCCCAGTTGCAGGAATAGACGTATCAAAAGATAAATTAATTGTACTAATAATAAGCAGTTTAACGCTAATGAGTAAAGCAGGTTTTATTGCATAAGTAGTGTGGACTATGCTCAATTTTTAAGGAAAAGTTTTTATACCGGAAGCTTCCCGGCTCGATTGAGGGCTTAATGGAAGTGAGGGAGGAGCAACTAGCGACGTCTCAAAGGGACTAGACGTAATTTGGATGAAAGTCCCCTCTTGAGGGACTTTCTGGCTACCGTTTGTCCCTACACTTTCATTTCAATCATTTTATGATAATTCATGATAGAGTGTAGGGACTTAGCCCTCAACCACCCACTTACTGTAGGTGGGTCATGGGACTCCTTCGAGCCCAACGGCACGGGGCTCACATCTCTGCAATCACTCCCACCCTTTTGGGCATAGCCCACATCGGTGTGAGAGATCATTATTTATCAACAAAAATTTGTTATAAACAGATATAAAAAGATTTCTATTAACGTGAAAAAGGATTCAGCCCTACTGCTCACCAAATGAGAGATGCAAACCCGAATCAATAGTGGGAACGATGAACTCCTTGGCAGAGAGCTGAGTATACCCATCCTAACGCCGAGCTCAAAGATCATTCCCATCCAGAGGTATAGTATGAAACCTACAATAGAAATCTACCCTGGACTATCGTTACCCATAGATGAGTTGGAGAAGCTTGTTGATAAATATCTAATTATAGGTGGTACACCACCTAGAATAATGGCAGTAGCAAACGATGATGAGGAAGCTAGAAACAAATTTTTAGACTTATCCGACAAAGCTGACCTTAATAGGGAGACCGATTTTCCTAAGGCTATAATATTTCTAACAAGAGATATGTTGAAACCTTATTTATGATTCAGTTCATCAACTTCCCTTTTTATTTCTTCCGGTAACATGTTGTAAACGTTCTTCATTTCCTCCCAATTTAAGAGGTGATACCACTTAGCCTTCTTAGCCTTTACTAACAAATAATCCCCGTCGTTTAACTCCAATTCCTTAGCCTTCTCCATAGGAATGGTTATCCTATAAGTAATATACTCCTTACCGTTTTTCTTACTTTTAGTTACGGAAACCTTGCTTACGAAAACTACTCCTTTCTCTGCTTGTTTACTTTCCATAATTATCACTTTCTGATAAAAACTTATAAATCTTGTTATGAATAAAGTGATTCTGGCAGAAAATGGCTAAATGCAGTATCGAGACACTTAATGCAATATTAGTAGCTGTTTTTGATGCCACCAACGGTTCATTATCTGCTCACGTCCCTTTAGAAGCAGTATTGAGGAGGTTTCCAGGTCATTTAAGAGGAGATGTAAGGAGGTGTATTAAAGAACTGATCAAAAGAGGGCTATTGACGTTACACCCTACTAGAGGTTCTACTACTTATCAGCTAACTCACAGAGGGTTAGAATGCGCAACTAAACTAATTAAAGGAGAGATCTCGTCAGTAGAAGAATGTAAAAACTTATGACTACAATAGTATACAATAGAATAATTGTCTTTTATCAATTATTAGCTAATGATAAGTATAAAACAATGAATAAAATTAAAGTACTATATAAGAATTTTTGCTTATTAGAAGAGCTAAAAACAAGAAATAATTTACGTATATTTAATTTGCTATTTGAATGCCGGAGACGTAGACTGATGTTCCCCACATTATTTCTACTGCGACTCCTAAGGGATCATAAGGATATTCTACCGGACAGAAACCACAACTTGCATAGCCTACAACTTTTACAGCAGCCTTTATTTCTCCGAATGGAACAACACAAGAGATAGATTTTAGAACACACATGTAGCATCTCGTATATCCCCATTTCGTCTCATTATAATTTCCTTCAAATTTCGCTACAGGTTTGCAAGGGCAAGGATAAAACTTTGCGTATTCAGGAGTTATATAAGGTAACTTTACTGGAATATACTTTCCATTACATTCTTTGTACAGCTCGATGTAAATCTGACAACAACAATTAATATGTATACTTAGCAAATAATTAAAGCCCTTTACTGAATCCCAAGCACACCTAGTTTTAAGTACTAAATGACTACATGATGTTAGAACTCCTAAGCCAACATCGCAAAAAGCCAGTGGGAAAACATAACCGTGAGATAATTAAGTAATATACACTGAAATCCCTCAAAAGGCCATACACCAGAATATGCACCGAGAAAGTAATTTCCGAACTCAATCTGACCGTAAAAAGACCCAGAATAAATCCCTATATTAGTTTTTACATCCCCAGTATGTCTAAATCCTGTTGCGAAATAACAACTGAAATGTATTGTAAGATTTATGCATAATGGCTTGTGTTCCTGCTTAAGTACAATTAATACTGCATTATTGATCCCACAAGGCTGCCAATCATTTGTAATTGCAGAAGGATTACCACATATTTGCACAGTACTAGGATTAGTATAAGACGTATAAGGAGTCCTCAGACGGTAAAGCCATTTCAAAAAAAATAACTTCTTTCCCTCCATAACTTTTTCCTTAGTTAAATTTGTTTATAAAGTAAAATTTTATTACCAACATAAACCAGCTTTCTGGCATAAAGGTTGGCATAGTTTATCTGGTATCAATATCTCCTTATTCTCTATTCTTTTAGTGTTTACCGTGGCGGAGTTAAAAGTAAGGATAAGTTACGCCACGGGTAAACACATATTTTAAAGTAGATATCCTTTTTGTGGGGCAAAGATGATCTCTCAGTCTAATGATTACCGCCCTTAAAATATCTACAATACAAATATAATTTATACTAATAAAGTTTTTACTAGGTGTTTGCTTGGGAAAAGATAACAATACCTAAGATAAGAAGTGACGCTAAGTTTAGAAGGACTGTAATCTCGACGTAAGGAGTCAAGAACGTTCTGAAATATGAGGCAATAATTAACCCTATAGTATTACTTACAACTCCTTGAACGCTTCTTATTCCAGAGGCTACTATTCTATCCTTATTCCTAACTGAAGACATTGTATAAGCAGTGTTTGAAGTAGTAGCAATTCCAGAGGAGGCACCCAGTAAAAATTCTCCCAAAATGACGTTGAAGAAAAGAGACAAGGAGGATAAGGCCATTGAGGCAAAACCGAAAGACGCAACCCTTAACTTATACTTATCGTGAAGCTTACCAGCGTAAAATGAGACAAATGTAAAGGAAAGAGGGTAAAGGAGAACTAAAGAGCCAATGATTAGAGCAGGTAAATGTAAGGAGTATAAATAAAATACAAAGAAAGCGGCTATCATATTCCTTGTAATTGAGTGTAAAAAGCCCGAAAGACTAGTTAAATAAAATACTTTACCTAACTTTATTTTCCACAAAGTCATAACTAGACCTACTAAGGATAGTAATAAGAACAGTGGGTAATATAGTCCTAAGATTATACCGTCGAATATTAGCGAAGTATAAATTATATTAATCCCTAATCCCGACTTTGCATGTACCTCGTTAAGGGATAGTATTAAGAACAGTGAGATAAAGGAAAGAACCGATGTTATCGCGAATAAGTATTTCCAATTAATTTCAGCAATTATTCCTCCAAGGGGTAAGCCAAAAACGTAACCCAGGCTAACTATAGTGTGATTTAACCCTATCATTTTCCCTCTCTCTTTATCCGAGCCTATAAGACTGGCGTAAGACAAAGACGTTAGAAGAACCATTGAAGCCCCAATACCCTGAAAAATCCTAAGAATGAGTATAAGTAAAAAAGAGTTAGAAAAAATTATGAGAAAGGACGATAAAGCCATTATCATTGTCCCTAATATTATGACCATTTTTACTCCAACTTTTTCGGCTAAAAGTGAAAATGGAATGGAAAGTAAGACCTCAGTGACGATATAAATTGACAATATAGTTGAGGCTTTTATATAAGTTATTGAAAAATCTTTAGCTATTAATGGAATGACCATCAATATCATTGTAGCTTCAACTGAAGAGATAAACGAAGGTAATGAAGAGAAAAGGACTGATTTAGATAATTCATTCATCCTTACACTTCACCTCCAAGTTTTTACATATTTGTTCTAAAACCGATAATAGATTGTAATATACTCTCTCCTTTTACCAATTCTTTTTCCTTGTCGATAATTAATATATCTACACCCATTATTTCGAATTTTTTATTTTTAATTTCTAATCCGTATCTCTTGCCATTAAAAGTTGACCTCCCTATCCATTCGCCGAATCCTATGTTGTCATTCCATGCCACATTAATTAATTCGAATTTGTAATCAGGAAATGTCTTAAAAAACTTCTAGGTACTTTTTAAATTGTTCTTTCCCCTTAATTACTCTAGGATGCTCACCTGGGTGTATATAAACTAACTCGTCTGTGTAAAAACTTAACAAATATTCTATGTCGTGTGAATTCCATGCTTCTATGAAATCTTTTTCAAATTTTTGATAATTAAACATATTTCTTTATCATTTTAAGCTTATATAACACAATTTAAAAATCCTGCTGGTAATAATCCATAGAAGATTTAATATGTTCACTATAAATTCACTTTATTTCTACAATGGGATATAGAATAATTTAGTGCACTTTAACGAGTTATGCTAGCAGAGACTAGCAGAATATTATACTAACTACTACTTGACTCTATTGGATTATCCTAGATGAAGCATTTTCATACGTTACTCCTTGCCTAAAAATTTGCTTATCACTCTTCTCTTCTTCATAGCGTAACAATTTATAAACGTTTATATATCCAAAGAAAATTACTAAGTTAAAGACTATAGCACTTTCACGTAACTTTTAAATACTTTTAATTACTGTGGAGAGGTATTTAACACCTAGTGAGGTCGCTGAAATATTCGGCATGAGTAGGAGTGGTGTTATTAAGTGGATTAGGGAGGGAAAAATAAAGGCTGTTGAGATTAACGGTAGGTGGAGAATACCTTACAGCGAAATTGAAAGATTACTGTCTGGCGGTGGAAGGGTTAAACAAGTGGCAATTTATGCTCGAGTTTCATCAAACACACAAAAGGACGACTTGGAGAGGCAGTTGGACGCATTGAGAGAATGGGTTAAGAAAACTTTCGGAGAAGTGAGTGTAATAGAAATTAAGGATATAGGTTCTGGATTGAAAGAGGATAGAGAAGGTTTAAAGAAGTTAATAGAATTAGCCAAGAGGAGGCAAATTGACGCAGTAGTAGTAGCTTACAAGGACAGGCTAACGCGTTTCGGTTTCGAAGTGAAGTTATTCAAAGCATACGGAGCAAACGTAGTCGTAGCTTTCCAAGATGATAAGGATTACATGCAAGAGTTGGTTGAGGACTTTGTTGAAATCGTTAAATCGTTCGCCTCTAGAATTTACGGCCAAGAGTATGAGAAGGTGGTAAAATGTGTTGAAGACCTTAAAAAGGACGGTTAGGGTAGAGAGCGACTTCTTGAACGAGTGGAAATACCGCGTTCTTAGGGAGGTTGAGGAATATCAGAAGAAGATTGTTAATGAAATGATTGAGATAATACTCTCCGAGGCTTTACCAACCACTAGGAAGAAGTTGCATGAAAGATTTTACAATCATTATAAGGAGAAGTACCCCTTCCTACCTTCTAGAGTTATTGAAGGTGCTTATATCGTAGCCGGAAGGATTGTTAAGAGCTTTAGGGAGAGGAGGAAGAAAGGGCTAACGAGGAAGGATAAACCGGAGTACAAGAGAGTTGTAATCACTATTCCTAACATGGTTAATTGGAGGTTTAATAGAATTTCTGTCAGTGTCGTAACTCACAAGGGTTGGGTTGAGATACCCCTCAAGTTCACTAAACAATTTACCCGCTACGTATATGAAGGTTGGAGGGTTTCACAAGAGCTTAAGCTGAGGTTAATAGGTAGGAAAGTCCTAGTTTGGTTGACTTTTGAGAAGGAGGTTGAGGTTGAGTCTAAGGAGGGTAATTATATTTCTATTGACGTTAATGAGAATAACGTCACTTTAGCGGTTTTTGAAGGTTTTAAACTCAAGGAGTTGAGGAGATATGAGACCGGGTTAGGTAGGATTGTCATGAACTATTCCCTGAGGAGGGAGGAGATTACTAAAGGACACTCAACTAAGGACGAACTGGTTAAGAAGAAGTTGAGGAAATTAAGGGAAAAAGAGAGGAAAATTGACGTTTTGAGGAAGACTGTAAAAAGGATAACAGAGCTTGCTAGGGATTTAAAGGCTAAAGTTGTAGTAGGTAAGTTTTCCTCAAGGTCTAAGGAGAAGATGGAGAGTAATAAAAATGATAAGCTTAGGCATAGGATTCACCAGTGGAGTGTTGTTAAATTCGTGGATATGTTGAAAACTCAGCCGATAGAGGTTGCGGAGGTTTCTGAGTCATATACTTCCTCTATTAACCCATTTAACGGTGAGAAGTTGAGGAAGGGTAAGCAAGTAGTTGAGAAGGTTATCAAGGTTTTTAACCCCTACCTGATGACGGGCTCTGCTCACGAGGGTGGGGGTATTAGAGTTTTCAAGGTGAACGCTAGGTATTTGGAGAGTGGTGAAGTTTTGTTGGAGAGGGATTCTATTGCTCCTCTTAACATTGTGAAAAAGGTGGATGGGAGGGTATTGGTGTTTCCCTCGACTAGCCCCAAGGACTTAAGGGTGACTGTGTATGATCCCTTGAGAGGGGTGCCAGTGGCGGAATTAGAAGTAATTAAAAGTAAGGAAAAGTTACGCCACGGGTAAACACTATCAGCCTTAATGTAAACACTATCAGCCTTAATAATTAATCTTATGTTCCTGTCAAAGTATATTATTGTTCTTGAAAAGAAATCATCTCTACCTAAAATTAGGCTGGGATATATACCCTCACCTAAGTTTACGAAATCTAAAGGTGCTACTGGTATCTGTAACGTCCCATTAAGTTCTACGAAGTGAAATTTTATGCTATACCTTTCTTTTGGAGTGAGTATATTAGAAATCATAACTTTATCGACTAAACGGCAAAAGCTGAGGAGGCCATGAAGGAAAAGAATATGAGCTTTGAGACTAAATTGCTTGTTGATAATTTGAGATGTAAGATCGAGACTTACAAGTACCGCTTTAGAGAAAGATAATAAGTGAAATTATTGCGTTTATATAAAAAGGATAACGCAAAAGCAAAGAAGCTAGTTCTGCTAAAATTAGTTTAGTTCTTGCTTAAATGTATTACAGACTTTTTAGTATTAAGAAACTTTATATCCATTATTTATTAAAACTTTTTAGAGTAAACGAGAGTTAAAAAAAAAGCTGATTACACGTAATATATATTGAGGTGATAAACGATAGAGTTTGAAGATCTTACACAGAAATTTGATATTATAGATGATATCGTAAAAAAGAGAAAGCAATATATAGATAGATTAAATAAAGGTAATAAGGTAGAATTTGAAATTAGAGATCATATACAGATAGGAAACTACTCTTTCGCATTTGTGAAAGCTAAGGACGGGAAAGTAGGATACGAGGTCATAATTAAGGAAAAGGATAAGGAGTATCATTTCATTGTCGCAGAAGAAAATAGGGGTCACGTTGTAGTATTAAATATTTTGGAGAATATTAAAAGAGAAGGAGATAAGAAAGTATTTACTGCTGAATCTTATTTATTAAGAGAAAATAAGGTAACTAAAGTAGTATCAGGCAGATATGAAATAAAAGGAAACGCACTTTCAAACGTTTTGACTACTTATGAACCAGAAAAAATAGAGATAAAAAAGGTGAAATAAGATGTGCGTAAAGAATGATCCACCAGATCCAGATGCTTCTTATGTTTGTTTTTATTAGTGTCTCGTATACGACTGTGCTGGTGACAATGACATAGAAGTTTTAGATGGAGTTACATGTACTGATTACTGTATAGGTTTAGCTATTGCATGTAACGTTCAGTAGGATTTACTGATAAATAAGAATTAATATTTTTTATTATATTGTACATTTTTTAAAAGGTGATGCTAAATAGAATCAGCCTTTAGTTATAGAAGGAAAAACTAGCTATTATCTCTAGTCAAAAATTCAGAAACTTTATCGACATAGTATAAATCTTCTTATCTATTTCGCCATTAGCTATTTGTACTATCTATTCCTAAATTTAAGAGTTCTTCTTAAGTATAGCCTATAAATTCCTAATCTTCTAGTAAATTGAAAAACACAATAAAATTTGTATCATATTCTTACTGATAAATATTATTGTTACATTTCTAGAAACTTTAGATGTTCCCAATCATCCTCCTCTCATGATAACATAAAAACTATTTTAATTCATGAAAAAGATTAGGGAGGTGCCGCCGCGGGGATTTGAACCCCGGACAACCGGATGTTTAAGACGTTAAATTAATAGGTTTGATTTAATACCTTTATGTTAAAGGGTTAATTTTCATTCTAATATTATAATTTAGATTAATTATTAGATGAAAGAATCTACATAGTATGAGACGTTAAACCCTTAAATACCTCAATTATTTGTCAGTTCTCCTCATCTCCGTATAAATTCTGTGAACTTCTTACCACAATAACTTATCTATAAACTGAATATTATTTCCTGTTTGATTTTAGAAAATGTTGCTAAAAAAGATTTTTGTCGCATTCAAGCTTTTACATTAAATAATCGTATAGTATACTAACTTTTTCCAGCTAATATTGCTATTATCGTCTCATAACACTTATTTCCATAAGTGAAAGCATATTTTAATCTTTTAAATACTAAAAGGACAAGCACGTCTCTAGTTCAAAAATTTGAAACAATAGAGTGCAGTAGATAAAGTTATAGTTCTACAAGTTTATATTTAATTTGAGAACATGTCTGAGAACATTAAGCTCGTAAGAAAGTATTTGGCGATAGATGAGAATAGAAACATAGTGGCTGAGGGTAATTCGTGGGAGGAAGTCGAGGAAATAATGGAAAAGAAGGGGTATAAAAGGAGTCAGTATGATATTTTAACGGTAGTGAAGCAAGAAAAGAGTTAGTATGGGTAAAGAAATAGAGATCCCTTTTATTAACGCCGAAGGTTACTCAGTACCTTTAATAAAAGTAAGGATGGAGTGCCCTAAGTCTGGGGAAGATGTTTTGATATACGCATTACCAGATAGCGGTAGTAGATTTTCTTTAATAAATTAGGAGAACGTTAAACGAGTGTTTTGATAATCTAGAAGATCATTACTTTGATACCATTATATTAACCAATCTAAATTTACATACAAAAAGGTACAAATTAAAATTTCATTTCGTAGAGCTAAATGAAAATTTTGAAATACCTATTGCAGTAGCCGATTTCGGCATTTATGAAGGAGTTTTTCCAAGCCTTATTTTAGGTAGGGAAGATTTCTTTTCGAGAATGATGATATGCTTCGACAAGAACGCTAAATTGATTATAAAGGCGGATGATTCTTAACTAATACTTCCATAATTTCCTTTATTCTTACGGCTACATATTTCCCATCATCGGTTAAATTAAATTAACCTCCTTCTAGGAAATGTGGTTTCTCTTTCCTCTCTTATTAACTTATATTTCTGAAGTTCTTCCGAAACCCTCAGTGCAGGAGTATTATTGACCTCGGCTAAATCTATTAATTCCCTCTATCCTTACACCAATTGCTTAAGAGGCTGAGCGATTAATTAAATGCGACTCAATTCGGATTGAGGCTAGACCATTTCCGCGTAACCTTAGTCAATCCTTCTCTCCAGCTATCCTAGGGAAGATATTACTCCTGAGAAAAAGAGTAAGGTGTAAAAGTCTTGGGTTAGTATAGTACTTAACAGTGTAAGTAATCCAGTAGAAAACAGAAAATGTGTTAAATTAACGGCGTGAAAAACCCGTTAGGCGTTAAATTTTAGTAAATTCTTACGTCAGATATGTTATCCTACATATGCGTTAAATAAAAATCGAGAGACGTTAAATTCTAGGATTTTTCTCACTTTATACTGACAAAAATTACGTTAAAAGTACGTAGGTGCCGCCGCGGGGATTTGAACCCCGGACAACCGGATATCCCAGAGTGCCGTATGAGTCCGGCGCTCTAACCATGCTGAGCTACGGCGGCAAGACTTCTTTTATCTTTCTAAGCTAAAAATCTTCTGAATATTAACATTGTGCATATGTTGACATAAAGTTATCCCATACTAGAGGAATTAAAGATTTTGATTTAAATCCAAAAATATCTAATTGTATTTCACTCTTGGTTAGTTCACTTTTTTTAATGGAAATTTTCATCTCACCAGCGTCTATAAAATAAGGTATTACATATTTTAGATTATCATACTGCGATATATTTTCGCAGTCAGCTAATATTCTAGCATACTTTCCTTCTTGAACTTCAAATTCAGTTGTACATGAGGTATTCATGGCATTATTTAATATATCCTTAAAGAGATCTTCTGGTGTGTAAGGAATATTAGATGTTTTAATTCCAAGAGGAGGAAGTAAAACCTTAACAGAGGTATGATAATTTTTAATCTTTTTCAGAATTATATCGAAGTAGAGAAATAAATATACATCTCCGCAAATTTTTAATTTACTTATTTTGGTTTCTCCTATTAATGCAAAATTCTCTAATGTTTTGTTTAATCCTTGAATTATGTCCGATTCTCTTAAATTTTGTTTTGAAATTATCATTACTTTATTTGAGATGAAATTTTTTATATTGTTATCTTTATCATATTGTAAAATATAGAAATCAAATTTTTTGCAGCCCAATTTTTTAATTGTTTTTCTTACAGACCAGTCTATAAATGAAATTTCAGGATTTCTAGATACTAACAACCACTCACCTAAGTCGTTCTTGATATAATTACTGTTATTGCTGGAACCTCGCTTAAAGATCTTTGGAAACAAATTATTACCCTCATATAGTTATCTCAATAAAAACTTTAAAACCTTGTAATAACAAATACATCTTAGCCGGGTAGTCTAGCGGCCAAGGATCTAGGGCTCTGGCCCCTGGAACCAGGGTTCGAATCCCTGCCCGGCTACTGATTAATAAGTGTAAAAAGCATTTTAGCGGTGTAAATTATATCTTCTTGCATTTTTATTATATTTAGAGAACTATATATAGTAAACATTATGATTAGAATTATTCTAATTTAATGAAGTATAGACAAAACAGTAATTATAGATGTAACTTTTATCTATCTATTTCTAGATTTTGAGAACAAAATCGCAACAACATTAAAATCTATTAATTAGAAAGTATTTTGGGGGAAAAGTTCTGATCAAGATAAATGATCTATTAATTCCTACTTTAGACGATGTTGATTTTAGTAGTAAAAAGATTCTCGTACGTATAGATATAAATTCACCAGTAGATCCTAAAACTGGTAATTTATTGGATGATTCGAGACTTAAGGCATATAATTCTACAATCAGAGAATTAGTAGAAAAGGGAAATTCTGTAGTTTTGATTTCACATCAGGGAAGACCTGGGGATAATGATTTTATATCGCTTGAGGAGCACGCCAAAATACTTTCCAAATATCTAGATACTGATGTGGAATTTATAGAAGACGTAATGGGGCCATATGCTAGAGAAAAAATACAAAATCTTGAGAAGGGTAGGGTCATGTTATTGGATAATGTTAGGTTTGTTTCAGAAGAGTTAATAGAAGCATCTCCTTCACAACATGCTAAGAGTTATTTAGTTAGAAGACTTTCTCCATTGTTTGATGGTTATGTGAACGATGCTTTTGCGGCTTCTCATAGAAGTCAGGCTAGTTTAGTTGGTTTTCCTGTAGTTTTGAAATCTAGTGCTGGTAGATTAATGGAGAAAGAAGTATCAGCATTAGCTAAGATATTTAATCCAGATGATTATCCTAAGGTCTTTATACTAGGTGGCGGCAAAGTTCTAGATAGTGTTAGAATAATAGAAAATTTAGTTAAAAAAAGATTAGCTGATAGAATACTTACAGGAGGCTTAATTGCTGAACTTTTTGCTGTAGCTAAGGGTCTCGATATAGGTAAGGATAATATTAGGGTTTTGGAAAAACTTGGAATATTATCTCTAGTACCTAGAGCAAGGAAAATACTTCTAATGGGAGGTCCCATAGAGATTCCAGTTGATTTTAGGGTAGAAAAGGAAGGCAAAGTTATAGAAGAGCCTTTAAATAAACTTACCGGCGTTATTAAAGATATAGGAACTACTACTACTGGTATATACTCGTCTTTTATAAAAGATGCTAAAGTAATAGTTATGAGAGGTCCAATGGGTATAATAGAAGATGAAAGATTTAGAGAAGGTAGTAAAACATTGTTAGTTGATGCTTTGGAAAGTTCAGGTTATCTTATAATTGGTGGAGGCCATATGATAAGCATGTTGGGAAATGTAACTGTAGACAGTAATAAAGTTCATATATCAACAGGAGGAGGAGCTTTACTTTTATTTTTAGCTGGAGAAAAACTTCCAGCATTAGAAGTTTTATCTACCTCTGGGGTGAAATAATTGATTAGAGTATCAGTTAACGGATATGGCACAATAGGGAAAAGAGTTGCAGAAGCTATAATGTTGCAACCAGATATGGAATTAGTTGGAGTTTCAAAGACTAGCCCTAATATGGAAGCGTTAGTTGCTCAAAGTAAAGGAATAAAGATATTTTCTCCTGATGAATCTTCAAAAAAATTTGAGGAGTCAGGAATAAAGATATCAGGAAACATAGAGGATATGATCAAATACTCCGATATTATTGTCGATGCTACTCCAAACGGTGTTGGGGCTCAATATAAAACATTATATGAAAAATATGAAAAAAGAGCTATTTTCCAAGGTGGAGAAAAACCTAATGTTGCTGACGTATCCTTTTCAGCATTATGTAATTATGACGAAGCGTTAAATAAGAAATACGTAAGAGTAGTATCTTGCAATACTACAGCTCTTTTAAGGACAATTTGCACACTATCAAAACTAGGAAAGATAGATAAAGTAAGGGCTACTATAGTAAGACGAGCTGCAGATCCTAAAGAATTCAAAAAGGGACCAATAAATGCATTAGTATTAGACCCAGCTACTATTCCTAGTCATCATGCTAAAGACGTTAACAGCGTGCTTAAAGATCTCGATATAATAACTAGTGCAATAATAGCCCCTACAACTCTTATGCATGTTCATTTGCTTAATGTTACTTTTAAGCAACAAATAGATAAGGAAGATATAGTGAGTATATTCTTAAATACTCCTAGAATAGTTATGGTTAGCTCTAGATCTAAGATTTCTTCTACTGCGGAAATTATAGAAGTAGCTAGAGATTTAGGTAAAATGAGAAACGATATTAGGGAGGTAGTAGTATTCGAGGATTCAATATATACTAAAGGTTCTGAGGTATTTCTGACCTATGCAGTTCATCAAGAATCTATAGTAGTGCCAGAAAATATAGATGCTATAAGAGCTATTAATGGTATATCTGCTGATGAATCAATAAAAATAACAAATACATCACAAGGAATTAGTGGGGGATATATAATATGACATATGAGCCTACATATACAGTAAGTTTATGGTTTAGAAAAGTGCTTGTTCCAATTGATGGTTCTGAGAACAGTTTGAGGGCTTTGGATCTTGCAGAAGACTTTAGCATGAGATATGGGTCTAAGATAACAGTAGTATACGTATGCTCACAATGTGACGAGGTTTCACATGTCAAGAAAAAAATAGAGGAAAGAATTGGTCAGAAAATAGAATATGATTTTAAGGTTATTAATATGAGTAAAGAAAGTAGCGTTGCAAACGAAATTTTAAAAACAATTTCAGAAGATACTTTTGATGCCATAATATTAGGCGCTAGAGGAACTTCTGTAAATAGTGACATAAACATCGGATCTACAGCATTATCAGTTACTGCTAATGCACCTATAACTGTTATAACAGTTAGATAAGCATTGGAATGTTTTTATTTGAATAGTTTTTTAGATCTACATTGAATGTATATTTTGGTTCCAAGAATCTGCTTCTAAATTCTATAACCTTCTTTTTGATTTCGTTAGTATCTTTACCTTCTACTGTTTGTTTCATTAAGTCTGCTATTTCTTCCATATCTCCTTCTTTCATTCCGAACCTTGTCATCTCTTGAACACCTATTCTTAATCCGCTTGGATTTGAGACAGCTTCTGGAGGATCATAAGGTAATAAGTTTTTATTTACTATAATATTTACATCTTCAAGCATTTTTGCTACTTTTGCTCCACCACCGAATTTTTTGACATCCACGGCTATTTGATGGCTTCTAGTATAACCTAAATGTTCTGCTATAACTTTGAAACCTCTTTCTGCTAAAGACGACGCTAATGCTTTAGCATTTTTAACTATCTGAGAAGCATATTCGTTCCCAAAATATTTCATTTCTATGGCAGTTACGGCGGTAGCTGGCAATCTATGCAGGTGATGGTTACTTACAAACCACGGAAATATTGTCTTTGATATTTGTTTAAACACCTCTTCATTGTTGGATAATATTGCGCCACCTTGAGGTCCAGGGAAAGTTTTGTGCGTTGATATAGTCATAATATCTGCTCCCTCGTCAAGAGGGTTATCCCATTCTTTACCAGCTATTAGGCCATAAACGTGGGCTGCATCATAAATTAGTTTTGAATTAACAGAATGAACTATTGGGGCTAATTCTTTTGCAGGATGAGGGAATAAAAATAAGCTAGCACCTAAAACTACAAATTTAGGCTTAACTTCTTCTATCATTTTTGATGCCTTTTC
The DNA here is from genome assembly GCF_003201835.2 of Acidianus brierleyi. Lineage (NCBI taxonomy): Archaea > Thermoproteati > Thermoproteota > Thermoprotei > Sulfolobales > Sulfolobaceae > Acidianus > Acidianus brierleyi. The sequence continues at coordinate 1,853,562 of NZ_CP029289.2, read as the reverse complement.
TACATCAACGTTCATATTCTCCATATCGTATGGCATTTCTATGTGTTCTATACCCAAAGCTCCTAAAGTTCCAAACCTAGTATGACTTACATGAGCACCTGCTTGAACTTTAGTTATTAAGGCTTTATCTCCAGGGTTAGCTAAAACTCTAAATACTGCAGCATTAGCTATGGTTCCGCTTGTCGGTCTTAGGTCCGAGAGCTTACTTGGGGTTATTTCATTAAGCAGATCCATAGCTAATGTCTCCATTTCATCCACATATTTCGTTCCTTGATAGAATCTTTTGAAAGGTTTTCCTTCAGCATATCTTGACATAAAATCGCTCATATAAACAGATTCAGCTATAGGGCTCATCACGTTTTCTGATGCAATAAGGTTTATTGTCTCCGTCCTTCTCCATTTGTTTTGTTCTTTTGTTAATTCAATTACCTTTTCGAGTTCTTTAGGAATTTCCATCATTAGATACTATTTTGTTTAAAAAATTAAGCTTTGAGGTTTCTTCCTAGTTTCTTGTGGGCTTTACCCAGTTCCTTATTTGCTAGTGCAGATAAAAGATTTAATTCTCCTGACAGGACAGAAGCAGCTGTTATTTCAGCAAATTTTTTCGCATTACTCCCTGCCGGATCTCCACTTCCTTCTACTCCCATTATACTTAATGCCTCTCTTTGAGTTGGAAGTCTTGTTCCTCCTCCAACAGTACCTATCTCCAAAGAAGGAAGTGTTATAGAAATGTATAGATCACCGTCTCTATTTTCTGTCCATGTATATCCAGAACTACTTTCTACAACTTGAGCCATATCTTGACCAGTTGCAAGAAATATTGCAGCTATTATATTTGCAAAATGAGCATTAAACTGGTAAATATTTCCTGCTCTTGCGCTTCCTAGCCAGTTTTTCCTTAAATTAACCTCAGTTATTGCTTCTGCAGTAGTGTGAAGAATATTTTTAACTGTATCCTTAGGAATAATAATTTCTGCAGATACTGATTTTCCTCTACCAAATACGGTGTTAGTTATTGACTGTTTCTTATCACTACACATGTTTCCACTTACTGCTATGCAAGTAGCCCCTTCAAAATTATTTTCGATGAAATCACATATTTCCTCGGAAGCAATAGTTGCCATGTTCATGCCCATAGCGTCTCCAGTTTCAAACACGAATCTTAGCCATACATTGTTAGATAGAATAAATGTCTGTATATCTAGAAGTTTGCCATGAGATGTTGTACTTTCTGCTATATCCTTTATTTTGTTAAATGAATCTTTTACCCATCTTACAAAATTATATGCATCTTTTATGCTATTGAATTTGAAAACAGGAGCTCTAGCCATACCATCGAAAAATATTTTCGTTATAACTTCTCCAGACTCATGTATTGCTTTCATTCCTCTGTTTACGCTAGCTATAAGCGCTCCTTCAGTAGTAGCCATTGGCACGAAAAAACTCTCCTTTAGCGTAATCACCGTTTATCCTTATAGGTCCTGCTATACCTACTGGTATTTGGATTCCTCCTATGACATTTTCGGCATTTCTTCCTTTTATTTCTGAATAATCTAAAATAGTAGATCCTATAGAAGGCAACTTTGCACCAGTAATTTTTTCTATAGCTAATCTTCTAGCTACCATAGCAGCATTGGCTTCTAAATAATTATCTATATCATGTAGGGAGATCTCTCCTGATACAACTTTATCTACTACTTCTTCTATTTTATTCATTTTCGACCGGCCTAAATTTTATACCATACTCTATTAAACCATTATTAGAATCTGATTTTACTCTCCTAATTGTAGCTTCTACTCTCGTGTTATCTTTCAAATCTTCGTCGATATCTGTTAATGGAGCCACGATTTCTATTCCTTCATCTAATCTTATTAAGCCTATATATGTAGGTGTTACTTTCTCTAATCCAGGTAACTGTTGATAATTTGTAGTATAAGTTAATAATGTTCCTCTTCCACTAAGTTTTATTTTATTAATTTTCGTAGATCCACATTTATTGCATACATCCCTATATGGGAATATTATGTTGCCACATTTTTCGCATTTTCCTGCAATTAATCTATACATAGTTTCTTTATTTCTCCATATTTGTGGTGGAAAGATCTTCATCTTTATCACCTCGTCAACTGAGTTAAATATGTTGTATTACCTAAGTCGTCCATTGAAATTACTAATGCTTTTTCGCTTGATGGAACTCTTTTTCCTGGGAAATTACCTAGTAATTGCATTGTAGCCTCAGCTATTTGATATATTCCAGTAGCTCCTCCGGGGTAACCCCTAGATTTAAGTCCTCCACTATAATTTATTGGTAAGTTATCTAGTTCAGATAAAGATTTTCCCTTAGTAAAGCCTAATTCTTCTAAAATTAAAGCTGCATATATACTATATGAGTCATGAATTTCTATAAGATCTGGGTTGAATTTTCCAAGTTTATTATAAGCCTCCTTTAAGCTAGGAATTTCTCCAATTTTTATGTCAGCAGTAGACGATGTTACTTTAGAAATTTTTACTGGAGAGTCAGTAAGTTTTCTAGCTATTTCATCGTTTGTAACAAGTATAGCTGCTGCTCCATCTGCTCTAGGTGCAGTATCAAATAATCTCATAGGTTCTGAAATAAGCTGAGAATCCAGTATTGTTTTCTTATCCACTGCGAACTTTAAATATGCATAAGGATTTTCTGACCCATATTTATGCATGAAATATGGCCAGTTACTAAAGTAGTCGTAGTCGACATTATATTTTTTCATATATGTTTTCATTTGTAGTGCAGCAAATGATTGTGGTAGTATACCAAGTCTTTCTGAGAATTCTTCATCCATATTTTCTGTAAGAATTTCGTTTAGATAATTTGATGGAAAGTCGGAAAGTTTTTCTGAACCAATAATTAAAGCAGATTTTATTTCTCCAGACTTTATTAAATTGTATGCTGTAAATATAGCCGCACCTCCACTGGCATCTCCATTTTCTATCCTGAATGATGGAACAGAGTAGCCTAATATATTAGTTAACTTTGTTGATAATAAAACTTGGTTAGATGTTTTTTCTGAATAAGAATTTGCGAAAATTAAAATATCTGGCTTGAAACTATCTTTCAAATTTTCTATTATCTCTTTTGCAGCAGCTACAGATAAATTGGTTAGATTAGTCTCATAATATCTATCTACTTTTAGCATTGAGTATGAAGCAATATTCACGCTCATTGTTCATACACCTTATATTTGTTAGTATATTTAGCATAATGTGCATAACTTACAATTTTCTTATTATTTATATAGAAATCTACACTATGAGCTAATTTTTGTCTTTCAGAGATCTTATCAGTGGTAACAAAGCTAAATGCGTCACTTCCTGCACCACTTCCAAACGGAGCTACTAAAATTCTCTGCCCAGGCTTTGCAAAATCTAGAACCTTTGCTAATCCTAATAGTGCAGAAGCATTATAAGGATTACCTATATACGTGGAGACTAAGCCAGGCTTAACTTTTTCAAGAGGTATTCCTAGTTTTTTAGATATTTGAAGAGGAAATTTACCATTTGGCTGATGAAATATGAAGTAATCAAAGTCAGAAATTCTTAGTCCAGAATCTTGGAGTAATTTATTTACAGCATATAATATGTGTGCGAAATATGCAGGTTCACCAGTAAAGGCTTCTCCATGCAGTGGGTAAGGGACTCCATCTCTTCTCCAAAAATCTGGAGTATCTGAAGTATAAGACGTTGATGCTTCTGCTATAGCTACAGATTCCGTATCTTTGCCTACTATAAATGATATAGAAGCTGCTGCAGAACTAAGTTCTAATATATCTCCTGGATTAGATTGAGCAGTATCAGAGCCTATAACTAGTGCGTATTTAACTTGATTTGTATCTACCATGGATAATGCCATTCTAAGTCCTGCTGATGCTGCTCTGCAAGCAAATTCTAAATCTGCACTTACTGAATAATTAGAGGCTCCTATAGCATCTATTATAAACGACGATGTAGGCTTAACTGCATAAACTTTTGATTCTGAACCGAATAATACAGCACCTATTTCTTCTGGATTTATTCTTGCTCGATTTAGAGCATTTACTGTGGACTCAAAAGCCATTGTAGTAGAATCTTCATCTGGCGAAGGTACGGATTTCTCAGTAAGACCTAAGGTTTTTACTACTGCCCTTTCTCTTCCCCAAGTTTCTGCTATCTCGTCAACTTTAATTCTATATTTGGGGATATAAGATCCCCAACCAACTATACCGCTATGCATTATTATTATACGCTATAGACATTTTTAAAGATTTTCTACAATTGTCTAATACCCCTATAGACAACTGTCTATAAAAAAATTTAAAGATAAATAACAAAAAATATCATGTGATGAAACAAAAAACTTGATAGATGATAGCCCTCAGCTCACTCTGAACTTCTATCTGCGTAGAATACCTGATATTTTTTGGGCTTTAAATTATCTGTTATAAACTTGAAAGCTGCCGCTGGATCGCTGTTTTCTCCACAAGTGTATACATCAAGCGTTGCATAGTTATACTCGTTCCATGTATGTAGAGCTATATGGCTTTCTTCAACGAGGGCTATTACTGATACGCCTCCCTTCTTTCCACCGAAACTCCAAGACTTTACTTCAACTAGATTCATATTAGCTATCTTTACAGCTTGCAAAACTAGATTTTGTAGGAGATCTTTGTCATTTAAGATATCTGGTTCAATTCCATATAGATTCCCAAACACGTGCTTCCCTATTATCCTATCTTCAGAAGAGGTTTGGAAAACTGCTTCCTCTGACATCTTCTTTTCTTATGCCCCGAGTGAAGTTCTACTTTTAGAATTTATAAATGTAACGTGTATCATCTAAGGGAATACTTTTATAATACCTAATCTATGTGGCGGGCCCGCCGGGATTCGAACCCGGGACCCTCGGCTTGCTCCGACCTTCATAGGAGGCCGGCGCTCTATCCTGGCTGAGCTACGGGTCCATAGAGTAATTAGATTAGAACTACCTTAAAGATTTTTCTTAGCTTAGGTTAGCTTAGGTCTTCTGGTATTTTTACTAACTTTATATAACTGTCTTTTACCATTTTACCAAGTAAGTCTACTATTTTTGAAGAATTCATTAGAATTACAAAATCATTGCTAGCTATAGTTTTATTGCTTATTATAACTTCTTTATCAGCTTTGTTAACAGTTTTGGCAGTGACGTGCTTTTGCCTTAATTTTTCAGCAATTTTTCCACTATTACTTATTTGAGAGTCTAATATTATTTCACAAGAGAATTTTTTCCAGACACAGTATTCTGAAACAAGAATTAATATATCTAAGATTCTCTCATCTTCTTTCTTTTTACCTAAGCCTAAGTCTCTAATGAATCCATCATCGCATAAAAATGCGTTATCATTATCTAATATATTGATTAGTGTTATAGCGATATTAAATCCATCAACGACAATATTATTTTCAGTTGATATCTTGCTCTGTATGTAAGATATTTCATTATCAGAATGAGTACATCTATATAAAATAAGTCTTTGCAATTCAGATAAAAAATATCTAGACGATATCAATTCTAGAGCGATTTTTCTACTATAACCTCTATTTAATAGATATTTATAATCTTTATAGGCTTCCTTTAAGTCCTTGTTTAATAGCATTTATAATATCATCTTCTTTAACTGTAACAAAACTTACGTTACAGTACGTCCCTTTTCCTCCGCCTTTTCCTCCTATCTTTCTCAAGTTATCTAAAATTGGATCTACTTTTATATTACTAGACGTAGCTATTTCTATAATCCACTTTTGATTATTGTTATATATATTAACTACAACTTTAGAACTATCAATAGTAAATCTTTTCATTATTTCTTTAACTATCTCCTGATCTATTATATTTTTCAAAATCAATATATTTACGCCATTATATATTTCTTTACTAGAATTTTCTAACAAATATTCTATATACCATTTTCTATATTCATTAAGTAATTCATCAACTTTTTTCTTGTCTTCAATAAATCTTTGTGACCTAATTTCCAATTGAGACCTATCAACACCTAGAATTTCAGAAGTTTTATCTATCTCATCTTCTATTTCTCTTGCGTAGTTTGTTACCATATCTCCTGCAACGTATTCAAGCCTTATTACTCCATCTTGAATTTTTTCAACATTAACAATTTTTATAGCCCCTATTTCACTAGTATTGGATACATGAGTTCCTCCACAACTTTCTACGTCCCAGTCTTTAATTTCTAGCAATCTAATTGAGGCCTTATTTGGAACTCCCCCTTCGTATATCGATACTCCAAATTTAGTTTCTGCCTCTGTCCTATTCATTTCAAAAGCGTTAACTGGCCTCCTATCGTTTATAACAAAGTTTGCCATATCTTCTATTTTTCTGATTTCTTCTTTAGAAAGCATTTTATAGTGGGTTATATCTAATCTAGCTTTTTCTGGAGTTTTTTCTGCACCAGCTTGCCATATATGATCTCCTAGAAGCTTCTTAGCAGCTGCAAGTATAACATGAGTTGCAGTATGGTGTTTCATTAATCTGTATCTTCTTTGCCAATCTATTTCTCCATGAACTTTCTCCCCAACGTTAATTTTTGCTTCTCTATCAAGTATGTGCAATATAACATCAGACACTTTTTGAGTATCTATTACAGAATACTTTTCTCCAGTGGAAGTTATTATAAATCCTTTATCTCCAAGCTGACCTCCGCCTTCTGGGTAGAAGACTGTTTGATCAGTTATTATAAAATTTTTATACACTCCGATTACATTTCCGTCAAATTCTCTTAGATATTGATTAGTATAGTAAAGTTTTTTAGTTGGCTCAAATTTTGATGCAAAATCAATTACGTCTTTTGTTAATCTAGATTTTTCTTTTTCAGATTTTATAGGAGCAGTTTGATGTCTTTTAGCTACTAGTGCGTAAAAATTGAAGGGTATCTGAAGTTCTATGCCTTTCTTTTTTAATTCTTCAGTAAGTAACTCTGGTGGAACACCATTAGAATCATAGACTTGAGCCAAATCTTCAGCAGTTATATTTTTCTTTTTACTAAGGTTATTTACTATTGATGGAATTTTACTTATGGTTTCATTAAATTTCTGTTCTTCATTTTCTATTGCGTCAAGAATGTAATCTTTATTCTTTAACATTTCTGGAAAATCTTCTTTCCAATAGTTTATTTGTTCTGAAATCAAATCCACAAGATCAGCATTAGCGCCTAGAAGTTTCATAGTTCTTAATGTTCTTCTTATTAATAGTCTTCCTAAATATCCTTCTCCAGAGTTAGATGGCACTAGACCGTCTGCTAGCATTAGAGCTATAGTTTTAGTATGATCTAATACTTGGAATACTCTAGCTGCTCTTGTAAGTTCAGAGTCTACATATTCTAGTTTTTCACCTATTTTTTTGGCTACCTCTTCTCTGTGTAATTTGATAGACTCGGGATGATCTGTATCTATTCTACCAGCTAGTCTTGCTGCAGTTTTTAGCATCTCCTCATCTACTGGAGCCTGGTTTAATTTTTTGAAGAAAGTATATACTAAGTTTCCATATATGGCATGGAAAGCTGTTGGTGTCTTTTGAGTAAACCAGGCTAGTCTTTCTATACCATATCCTGTATCCACTATTTTCAGTTTAAGGGGTATATAATCAGATCCTTTTATTTCATATTGCATAAATACTAAAGTAGCTAACTCAAGTCCACCCACTGTTACTTCAAATGAAGGTCCCGCATTTCCTCCTCCTTCCCACCAAGATTCTTTAAATGTAAGTAACTCTTCTGGTATACCGAGTTCTTCGGTAAAAAATTCTTTAGAAAGTTCTACCGTTTCGTCTTTCCAATAAATGTATTTATCTGGATAGTTGAATGCATGATGACCTCCCATTTCGAATGTTGTCAGATGCCTTCCAAAAGTTATGCCTACATTATCAATGTCTTCCAATCTAATGCATGGCTGTGAAATAACTAAAGGATTAGCTGGTGGTGGTACTAATCCACTAGTGACCTGGGGTTGAAAATCTACTATGCTTGCTATAGTTAAATATAGATCTTCTCTCCATCTTGCTAATACCGGTTTAGGTGGTATAATTTCATGATCGTGTCTTTTAAAGAAATTAAGAAACTTACTTCTAGCTTCTTTCACGCTTAGATTAAGCTTTGATACATCCAAATCTAAGAAATAATAGTCTGAGCAAGGAATATCTGCACAATTAGTTCTTTCTTTATCTTTTGTCCAGAAAGGCGTTTTACACACATTACAAGTCTTCCTATAATAATTATTATTGAATAGCCTTACCTTGTACTCCTTTTCGTCTACAATCATGTTAAAAGAAGATAAATATTCAGGAATTAAAAAGTATGTGTAAAAAAACTAGTTCTTTTAACCAAATAGAGAAGATAAACCGCCAGCGATTTCTTCTTCACTTGGTCCTTTCTTTTCTTCTTCCTCTTTCTTTTCTTCCTTAGCCTCTTTCTTTTCTGCTGGTTGAGCTGCTGGTGCTGCCGCTACTGGCATAGCTGCTGCGTTCTTTAGTACTTCATCAATATTAACCTCTTTTAGAGCCGCTACTACAGCTTTGACTCTCACTTCGTCTACATTTATGCCAGCTGCTGTAAGTACATTCTTTAATGAATCTTCAGTTATATCTTTTTTAGCAGAGTGTAACAATAAACTTGCATATATATATTCCATATCTTATCACCTTAGTTAATATTCTGGTATTTAAAAAGCTTTGTTATCCAAATAACGAGGATAAACCTCCACCTAACTTTTCTTCACTTGGTCCTTTCTTTTCTTCTTCCTCTTTCTTTTCTTCCTTATCTTCCTTATTAGCTTCTTGCGTTGTAGGTTTTTGCGCTACTTGTATACCAAGGTTAGCCTTATCATTTATAGCTTCTGCTAGCGCATTTGCTTTAGCTAATGCCTTTATAAATACTATTTCTGCAGTATCTTTAGATATATAGCCCATTTCTCCAGCAAGATTTAGAGAATAATTCTGTGCCTTTGTAATGCTAATCTTTAATACATCTGGGACTGGATATGCTATTTCTACTCCAAGAGCTATAGTGTTTCTATATGCTTCGCCTATTTCTGATCTATAATCATCTAAGTTGACATCTAATTCCTCTGCTGGTATTAGCAATCCTTCATGATATGCAACCTTCATAGTAAGTTTTACATATACTGGCATTATCCCTAATTTTTGTAGTATAGGTATAGCTTCTGCTGGTATAGTATCTCCAGGCTTTGCTATTAATGTATCTTTAGTTACTGCTACTTTTCCGTCCTGTACTCTAGTTGGGACTTTTAGTTTTCCGAAAGTGCTTAATATAGGTCCAGCTGGCATTCCAGTATCTCCTGCAGGTATAACAATTTCTTCGTCAGACTTATCTCCAGCTATTGCGTATCTCTTTAGTCTAGATTTATTAAGATTTATTGATATTGTAAAGGGATTTTCATTACTGAATATAAATGCGTTAGAACTATTCAGATACTTTTCTATCTTAGTAATATCAAGACCTGCGTTTTTAGCTGCTATCTTAAACAAAGTATTTTTTGATACTCTTATCTCAGCGTATCCTCTAAATTTCTTTCTTATTTCGTGAAGCTTATCTGCAGGGAATTTTTCTAAATTGGCTATAATAATTGTCTTATTTTCTTTTATTAATTGCTCTAGTTCTTTTACTTCGTCAATCTTCCATTGAGGAATTTTCTTTTGTTGTATAGTTATGCTCATTTCTATCACTTTAGTTTAATCTCTACTGGTTTACCCATATCTGTTTTGATGTATATAGCTTTTATTACGGAAGGTCCCTTTATTTTATTTTCTATTGCACTAAGTACTGCAGAAGCGTTTTCTGCTAAATCTTCGGGTTTTTGGTCTTCAGATCCTATAAATGTTTGAGTTTGTGGTTGATCTTTAGTTTTTACTAAAGTTGATCTCTTAAATCTAAGAATATATTCAGTTATCTCTGACGATGTAGGTAATGGTGTAGGAAATTTACCTCTAGGGCCTAAGGCTGGGCCTAATATTCTACCAGCTAGTGCCATAGAGTCTTGTGCAATGAGAAACCAATCGTTATTTATAGCCAATTTTTTGATTGCTCTCTTCTGTCCAAGAAGTTTCTGAAGATCTTCTTTGGCAAGAAGCACATTAGGCTCTGCCTTTTTAGCAGATTCTGTCTGTTCAAAAGAAGGTACTACGACAACATTTTTTGGTTTACTTGGAGTTTTAGGTAAAGCAACTATTTCCCTTAATTTTAATTCTCCTTTTTTCATATCTACTTCTTTAAAAGTTACTATTAATTCCACACTTTGCTTAAAATTTCTTTTTGGATTATTTTGCTCGGATAAGGCCAGTGTAATTCCTTCTTTTAATTTATCATTTGAAACTATCATAATCATGCACCTTTATTCCACTTTTCTTCATATTTAGATAATAAATCATCATATTTACCTTCATCGATTTCCTTTACTAAATCTTTTGGATCTTTATTTTCAACTGTTAATCCTATACTTTTTGCAGTACCTAAAATAGACTTTACTGAAGATTTCAAGCTTTTACTTGTCATACTTGGCTTCTTCATTAGCGCTACGTCTACTACATCATCCATTGAAACGTTACCTATTTTTTTATGTGCAGGATCTCCAGAGGGTTCTTGAGCTCCAGCTTTTTTCAATAATAAAGAAGTTGTAGTAGGTATTCCTACACTAATTTCAAATGCTTTTGTATCAGTATCTATGTCGATGTTTACTGGTACTGACATTCCTTTAAATTGAGATGTTGCATCATTTATTTTCTTGACTACTTCTCCTATGTTTAACTTATATTGTGACAGTGTTGGAGCTAAAGGAGGTCCCGGTTTTACGTTACCACCTTCCACCACTATTTTAATTGTTTTTTTAGGCATACACGATCACCTCAAGATTTCTTTGATGGTTTAACCTGATCTACAGGTATAGTTACTTGTAATGGAAAAGCAGATTCTAAAATATTTAACACTACTTCTCCTCTACTCTCATTAAATCTTACTATTTGTGCTTGCATTCCTCTGAAAGGTCCAGCAGTAACTTCTACCAAATCTCCCTCTTTAACCAAAGGTCCAGCAACTTTCTTAGATATCATTTTCATTATATCATCTTTTGATACTAGGCCAGGGACTGACCCTCTTACGTGTCTTATACCAGCTATTAAGAGTTTAACTACATGAGGGCCTCCAGCTTCTATTATAACGTATCCTTTCAGACCCGGAGGAACTAAGATAGAATAGACATCGCTTATATTATTTGTCTTGATTCTCTCCTCTAGCATTAATGCTACATTAACTTCTTGTCCTCCAGTAACTTTTACTGCATAGTAGTTTCTAATTTTAGTTTCCATGAAAATTTCACCCAATAAGTATAGTCAGTGCTAATTGGATTAAGAAGGCAAGCAAGCCTACAAAAGCCATTACTATTAGGGTAACTTTCAAATTAAGATTGAACATTTCTTTATCTGGTTTTTTAGCCACTGTAACTATTTTTTTCCACTCTGCAGGAAGTTTCTTAATCTCCTCAATAATATCCATATGTAACTTATTGTATAGTCAAAATATTAATTTAACTGAAAAGCCTATCTAAGAACCAACTAGGATCAAAACTTATAAGATTTTCATAATCCTGCCCTATACCTAAATATATAACTGGTTTCTTTAGCTCATATGCTAAAGAAAGAACTATTCCTCCCTTAGCATCAGCATCAACTTTTGTTAATATTACAGCATCATAGCCTACCGCGTCTTCAAAATATCTAGCTTGCTCTAATGCGTCGTTTCCAGCTAGAGAATCCAATACCAAAATTCTGAAATTAGGTTTTGCAATTCTTATTATTCTTTTTAATTCTTCAGTTAGATCTTTATCAGTATTCATTCTTCCTGCAGTATCTATTAAAACTACGTCAATTCCTCTACTTTTTGCGGATTGAATAGCATCATATGCAACCGAAGCAGGATCTCCTCCGTATTTTCCTTTAACTAATGGCACTTCAAGTTTCTTAGCGTGAACAGCTAATTGTTCTTGAGCTGCGGCTCTAAACGTATCTGCTGCGGCTATTATTACATTCAGACCATTTTTTTTAAGTAAATAAACAAATTTGGCTATTGTAGTTGTTTTCCCTACTCCATTAACTCCAAAGAATACTATAATAAAAGGTTTAGGAGATTTTTTTATATTATCGACTAAATTTGAATCTATCTTATTATATTGTAAAATTTCATTTAATGACTTTTTTAATGATTTTTTTATAAGTTGCTCTAAATCCTCGCTTCTGCTAACTTTGTTACCTATTAAATTTGTTTTAAGATCTTCTAAAATCTTATCTGTTACCTCTAGTGATACGTCACTTTCTAATAGTTCCATTCTTAGTTCTTCTATTATATCTGATATATCATTCTCCTTAATTTCTTTATATCTTAACTTATTAAAAATATTTAATTTTTCTGTAATTTTTTCTTTATTTTCAGCATTCTCAACTTTTTCTTCTATACTACTTTCTGTTGTTTTATTTGTTTGCAATTCCTCAGTATGAACTTCTTGACTAGTTTCCTCGTTTTTGTTAATGTTTTCCTCTTCTTTTCCAAGAAGTTTATTTGAAAAATTGGAAAAAGCTTTTTTTAACTTATCAAAACAATTTATTCACCTTTTTGTTGTTGCTCTTGGATTCTATTTAGAATATCTGAAATCTGTGAGTAAGCGTTTATACTCTCGCTTAACTTTTTATTAACTTCTTGTAAAGTTAAATTAAGTTCATTTTCTCTATCAGATAAAATCTTTACTGCAGTATCTGGTGTAACTTCTGCATAGTAAGTTAGACCCAGATAGACTATTACTTTATCTGCTTTCGCTTCAGGAATTCTTAGCATTAAAAATCCTTTTTTATCTCCTGATAAGAATAAATCATTCTTAGGAGTTTTTAGCTCATCTATAGTATCTTTGGCACTTTTTATTGCGCTTAAGGAGTCAGCTATTTCTGATTGAGCTTTCTGTAAATCCTCTATCTGTTTTTTTAATAAATCAGCCTGCGCTAGAAGATCTTCTAAAGATATCATTATTTTACCTTGCTGATCTGACATAATACATCACAATATTATTTTATCTAACTTGCCAATATCTTTTATTGTTCTATCTGGAATCTCGTTAGAGTTTACTTCCTTGACTTCTTCTATTTTAATATTAGACCGTTTAATTTTGTTTTTACTTCCGAATTGGGTGTATACATATTCTATAGCTTGTTTTTCATTTGTTGCTCTAACATACTTTACAAATTTTTGTTTGGTCGGAAATTCTGATAAATTAAATACTGCAGTACCTTTTACTTGATATATTTTTATCTCACTCATCTTAATCACCTAATGCTCTCTGAATTCTTAAAATCTCTGGACCCGTGGTAGAAGATCCAACTAGCACACCTTTATAATTAGCTATCATTCCACTTCTAATGAATGCGCTTCCAAAGTTTACTGTTCCTACGTCTATTTTTACCTTAAAAAAATAGCTTAAATCTCTTATTTCATCATCAGTTGAGTCTATATGAACTATTCCACCTTTTCTTGTTATGACTCCTACTGAACCTACTGTTATTATGTTAGCTATAGTTCCTCTTTTTGCTTCCTCAACTTGTAAGGCTTCTTTTATTTCTTTTACTTCTGCATCAGAAAATTCAGGATAAATTAATGCAGCATGATCATTTGCTAGTATAACGTTGCCTAATGCAGTAGCTTTCAAGTTAAGAACTTCTACTCTAGTGTCTTTTGCTTGCTCTTTTATTTCTTTTATTTCGTTATCTTTCGCAATTTTTGGTAGTATTATAGTATTATTATTTCCATTTATAAATATCCCTAAAAGGAAGCTATTTGAAACGCTAGTTTCTATTAATTCAGTTCCTAAATTATCTATAATGATATCTTTAGTGTTTTTATCTAAATTTTTAGGTATAAAAGTATATTTATCGTTAGAATAAATATACACTCCGATATTATCTGTTCCGAAAACACTTAATCTCTGAATGTTCATTCATGTTTAACTGCTAGTTTTACTAAATATGTTTTTTCACCGATCTTAGACACGACAACTGGTATCCTAGAACTTACTTTCTCTCTATTCTTAGAAACTGTAGCAGCTAGTAATGGATCTAAAAGGACTTTTTCTGCACCGAAATGTCTTACTATAATTTTCCTTATCATAGCTATAGCTTTTTTTGATCTATTAGTTTTTTTACTCATAATAACCTTTCTTAGATTTATTATCATTTCAAAATTATCTTTTTCTTTCATTATTTTTACACCTTTAAATCATTTTTTCTCCAATCTCTTCTTAATGGATTTATTTTTACCTTTCCATTAGTTCTTAATATTATCCATGCAGGTATAGCACTATTAGATTTTAATGCTCTGCCAAGTCTTGATTTTTTACCTGCGGGTTTATTTCTACTCATTTCCAGCCCCTTTCTCTTATTTGTATTTTATAATCTCTTTTATTCTGATCGGCTATTTGAGATAGTATCTCTTTTAGTTCGTCATCACTTATTGGTGTTTTAATTCTTCCAGTTTGGGCTAATGCTATAAGTTGATCCTCTAAAGAAGTTGCTATATCTGGTTTTACTAACTTTACGTTATTTAACCTTAATCTAGCTTCTGGAGTTAGTATAACCCTAAGTATTGCCTCCTTTTTTGCTTCTAATTCAGCCCTTTTTTGCTGCTCTTCTATATTTCTTCTGCTTTCTTGTTGAGCTCTTCTCCTTAACATTTCTTCTAATTCGGGATCTACATAGTTATCTGACATAGCTTATCACTCAAGGTATTTTTTCAAAGAAGTATTTTGGTTTGACAACTCTATAAATATTTCGCGGGCAAGTTTATCTAGAATAGACCTACCTTTTGGAGATAGTTTTCTTCCATAATTAGTTTTTGTAACTAAGCCTGCATTTTCCAATTGTTGAAATATCAATCTAGTTGAATGAGCAGGGGCTTTCACACTTCTTGGTGGTTTACTTCCCCTTCTTTTTAATCCTCCATATACTGTTTTTGATTTACTGAGCCCCATAGAATTATAAACGTAAAGCTTTCTAAGTAACGATGCAGTTCTCATATACCACCAATTCTCTACATCGTCTGGAACTCTTTCTTTAAAACTAGCAGTTTTTGCAAAAAAGCTCCATTCAGGTGGTTGAACTTCTTTTACATTATTTTTTACATATTCTGCTAGCTTCTCTATATAAATATTTGGCGGCACCATATTAACTGTAATCATTTTAATTCATATGTAGCTCTTCTCTAAGGTTTAAAAATTAACTTATACAATAAATCCTGATGAAGCTTTTCATACCAAAGGAAGAAGAAATATTAGATGGAAAAATAACTGATATATACTTCGACAGAACAGTAAAAACTCTATCTTACTTAGGCATAAAAGATGTAAAAGTAAGAATGGAGTTTCATTCATATGGACTTCCTAAAAATTATAATTGGGGAGTTTTCGCTGGCTTAGAGGAAGTACTAAAACTATTAGAAGGAAAGCCAGTAACAGTTTATGCAATGCCAGAAGGTACTTTATTCAAGGAAATAGAGCCAGTAATGATAATAGAGGGAAATTATTTAGATTTTGGAATATATGAGACTGCTTTACTAGGAATATTAAGGCAAGAAAGTAGCATAGCTACTAAGGCTGCTAGATTAAAGTCTTTGGCTTTAGATAAATCCATGATATTTTTTGGATTAAGAGCTTTACATCCAGTTTCTTCAATAATAGCAGATAGATCAGCCTATATAGGCGGAATGGATGGAGTATCTGGTCTTATGAGTAAGGAATATTTAGGATTAGAACCCTCTGGGACAATGCCTCATGCTCTTATGCTCATATTAGGAGATGATGAGAAGGCATGGGAAGCGTTTAATAATGCAATAGATCCGGCAGTTCAAAGAATAGCTCTAGTAGATACATTTGAAGATGAACGTTTTGCAGCATTAAAAGCTGCTAAACTTTTAGGAGATAAACTATACGGAATAAGATTAGACACACCTTCCAGTAGAAGAGGTAACTTTAAGAAAATAATTCAAGAGGTCAGATGGACTCTTGACATTAATGGATTTAGGAATGTTAAGATAATAGTTAGTGGAGGAATAGATGAGGAGGACGTAATAGAATTGAAAGATTATGTAGATGGATTTGGTATAGGAACCAGTGTAGCATTTCCACAGAGTGTAGACTTTAGCGCAGATATTGTTGAAAAGTATATAGACGGAAAATGGGTTCCTTTCACTAAAAGAGGTAAATGGCCAGGCGCAAAACAAGTATGGAGATGTAATAGTCTAAATGATACAATAACTTTGCTAAATGAAAAAATAGATGGATGTACTCCTCTACTTAAGAAATACATGGATAATGGGAAAATTATGGAAAAACTTCCTTCAATAACTGAGATAAGACAATATGTATTATCACAACTAAAAACTATTAGTCAATAGTAATTTCCTTTAAATTTTCCACGCTTCTATTAAATGCTATTTCAGCTATCGGCTCCATTCTTCTTATAGCATTATATAATCTTAGATTTAGTGTCCTCGCAGCTATAGTAGCCCTAGGCGAACTTATTTTGCTAAGCTTTTCTTCTATACCCAAAGCTTCTGTTATCAATACTCTTCTTAATGTTTCAAGTTCTTCCATTACTTCATTTACTAACTTAACATCTTCTTTTCCTAGAACTTTTACTACATGATCAATTACTACTGTAGTCTGATCAATTAACATGTCTATTTTTTCCCACGAGTTCTTTATTATTTCGAGATCCTCCGGATGTAATGCTAATAAATCGTTTGCCGCATCGCTTATTTCGTCTGCTGCCTCCTCTACAGCTTTCATTAATATTCTGTTCCCAACAATTTGTATTCTTTTTACACCTATCATATATGCTAAACTTCTATTAACTTGTGCTATTAGTAACTGTCTTAAAGATAGATAATACAGTCTGTCTATCTCTTTTTCTAATTCTATAACTTCTTGTAAAAATGTTCTACTAGCCTCTTTTATTCCTAAGTTTAGATAATGTAACATTTGCTTTAGCGTATTACTTAATCTGCTTATTAGGCTAGTCATATTATATTTAGTTGGATCTAAAAACGATTGTATTTGTAGAGAAGTAACATCTTGTGAAACTATTTCTAAACCTATAAGGCTTCTTGCTGCATCTTTAACTTTTCTTAACACATCTTCATTAAAAGGACCGTCTGTAGATTCTATTGATACCTTATCAAAACCCAATACGTATAAACTATAGATAAGTCTTCCTATTAAGTCAGCCGATGTATTATTTTTAATAGCTACTTTCATCTCTTTTGATGTACTTTCTGATTTCAAATTTGGCGGATATACCTTTAAGCTTCCGTCCTCGTCCACTTCCAAGTATATACTTTCACCAGGATTTAGACCTACTTCCTTTACCCAGTCTGCAGGCAGAGAAACCATCAATGTTGATTTACCAAATTTTTGAACTCTTCTAACTTCCATGATATTTCTCTATATAATAGGAAGTATATAAAAGTAATTTAAAACATCTCTATATTACTTTAATCGTAGGTATTATACCGAAATCTTTTGTATTTATTTTATCTTCTCCTCTTGAAGGAATAATTCTTATTGCATAAGGTCTTTTCTTAGTAAATTGGATTGCTATAAGGTCTTTGATAAGATTTTTGTAAAGTAATGGATCTTCCTTTATTCCAACCATGTCAATTCCTGCAGCGCAAGCAAATGTTAATTGAACTAGTTGAGACAATGTTAAAGAACCTTCTTCGACTCTCTTTTTAAGAATATTATCTTCTGCTATTGGAAGCATTGTTTCTGAAAATCCTATAGGGGTTACTTTAGATCTCCAGGCTTCTGAAAATATTAATTTGTTAATTTCTCCTACAGTCCACGTATTACCTAGTGAAAATATTTTCCCGCTCTGTTTTTCTATTATTTCTCCTACACTTTCATTCATCCATGGAGATAAAGAGACATCAATACCTAGAAATTTGGCACCAATTTTTCTTGATACTTTTAAACCGAATTCATTAGCTTGTTGAAACGCGCTAGATATATTATTTTCAATAAAATCTTTAACGTACAGCAATGCTAAGCCAAACGAGTCTGCTACAACATTAGCAGTAGAAGCAGGGAAATAAGGCGTAAGAAGGAAGTCATCATTAATTAATAAAGCCAATCTAGTTGCCTCTTCTGGTTCTAGCTTTGTTAATATTTTCGTTATTTTATCTAGGTTTTTTATATCATTAACTAGAATATTACAAAAAATATTGCTTCCAGATCTTAATGCGTCAAGTATTTCCATTATTCTATTATCGTTATCCCTCATTCCGCAAACGCTGAAAAGCACACTATTATCTTGGGGAATTAACTCCATTACTTTTGATATGGAAAGATTTGTCTCAGGTAATGAAATTCTTTTTGTCCATATATTGTCAATTTTTTTAATTTTTTCAACATAATTACTTATTCTATCATATTCTAAAGACGAGACAAATACTGTTAGTGCTCTTATTTGCATAGTAGTTATAGATATTCACATGCTAATTATATTTTCTTTAAACGATCAAAGTATTAATTAAGTCCGAAATTGAAATTTTATTAAATATGTATGAAAATATCTATGTAATCTAAATAAAGCTTATAGAAAATATAATCTTAAACTATTTTTGAAAACAGAAACTTACTAACTTTAAGCTAGTCATAGTTCTGTAAAATAAGTTATAGTTAATTAATTTATAAAGTTAAATAAAGGAAAAAGCGTTTCTAAGATAAAATGAAAAACAATATAATAATACTTAATAAACTGTAGACTCTCTTAACTGTTCTAGATTGTATTCTATAATTTTAAAATATACTGGCCAAATATATCCTAATGCCAAAGCTTACAATTTTGGTTTCAGATAATAGTTTTGAAAAATTTTATCATGCATTAGTATTAGCAATAGACGGTAGAGCGTTAAATTGGACAGTTAAATGCTTTGTAACCTCTCAAGCAGTAATTTTATTTACTAAGAAGGTAAGAGGTAGGGCAAAATTAAGCATAGGATTTTTTGCTAATCTGTACACAAAATATAAGATGAAAAAGGTAGGTGTAAGAGAAACGGAAAAGTTACTTAATGACGCTATAAAGGAAGGTGTAGAATTTTATGTTGATGAAGCTGGATTAAAAATAGCTGGATTCTCTAAGGAGGATTTAATGGACGGCGTAAAATTATCTGGGGCCGTAACATTTTTACTTGAGGCTAAAGATTCTGATATAGTGATAAGTATATGAAGGAGTTGGAAATAAAGGATGCTTGCCCATCTGGTTTTATTCAATTAATGGAAGTTTGGAAAAATATCAAAGGGGAAGAAGAAATTATAATTAGAACTCCATGGGGAGGTATGGTAGACGATTTAAAAAATTGGTGCAAAGAGACTGGGAATGAGTTTTTAGGATACGAAAAAAATGGAAGTGAGACACTAATAAGACTTAAACTAAAGAGATAGCACTTTATATATGCTGAATATAATTTAATGATGGGTAGATGCGTATTGTGTCAAAAGATCTGCATGTTTTTCAAGACTCTATAGAACTATTAGAAGGAATGTGGCCTACTCCTCTACTGAAGTTAAAAGTTGGTAAAGATGTTTGGGCTAAACTAGAGTACTATAATCCCTTTAGTAGAAGCATAAAAGATAGAACTGCATGGTTCTTATTTAGGGAAGCGTTAGATAATAATGCTAATGAGATAGTAGAGGCCACCTCAGGTAACGTAGGTATATCACTTTCAGCATTTTCTGCTATTTTTAACAAGAAATTTACTGCATTTATTCCATCTGTTGCCCCTAAAACATTCAAGGTAGCTATGAGAATATTAGGAGCTAACGTTATTCAAGCTGGAAATACTACTACGGAGTTATTGCCACTAGTTAGACAATATTCTTCGTCTACTTCAGCACTGCATCTAAATCAATTTGTAAACCCAGTAAATATGTTAGCCCATTATGAAACAACTGCTAAGGAAATAGATGAACAACTACAGTCAATAGGGAAAAAAGCAGAACGTATAATAGCTACTGCAGGTACTGGAGGTCATCTAGCAGGCATCTCTAAATATTTTAAAGAAAAATATCGTAATATAGAAATTATAGGGGTCCAGCCAGCTAAAGGAGAAAGAATACCTGGTATAAAAAGGCAAGATGGCGATGGTTTAATTTCGTCTTCAATAATAGATAGAATAATAGATATAACTTTAGCCGAGGCTTTTCAAGGTGTTAAAACTATAGCAAGGACTTCTGGAATTTTGATAGGCTTAAGTGCAGGTGCTACCATAGCAGCGTACAATAAGATATGTGACGATAAGGTTACAGTAGTAGTATTTCCAGACGATATGTTTAAGTATATAGATGAGATGGCCGATTTACTTGATATAAAGTAAAGATATACAACTACAGAGTTTTACATTTAAATACGCATATTTTTTATTCTATATACAATGAACATAGAAAATATTTTTAGAACTTTCTATACACAATCTAAAATAGTTCGATATGATGGAAATAAATATGTTAAAAAATGTTATGGCTCAAATGTATCTCTTAAATGGTTTTTTATAACTCCTCTTTTTAGATCTTATCCTTATGTAGCAGATCCTAACGAAAGAATGAGAAGAGAGATAGATTTCTTGACAAATCCTTGGAAAGGTATTAGTGTTCCAAGATTAATTGATTTTGACTTTAGTGAGAATTGCATAGTAAGAGAATTTATAGAAGGCAAAATTCCTGCTACAATTCAAGACTTTAAATTGTTAGGAAAAACATTAAGAAATATACATGATTCTGGGTTTGCAATGGGAGATACTAAATTTGAAAATTTTCTTATAAATGATTCTGTATATGTTATCGATGCAGAACAAGCTATCAAGACAGACTCAAAGGAATATAGGGCATGGGATTTAGCAGTGTTTGTTTTATTTCTTAGTTATAAATTCTTGTACGAAATAGGAGAGTATGAAAATATTTTAAGAGAATTCCTTATTTCATATTCTCCAACAAAAGAAGAATTACTATATATTAATAATTTAAAAAATATCGCTTTGCTGAGTTTGTTTCCTCCATTACATTTAAATATTCTAAAGAAGACTATTGGAGAACTTTTATAGATACATAGCCGTCTTTCTTTTCTATTGTCATTTCGGATTCTGATATTCTAGTTCCGCATGCAGGACATCTATAGAAATATCTTACCTTCTTGTTACTTCCGCTAACCTCAGCTTCTGCCATAAATTCCATTCTTATACCACACCTTGGACAAAGAACGTCTTTCATACAACTTTTTATTATTTAGGTAAGAATATAAAGGTAATGATTGACAAATATGGAAGACCATTAGAGGATTTAAGAATAACCTTAACTCATGTTTGTAACTTTTCGTGTTTTTTCTGCCATATGGAAGGCGAAGGTCAAGAAAAACAGAACGGACTTAGTCTTCATGATATAGTTCTAGTAACTAAAGTAGCTACAAAATTTGGTATAAAATACGTAAAATTAACTGGAGGGGAACCTACATTAAGACGAGACTTACCAGAAATAATTTCTTCAATAAAAAAAGTAGGGATAAAAGAAGTCTCAATGACTACTAATGGGGTTTTACTAAATACTTTAGCTGAGAAACTAAAAGATGCTGGACTAGATAGAGTTAATGTAAGTTTGCACGCAATAGATAAAGTTAAGTTTAAGGAAATTACTGGCGTTGATGCCTTTGACAAGGTAATATCTGGAATAAGGAAAGCTGTAGAAGTTGGATTAAAACCAGTAAAGCTTAATTTTGTGGTTAATAAGAAAAATGAGGAAGAAACTATAGAATTTTTGAAACTAGCAGAAGACCTTGGAGTAAATGAAGTCCATTTGATTGAGTTACATCCAGTAGGCTTAGGGAAAGAGTCTTTTTCATGTCATGAAAGTTTAAGCAAAATAGAAGAATATATAAAATCTAATTCTATTAAAAGTGTAATACGAAATAAACATTTTAGACCTAGATATTATTTGAAATCAGGGCTAATAGTAGAAATGGTAAAACCTTATTCTAATCCTATATTCTGTGCAGGATGTAATAGAATAAGACTAACAGTAGATGGAAAATTGAAAACTTGTTTATATAAAACTGATAAGACTATTGACATTTTCAGTATATTAAAGGCAGACTTGAAAGACGATGTAAAAGAAGAAGTAATAACGCATGCTTTTGAGATAGCAATATCTATTAGAGAGCCTAATTTCAAGTATATGTTATATGAGAATAAACAAGCTCTCTAATATTATAGAAAAAGGATGTGGAGCAATATTTGGAAGTTCCAATATTTTTTATTTTACTGGATATAACGGTGCAGGAGTTTTATTGTATTGCGACGGAGTAGCTACCCTTTTAGCTCCTCTTCTAGAAGAGAATAGAGCATTAGAAACTAAGGGAGTGGATGTGAAAATATATTATCCGACAAAAGTTAGCGAGGATATACAATATACATCGATTATTGATGCTATTGAAAAAATTACTAGTAGAAATAGTATATTTGCAGATATTTCGTCGCTAGATGCCAGCACATATTTACGGTTAAGTAGTAAGTTTGAACTAAAAGATATTTCTTCACAAATATCCGCATTAAGGTCAATAAAAGATTTAGAAGAGCTTGATATAATAAAAAAATCTGGAGAAATAACATCAGTGGCTATGAGAATTGCTATTGATAAAGCAACAGAACAAGTTAATGAGAAACAATTATCAGGACTTATTGATTATACTATGAAAACGGAGGGAGCAGAAGATTATGCTTTTCCTTCTATAGTAGCTTCTGGAGAAAATTCTTCTGAACCTCATCACATACCTACAGATAGAGTAATAAAGGAGGGAGACAGTGTAGTTATAGATATAGGAGCAAAATATCAGGGATACTGTTTTGATAGCACACGAACTTTGCTAGTTAAAAAATTTTCAAACGATTTAAAGAAAATCTACGAAATAGTATTAGAAGCGCAATTAGAAGCTATAGACGCAGTATCTGATGGAATAAAGGCTTCTGAAATTGATAGAATTGCTAGAAATGTAATAGAAAAAAACGGATTTGGAAAATATTTTGTTCATTCGACTGGGCATGGTGTTGGTATAGATGTTCACGAAAGTCCTTATATCTCATTCAATTCTAATGATGTTTTAAAGAAGAATATGGTAATAACTGTTGAACCTGGAATTTATATTAAGGGTAAATATGGCGTAAGAATAGAAGATACAATGATAGTAACATCTGGAAAACCAGAAGTTTTAGAAACTGCTTATAAATTACTATAAGATTTTTTAAAATAAATATATTTATAGCAATCTCCTCTAACATTTAAAGGTATGGAAACATCATTAAACCAAGAAAAACTAGTAGAAGAGATAGCGAAGCGCGTTAAAGAAATAATAGAACTTTTGGGAGATAATCCAAACAGAGAGGGAATAAAAGAAACACCAACTAGAGTCGCAAAGGCATTGCTAGATATGACATACGGTTTAAGAACATCTCAACCTACAATTAAGGTATTTAAACTGAATGAAGAGGACGATACGAACTACGAGGAAGATCAATTGATTCTTTTGAGAGATATACAATTTTCTTCGTTATGCGAACACCATCTTTTACCTTTTATAGGCAAAATACACGTAGCATATATTGTTGGAGAAAATGGCAAGGTTGCAGGATTTAGCAAGATCATTAGGATTGTGAATTATTATTCAGCACGTCCTCAAATTCAAGAAAGGCTAGTGAGCCAAATAGCAGACGCGCTAATGAATAGCGACATTAAACCTAAAGGAGTTATGGTAATGGGAGATGCTTTGCATATGTGTGTATATGTAAGAGGAGTTAAAGATAAGGAGGCTAAACTATTATCTGTAGCAACTAGGGGAATTTTCAAGAAAGATAAGGCACTAGTTAATAAGGTATTAAGGATGCTAGATTCGTCTAATAAAAGTTTAAGTTTAATATGATCTTTTTATAAAAATATAAATAATGAAAGGACGAGATATAATTATCGATTTATTATCAAAAAATGGTTCTCTGCTTCAGACTGACTTAGTTAAATTATCTGGCATATCCAAAAGCAGAGTTTCAGAGATACTTTCGGAATTAGAAAAGGAAGGTATAATATCAAGGAAAATAATAGCTGGGAAAAGTTTAGAAGTTTCTCTCAAATCCAGAATAATAAAAATCGGTATAATAAAAGCTGCCGAATATCCTTTTATAATGCCTTTTTACAAAAAGCTGAAGGATAGTGGATATTCACCTAGTATAATAATATATAAGAACGGAATAGACGTTACTAGAGACTTAGCGCTAGGAAAGCTTGATATAGGCTTCTCTCCAGTAGTCTCTCAGATTATTTTTTCAAAAGCCTTTGATATAAAGATAATAGCTGGAGGTGCAAAGGGAGGCGCAGGCATAATAGGCGAATCATGCGAAGTAGGTTCTACAGTACTTTCTAGCATGGAAACATGGACTATAGCAGATTTTAAGGATGTTAAAATAGTCCCTTTTAATTCTCCAGAAGATCTAGTCTCTAATTTTCAAGAAAAAAAGATAAAATCCATAGCTATATGGGAACCTTATCTTTCTATTCTAAAGGATCAAGGAAATAAGATAAGCCATGTTTTCGAGCCTGTACATTGTTGTACTATGGCTATAAGGTCAGATCTAGATGAAGAAAAAATCAAGAATCTTTATGAAAGTTCTTTTTCGTGGTTCTTAGAGTCTAAAGATAGATGGATACCAGAATACGCAAATCTAATAGGAGAAGACTATAGTATAATGAAAAAGGCAATTAATAACTATGAATTTGATAGTTATTTAGACTTAAACGAAGTATATAAATATCTAAAAAAATCTGGTATTTACTTACCTTAGGAGTCCATGTAATAATATAGTTCCATTGGATGAGGATACATTTGTAATGTTTTTGCCTCGTCTCTTTTAAGGTCAACATATACATTTAACATTGATGAATTGAAAACTGGTTTAAGGAACTCATTATCGCTCTCTAGTTCATCTAAGGCTTCGTCTAAAGATCTAGGCAATTCTCTTATTCCTAGTTCTTTTCTTTTATCTGGAGTTAAGTGATAAATATTCTCATCAACTGGATCTCCTGGATCTATCTTTTTATTTACACCATCTAATGCAGCCATTAATATTGCGGAAAATGCTAGATAGGGATTAGTTGAAGGATCTGGAGCTCTGTATTCAATTCTTTTAGCTTTTTCCATTCCTCTATAATAAGACGGTACTCTTATTATAGCGCTTCTATTAGATTTGCTCCATGCAGTATATACTGGTGCTTCAAATCCTGGAACTAATCTTCTATAGCTATTTACTGTTGGAGAAACTATTGCAGAAAGAGCTCTAGCGTGAGTCAAAATTCCTCCAATGGCATATCTTCCAGTCTGGCTTATTTCAGCATATTCGTCATTAGGATCATACATTAAGTTCTTTTTTGTGTCTTTTGTCCATAAGCTAAAATGAGTGTGCATTCCAGTTCCGTTATCTCCATACATTGGCTTTGGCATAAAAGTTGCAACCATATTATGCTTAGCAGCTACGTTTTTAAGAACATACTTTAACGTTTGAACTTTATCTGCAGTGTCTGCTAATGTCGAAAATCTAAAATCTATTTCTCCTTGGCCTGCGGTAGCAACTTCGTGATGAGTAGCTTCTATTATGAATCCAAAATACTTTGTTAATGTATCAACTGCCTCTACTCTTATGTCCATTAATTGATCTATTGGAGGGGCTGGATAGTATCCTTCTTTATATCTTATCATAAAACCTCCATTATCGTGCCATGGAGACTCTCTAGCGTATATTTTATAACCAGTTCCACTTTGAGGAAGTGCTACGTCTAAATCTACTCTATCAAATATGAAGAATTCCAGTTCTGGCCCAAAAAACGAAGTATAACCCTGCTCTTCTTGTGTTCTTTCAGCTTCTTCTGCAATGAACCTAGGATCTCTTTCAAATCTTCCTTTTCCTCCTCCCCAATATACTTTTGTTAGTACTCTCGCAACACCATTCATCCAAGGTATTATTGACATAGTCTGTGGTATTGGTTGTAGAATCATGTCGCTTTCATATATCATAGTAAATCCTCTTATACTGCTTCCATCAAGTTTTCCAAAACCTTCTTTGAAGCTATTTTCGTCGAAATCTGAAGCTGGAATAGTAACATGTTGTAATCTACCAGGCAGATCAGTAAATTGCAAATCTACCCACTCGATTTTATTATCTTTTAGAAACTTTAATGCTTCTTCCGCATTTGATGGCATGTTAAGCCGTTTTGTTAAAGAGTATAAAAGCTTATAGAAGATAAAGTATGAAAACTATTTATTTATTTATATTTTTTTGTAACTACTTTATTGTTTTAAGGCCTTTCCAGTATAATTAAAATTAAAAACTTTTTCGAAGAATACCCCTATTCATTATGTAATGTTTTTCTGAAAATTTAACATCCTCTAAATCTTGTGTAGTGAATATCATTTCAATATCATATTTTTTTAGAATTTCTATTAATTTAGATAGGAAATCCTTTTTATCGCTAATATTTGAAAATGCCTCATCTACTAGTAAAAAATAAGGTTTAGATAATATTGCTGTAAGAATTGCCACTCTTTCTTTCTGACCTAAACTTAAATTTTTTACTTTCCCAGAGAATTTTATACCTAAAGCTTCTTTTAGATCTTTAATCTCGTTATCATCAATCTTTATTTTCCTTAATTTAGCTCCCCATAAAATATGTGAATCTACAGTTAACTCTGGTATATAGCTATCTTGATTAACAAATGCTATTCTCCTTTTTTCCACCGGCAACTTAGTTATATCTTTATTATTAATCTTGACATATCCTTTATCTGGCTTATATATTCCTAATAATAAATTGAGAAATGTAGTCTTTCCACTGCCGTTATTTCCTGTAATACATATAATTCCAGCATCATTTAGTTCTGAATTTAAAATAAAATTCTTAAAATGTTTTTCTAACTTTGTTTCTATCATATATATTTCGCCAATGTACTTTCTAGCGTAGTTTCATCTACTGCTCCAACAATGCTATCAACAACTTTGCCGTCTACGAAAATTAGCGTTGTTGGTATGTTTAAAACTTGATACTCATCTGCAGTTTTTGGATTTTCATCCACATTAAGTCTACCGAAAATAGCTCTACCCTTATATTTTTCAGCTACCTTATCGAATATTGGTTCGTATAGGTGGCATGGAGAACACCATTGTGCCCAGAAGTCTATTAACACAACCTTGTTCTTAGATATTATCTCATTGATATTCTGATCCGTTATTGTAATCGTTAAAGCCTCTTTTGATCCTAAAAAATCTTCTCCTTTTCTTTGTAGCTTTTCCGAAATTTCTTTTATTAAATTATCTAGTTCACTCAATTTTATCCACAATATATATCTTCTTTAGCCTTTTATAAAATGCGACTTTCGAATTAACATAATTAAGTAGTTCTTCTTCAAGATTAGATTTTCTATTCTTTACTACTACTTTTGCAACTGGTTGAGAACCTAAATTTCCAGAATCTTCCCCAAATACAAGGGCATCAATAACATTAGAATTAGACTTTAGAATTTCTTCTAAATCTCTTGGAAATATAGGATACCCCTTATACTTAAGCATTCTTTTCTTTATTCCCCTAAAATAAAGTAATCCGTTACTATCATAACTTACTAGGTCACCAGTTTTTAACCATCCTTCATTAAATACCTTGGCAGTTTCTTCGATATCCTTATAGCCTAACATTAGCCATGGAGCTTTAACCCAAAGTTCGCCTGTCTCTCCAAGTTTTGCCTCTTTACCGTCATCCTTTACTACTTTAATTTCTGCATTAGGTAACGGTTTGCCTATGCTTATAACTTTTGAAAATTCTTTTGGTTGAAAAGTAATTACTAAACCTTCTGTAAAACCGTATTGTTGCACTATATCCTTACCAAACTTTTCCTTAAATCCATTAATTGTAGAAGGAAAAAGTGGTGCCGCAGTACTTATACATAATTCTAAGCTATCTAATTTTCCATTTTCTTTAATTAATGCGTCATAAACCATAGGTACAGTAGCTAGAAAATTCATAGAGTACTTATTAATTATATCTATAGTTTGTTTTGCATCAAACTTTTTCATTACATATAAGGATCCTCCATCTTCTAATACTATTCCTAATACACTGTTTCCTAAAACGTGAGCTAATGGGACAGTTAGTATTGTTGAAATATTATGAAGATTAATAGCGGAATAAAGGGAAGCCGAATTAAGTCCAACTCTATTAGCACTATGAAGAACTTGCATTGTCCTTCCTGCTATTCCTGCATAATAGTAAATTAGACCAACTTCGTTCTCCATATAATCATATGGTTTTATAAACTCGTTTTTAGTTTCGTCTTTCCATATTCTATACTCTTTTAGAATATTCTTTTCCCTAGAGTAAGTTTCATCATCAGCGAATATTCTATCTGGCTGAGAATCCTCTAATATGAATTTTAGGTCTTCTGCAGAAGTTAAGGGATCTACAGATACTATCTTTGCTCCAGCCCAAAACGCGGCAAGATAATGCAAGACTGATTTTATACTATTAAACTCAAAATGAACTATTGTTTCGCCTTGTGAAATGTTTGATGCAATGGAAGATATTTCTCTTGTAGCATCTTCATAATTTAGATTTGTATCACCTAAAAGGAAAGTAGCTGAAGGTTTTTTCTTATACCATTCGTACAGAAGATTTGCAAAACTCATAAGTTAATCGTTTTAATTTCTTACATTAGTCTAATAAGGATAATGATTAAGGTATTTGGCTTATCAAGAATTCATATTACATTATTTGATGTAGAAGGTAAATATGGGAGATTTGATGGAGGTATGGGTGTAGCATTAAAATATCCAAGAATAGTGGTAAATGACGGAAATTGTAATGTATTTAATTATGAAGGAATTCCTAAGGTCAATTTTTGCATAGAGGAAGACTATGATAGCCATATAGGTCTAGGTCATACTACACAATATCTTTTAACATTATCTAAATTATCGCTAGAAAAGAGATTGATAAGAAAGAATTCGGCAGAAATAGCAAAGATAGTTAAAAGAGGTTCTACATCTGGGATAGGAGTATATGCCTTTGAATATGGAGGATTTATAGTAGATGGCGGACATTCTAAAAAAGTTAAGAAGGAAGCATTACCTTCAGACTTTTCAGCATCTCCGCCGCCTCCATTAATATTAAGAACTGATTTTCCGTGGTATATATATGTAAATACTCCTAATGGAAGAAGAATATTTGGAAAAGAAGAGTTGGAAATATTTAAAAATGCCAAAGTTGAAGGGATAGATATTTTGAGTAGAGTAGTATTAATGGAATTTATTCCATCAGTTTCGGAAAAAGATTTAGAAGGAGTTCTAGATGCCTTAGATAGAATTCAAGGATTAGGATTTAAGAAGTTAGAAAATTCGCTTCAGACTGACGAAGTAAAGAAATTAATGACTAAAATGAAAAACAAGGGTTTTCCTGCAGGTTTGTCCTCATTTGGGCCATCGATTTTCACGTTTTGTAATAAAAGAGAGTGTGAAGAACTAGTATCATATTTTGGCGGTTTTTATACAGAACCTAATAATACGGGTGCAAAAGTAATATGGAGTTAGACTATGATAATTTCGTTTTAGGTAATCTAGAAGAAGTATATGGTAAAAACCTTAATTCGTTCTTAGATTCTATAAAAAAGCCGAATTCTAGACTCTATCTGAGAGTAAATACATTAAAAACAACAACAAACGAGATTTTAGAGAGACTTCCGTGCTTTAGGCGAGATGAAGATTTTGAAGAAGCAATTTATACTGAGATCAAAGGACCTAACAAGATAGAATTACATAATACAGTAGTTGTAGTTGATAAAAAAACAGCCGAAAGTGTAATGATGGGTGCAGATGTATATAAACCTGGCGTTAAGAGTATAAAAGGTAAGGGAAAAGAAGTATCAGTGGTAAGTGATAATGGAATTTTGGTTGGAGAAGGAATTCTATGTAATTCTGATATAGTTGTTAATATTACTAAATCATTATATGATTCCGTAAAAATAGGAGAATTGAACGAAATTGAAGATGGGTTACTTTATTCTCAAGGTAAAGCCTCTATGTATGTTGCCAGAATAGTAGATCCTCAACCTAACGAGACCATAGTAGATATGACAGCATCCCCTGGAGGAAAACTAACTCATGTTTATCAGCTGGAGCCTAGAGCTAGAATAATAGGTCTTGATCACACACATAAAAAAATAGAAAAAATGAGAAATCTTCTAAATAAACTTGGAGTTAATGCTGAATTATATGTAAAAGACTCTAGATATGCAGACGAAATAGGATTAAAAAACGTAGATAAAGTTATAATTGATCCTCCGTGTTCAGCATTAGGAATAAGACCAAAAATTTACGATAAGAAAACTAAAGATGATATTTTGAATTTTTATGTTTATCAAAAACAATTTCTAAACTCAGCGTATAAGATTTTGAAAGATGGTGGATATGTAATATACTCTACATGTACTGTAACAACATGGGAAAACGAGAAAGTAATAGAAGATCCACGATTTGAAGTAGAATTTTCTATAAGATTTCATCCAAATATTCATGATATGACTGGATTTTTTATAGCTAAATTAAAGAAAAAATAATATGCCAATAGAAGAGTACTTAGGTAAAAAACCTAAAGTATCTAATAAGGCATACATACATGATACTGCATATATAATAGGTGATGTGGAGATAGGGGATTTATCTAGTGTCTGGCATTATGTCGTTATAAGGGGAGATAATGATTCAATATATATAGGAAAAGAGAGCAATATTCAAGAGAACTCTTCAGTTCATACAGACCCTGGATATAAGATCGAAATAGGCGACAGAGTAACTATTGGACATAATGCTATAATTCATGGAGCTAAAATATCCTCTCATGTAATAGTTGGAATGGGAGCAATACTTCTTAACGGTTCAAAGATAGGTGAATATTCAATAGTAGGTGCGGGATCAGTAGTAACTCAAGGTAGTGAAATTCCCCCATATAGTGTCGCAGTAGGTATACCAGCTAAAGTTGTGAGAAGATTAAAGGAGAATGAAATTAAAATGATAGATGACAATGCTGAAGAATATTTAAATCACACAAGGAAATTTTTAAGTGGTAGATTATGAACAGAGACCTTAAAGCAATTAGATGGTTTTTTAGAACTCAGATACTTAAAGACCCCTTTAACCCAGGTTACGCTACTTTTAAAGTGACATCAAAGTGCAATCTACGTTGTACTTTCTGTAATCCTGAATATTATAATGGAGAATTAGGTGTAGAGAACACGGATACAATTAAGAGAATTATAGATAATTTAAGAGACTCATCAGTTGTTGTATTATCATTTGAAGGTGGAGAACCAACTACTAGGAGCGACATTCTTGATTTACTCCAATATGCGCATGACGGATCGTTTTATGTTATGTTAACTACCAACGGATATAAACTGAACGATGAAAATTTTCTCTCTAAACTTTCGGATAAAATAGACTTTTTACATTACTCTATTGACGAATACCATTGGAATGTTAAAGCTTTAGAAAATTTATGTAAATTTAGAAACTATGGCTTAAAGGTTAATGTACAAACTGTAGTTACTAGATATAATTTATATAAACTAGAAGACAAAATAAGGAAAGTTAGAGAATGTAACTATAAAATCCTAGTTTTGCCTGCAGTAGATTATCCAAATGCTAAAGTAAAGCTTGCCCCAGATAACATGGAGCTTTATAAAGTTTTATCAGAATTAAAGAAGAAATATTCATCAACGTTAAATAATTCTTGGGGATTCATAAATGCATTAATAGGTAAAGTTCCAAAAAGGTTAGTAAGTTATGCTATAACTATATATCCTAATGGCGATCTTCCATATCCTGACGATATGAATGGAGAAATAGTGGGAAATCTATCTCAAGAAAAGCTTGATAAAATACTCTCCTCTCAAAAAGTTAAGGAGTTAAGACAAAAAATGTTAGAAAATCAAGCTAGATTCGAATATCTTCATTTACAAACTGCATCTTTTAATAGCATATCCGATCTAGCAAGTTACGCTGCAGAAATGGTAAAGTGGAGATTTACAGGAAGAGCTTAGCCAAAAGCCTCTCTATATGCTTTTTCTAAATCATCAAGAATTAGATGAGTGTAAATTTGAGTTGTTTTTATATCTTTATGTCCCAAAATTCTTTGAACTGCAGGAAGAGGAATTCCTTTTCTTATAGCATTAGTAGCAAAAGAATGTCTTAGCATATGTGGTCTTAGCCCATTAATACCTACCTTTTCTCCTAATCTTCTTATTGCCTTATAAAGAGCTGGATAAGTCATTTGAAATAATTTTTCTCCATCATGAATTTTCAAATATTTCTTCATTAGATCTAAAGTATCGTCTGTGAAGAAAACTACTCTTTCTTCTCCATTCTTTGTAACTCTCAATCTTATCATTTTTCTGTTAAAATCAATATCGCTAATATTAATATTAAGAAGCTCATTTGCCCTCATTCCAGTTTCTGTTAAAAGTTTTATAATAAGCTTGTCTCTAAGGGTTCTAGCACTAGCTAAAATTTTCTGTATTTCTTCTTCACTTAGAGCTTTGATTTCCTTTCTTTTAGCCCTAGGCATTACGGGCTTAACGTTTATACCTAGCCATTTTAAGAATCTTCTTACTGCTATTACATAATATCGCATTGTCACGCTTCTAGATCTATTGTCCTTGGCTTTACTAGATAATTCAATTATCCATCTGTTTATATCATCTGAAGTTACTTTCCTAGGATCTTTTTTTACAAATTCAAGAAATTCCCTAATAGCTACGCTGTACATTTTTATAGTTCCTTTTCCTGCTCCTGCTGCATAAAGCGCATTAATAAATGCATTATATAGGTCTCCATCTTCAGGAGGAGAACCTAATTCTAATCTCACAATTATGAGCTTATCAAAAAACCTTAAAAAGTAGTTTGGCTATTCCATTAAATCTAATCCTACCTTATCTAGACTATTTACCCATTCAATGAATTTTTTTACATTTTCTCCATCAAAAATTGAACCGTGTTGAGGGACTATCATTTTTATATCAAGATTTTTAACTCTCTTCAGCCATAAGTCTATTGCCTTTCTTGAAGCTAAGTATCTCCTATGGAAAGGTTCCATATATTTTGCATGTTCTTGGAAATCTTCTACCATTAGATACCATTTTCCTTCAGGGAAAACGGCAGCACCTAAATCTCCAGAGAAATAAATTTTAGATACTGGATCATAATAATGGAAATTTCCAGGTGAATGCATGAAGTGAGCAGGAATCGCATTTAACGAATCTTTATTTATCTTTATTTCCATTCCTTCATCTGGGATATCTGTTATTCTTCCTCCAGCTTCAAAGCCTAAATGTGGAAGAAATCTTTCCCACAATACTGATGCATAAATTGTGGCATTAGGTGCTACATCTAACCATAAGTTCAATGATCCTATAACGTCTGGATCCTGATGAGAAAATAACAATGCAACTACATTTTCTGGTTTTATGAATTCTTTTACATTTTCGTAAACTCTTTCGAATACAAAGTAACCTCCAGCGTCTAATAGAGCTCCTTTATCTCCATCTACTACAAGATACTGATTTGTTAGTATTCCTTTTTCATGTTCAGATTCGTCAAGACCTAGCCATACAAACTTATGATCTCCATCTTCGTATAAAACAAACGGTTTATGAACTTTCATTTAATCACCTCTAAAATCTCAGGAGATATTACTACATAAACGTGAATCTTAAAATTGCCAGATAATTTATTCAGTATATTTTCGTCTCCGAAATAGTCTTTTCCTTCTTTTAATACATATATGCCTTTTAATGTTCCGTTGACAAAAAGAATCCTAAAAGTCGATGATCCGCTTCCAGAAATATATATTACTGGATATTCTGAGAATTGAGATATTAGTTCTTGAATATAGTCTATAAGTCCTCCTTCAGTTATTGAAGTCTCCTGCGACTTAACTAATCTTGACTTCATAATTAATTTTGATAAATATGATATTTTAGATAAATTTTCTGAATAATCTTGTTCTGATTCTTTAATTTGAACCTTTGGTATTTCCTTATTCACACCATTGCTTATTTCATTAAGGATTTTCTGTAATCCTTTGCCTACTATCCATTCTTTTTCTCCAGAGTATGAAAGAGAAATTTTAACTCCTTTTTTACCTTCAGCAGAAAATATTATCTTAAATGTATTATCTTTCTCATCAATAAGTTTATACTCAACAAGCCCATTACCTATAAAAGAAGGTTGAATGGAAAACTTCGATTCAAACGAGAATAAGAACATCCTTGTAAATTTCATTTTTATCATATTCTTCTCAACTTCTACCACACTTGGTATTACAGAAATTAAATTATCAGTATTTTTAGCCCAGTTTATTATCGCTGAACTGTCTCCGTTTTCTAAATCCTGAGATACTAATCGCATAACAAATATTTTATAGAAAGTTATTCATAAAGTTTCTATTCAATTTTTTTCTAATAGTGCTTTAACATAGTTAAAGCATACATTTTATACCTTAAACTGATTAAGTAACTAAATGATTTTCATAGATAAGGAAAAATTAGACGAGATATTGACACCAGATAGAGCAGTTAATGCAGTAAGAGAAGCTTTCGTACTTTTCTCTCAAGGTAAAGTAAATCAACCAATAAGGCAATCCTTTATTATTAAAGGAAATTGGTGGGGGGTAATGCCCTCATATACCGATTTTTCTTTTGTAGTAAAAATAGTGAATGTTATAAATAAAAATAAAGAAAAAGGATTACCGCCAGTTCAGGCCGCAGTTATTCTCTTATCGCCTGATAATGGTGAACCTTTAGCCTATATCGATGGCACATATTTAACTGCAATAAGAACTTCTGCTGCTAGTGTATTATCAACAGAGATTTCTTATGGGAAAAAAGTTGGCACTTTAGGAATAATAGGTGCTGGTCTAGAGGCAGAATATCATGCAAAAACTGCCTTGAGATATCTTTCTGTTTCTAGATTACTTATTTCTGCTAGGAAAAGGCACGTGGATTTAGCTAAAAAAGTAGGAGGGGAAGCAGTAGATTTAGACACTTTGCTAAAAGAATCTGATGTTATTTTTTCTACTACATCATCAACAACACCGGTTGTATATGGAGACAAGCTGAAAGAAGATTTTCATTTAGTAAGTATAGGTGCTTTTACTCCAGATGCTAGAGAAGTGGACGACAGCACAATAAGGAAAATTAAAACATATATTGTAGACTCATTGGACGCTGTTTCAAAAGAAAGCGGAGATTATATTCAGCCAAAAGAAAGCGGACTGCTTAAGAACAAAAATATTTTAGAAATAGGAAATATCATATCAAATAAAATAAAAATTGAGAGACCATCAATTTTCAAATCCGTAGGAATATCTGCGCAGGACAACTTATCAGCATATTATGCATATAAGTATTCACTTTGACTTCCATATTACATTTTTATTGCCAGTTTTTTTATTTATCCATAACGCTAAAACAAAAAGAAGAGTAGAAAGTCTATTAAGATATTTTACGTGAATATCATTCGAAATACCTTCTGTCATTAATTTTACTACTTTTCTTTCAGCTCTTCTGCATATTGCTCGCGATAGATGAAGATAAGATGATGCTATATGTCCACCAGGTAAAACAAAATTATGTAAAGGATCTATTTCCTTATCAATCTTTTCTATTTCCTCTTCAATTTTTCTAACTTTTTCGTTAGAGAAATTCATCTTAAAACCAGAAATTTCTGATGAAATGGAAAATATATCGTTTTGTATATCTTCTATTACATCTTTTATCTCTGGATAAAGGGAGACTGAAATTCCTAAAGAGGCATTAAGCTCGTCCAAATCGCCTAGAGCATCTACTATTTCATCAAATTTCCATACGTTTCCCTTAGAAGGCACATTAGTTTTTCCTGAATCTCCAGTACCTGTATACCACTTCATAAAATAGACTTTGTTATATTTATAAATAAATTGTTAAGTAGGGCTCTTTATCTTAACAGGGAATTCAAAGGAGGCGAAAGACTCCACCATGCGGTATACCCAAAATCTGATTAGTAAAAATAATTTTTATTTATTATTAGTAATTCATGTGAATTTAATGAAATTAGATAATTAACTCTGCAATATTTTTTAGAAATTTTTAAGTGTTATATTGGATCTTTTATATTTCTGAAAGTAAACTAAGAAATATTATTATAATATTAAAAATGATGAGATGAGTATGATAGAATCCGTTTTATTTACATTGATTATTTAATACATTGTTCTTACTGCTCCTGATTATAAGTATAATGAAATATGTTCTTTTACTTATGAAGAAAATATGAGGTTTAGTGTTGAATTTGTATTTTTAAAATGATTTTGGGTCTACCGGTAAGGGCGTAGTAGGCTCCACATGCTTTGCCTCTAACATGGCTAGGCGATGGCTTGAAGAGCCGAAGGAACTACTTGATTGGGGTCAACTTGAGGGCCTTCACCACCTCCTCCCCTATACCTAGTCTTCTTAGTCTCACTCTTGTAAAGCTTGTCTTCTTGTTTAGGAGTGTTGTTCGTGAAAATCACCGTAGGAGTTCACAATGTTACTAGCTTATCTCAATAATATTAGTATTCTTAATAAGCTACTATAACTTTTCAAAACTTTGTAGTTAGAGCATTTTCGTATTCATTATATTAGTTTATCAAACTTGAGGAAATGATTTTTATATATATCATATATCTTAATTTAAAATATATTATTAAAAATTATAAGTAATTTTACAGTTATATAATTTTATAAATACGATCTTTTAATATTATAATCTGAGAATAGCGTTTTTTAATATAAAGTTTCGTTTTAGGGTCCCTTATTCTTTATTTAAAAAGTTAAATAGACCATGAATACCTTGATTAGTAGAATATATTTAAACGGAGACCTTGAGACATCTAAAAACATATTGAGAAAAAACTTACAAGAATTAAAGAGATCATTGGAAATAAATGGTTATAAAGTAAATTTCTTAATATTACGTAATTTATATAACATAGTTTTAGCAAAGGATGGCAATTTAAGTTCTTTATTAATATTTTTGCGTGATTTCAAGGATTATGCTATAGTAGATATATTTACTGAAAATTTGAAAAATAATAGTGATTTATATAAAATTATTGAAGGTGATATAAAATCATGGAATCAATAAGTTCCTTCATTATAGTTATAGCTACTGTAGTTGTAGGAATTGCAGTACTCTCTTTGTTCTCAGCATATGCAGGAGTAGAATTTTCACAAGCAACAATACTAAAGGAGGCACAATACTACTCAGAAGGGCTTCACGTAGAATTAGGAGAAGGCAATCCAATTCCAGTAGTAATAGAAGACTACAATTACAATGGAACATTGCTTATTACAGATTTTGTCGTAAGTCCATCCCTTCTAAACTCAGCCTCAGTAGTAACTCCATCAATGGGCGAAGAAGTAGGCAATAGTTACACTGAAGTTACAGTTTACACTACACAAGGAAACATAATTTATCAAGGGAGTATCCCTATACAAGATTATAAACAAGGCTCAGTATATTTTGCAAAACCAGACAGCATAATATGGATAATGGTAAACATACAAGGAAACTATTACAGAATAGGATACGAGGTGGTAAAATGATGAAAAAAGGATTATCCGCACCGATAGGGATGATATTCGTCCTAATGATAATGATAGCAATAATAATACCATTAACATACTACATTAACTCAATGCCATCAAACGAGGCACAAGCACAAGAAAATGCACAACCATATTTCACACAAGCACAAGAACAATTACAAGAATTCGGAAGTGATGTAGGTTTTTATGAAGGTAATCATAATATTTACCTTGTAATATATCAGAATCCTCCAATTCCGATAATTGTAAAACATATAATAGATAATAATAAAGTAATTAATGAAAACATATATGTGATCAGTTCCAATGCAAACGCTAATTATGGTGGATATCCTACGATAAAAATTCCTTTGAGCGGAAATATCTCAATTGTAACGCAATTAGGAAATATAGTATACCCACAGAGTCTTCCGTTAAACTCTGAGGACGGTGACCCAAAAATTAATATTCAGCCAGATAGCTTAACACTATATTTATCTTCTGGATACATAGATGGTTTGAGTCTAATTGTTCCATTAAATATGAACGGAACAGGGTTCGTAGTGATATTTTACGGCATATATGAGAACGCTCTATCATATCAGGCTTCTTCTATATTTCTAAATCTTACATATAATGGTCATGAATATATAGCAAATAGTGAAAATAATGATATATATCCTGGATCTGGTTTAAGAAATGCTTTGCAAACATTGGTTTCAAGTGACGAATATTATAGTAATCCTGGCTATGCTTATGTGGCATACATTTTTACTAACAAGGGAGAGTATATTTACTATGGATATTTAGATATAATTTTAAAATAATAATTTTTATATCGTATATAGTTTTTATTGTAATCATTCTAAATTCTTAATATGATTATTTCTCCACATATTGAAACTTTTGAATACTTATTTTTCAATTTCTAGGAGACTGCTAGCATTGTGGTCTAATGATTTTCCTAACGAAGTCTATTTCTATTTTATGATTTCTACTAAAATCCTTAAACATATATTTTTAACTATACTCTTTCAATTTCTATTGTCAATATTATCCTTTTTATTTAATATATGTTTTTATTCATATCCAGAAAAATTCATTTTATTAATATTGTTTATGCTAAAGTATTGGACAATTAATAGCAAATATTACATAGTTATAATGAAAACAACTTATCAAATGATATGGACCGGCCGGGATTTGAACCCGGGACCTCTCGGGTGCAAACCGAGCACTCTTCCAGGCTGAGCTACCGGCCCACTTTATTAACTTACTGAATAGGGGAATATAAAACTTAAGTTATATCCTAATCTTTAACTATACTTGATTGTTAATAACTTAGGTTTTAATTTAATTTGTTATATTCTAATAGTAATTTTAATCAAGTCATGTAAACTATTCGATAATCTTTATATAAAGTCTGGAAGATATTAGAAATAATGCCTAAAAAAGTCAATGGAAAGAAGCTTACCCCTATTTGGAATTTTGACGAAATAAATTCTACATTTCAGTTTGTAAAAAATGGAAATCTTGATAATGGCACTGTAAAAAGTTTTAACGACTTTGTTAATATTATACTTAGCAAAAATTCATATTATATTAAAAAATCAAAAAAATTTACCGAATTATATGATGATATAGATAAAAAAATATATTTTGACAAATACTTTGGCATATATATGCCAGTAAGTATTTTAGATTTATTGCTTTCTAACACGTCCATTGAAGATAAAGTAGAATATATTAAAAAAATATACAAAAGTTTAACTAGTTCCTATATTATGTCTAATGGAATTAATTTAAATAATACCAATAGTAATAACGAAATTATTAAATCTATTCTAGAGTTTTTCTTGTCAGATAATGTAGATATTATTATTAATTCTAATTCAGATAAATTAGAGGTCTTTGCAAACTTTAAGATTCCCGAACATTCTAATCAAAGAATTATGTTTTATTCCGCAATAATAGAAGGAGTTATGAGTGGATTTCAGTATATTTTAAGTAATACGAAAGCTAAAGATGAGACTTGTATAGATCTAGAGTTTAGGCAAAGTTAGTTTATGGCTAAATGTATTTAATAGTTATGCATTTAGTATAGATGTATTTGCTAAAATGAAAAATGGCTTAGCAATTAATATATATATAAAGTAAATTTGTATGTTAATTAAATATAATTAACTTAAAATTGATCTTAGTATATTATAACTAATTATATACGATTTTGTGTAGAAGTCTCTGTTAATAATTATGAATGAACAACCCTTTTTTAGGTCAGAAAAATATAAAAAAGGTTCATTATTATTATTTAGTGAGAGCGGCCGTAGTCTAGCCTGGATTTAGGACGCGGGCCCTCCAAGCCTGAGATCCCGGGTTCGAATCCCGGCGGTCGCATAGTGGGGGATACCCACACCCCCAATTTCTTTCATTTTCTAATTTGTAGGCATAATATCTAGCTTTTCTTTACCTCAAAATTACATCCCCGTATTTATAAAGTATCTTATTCTTTCAGTTTTTTATATTGTATTATTATCTTATAAATCTTATAATAAATTAAAAAATATAATCGAAAGCTTATAAATTTTAGTTAAGTTCTATCTAAACTCTTGTAATACATTAAATAATTTATCAGAAATCTATGAAGGTTTTCCAGAATGACAACATTTACGATAAAATGATATTAAATAAAAAGATTTTTAAGTTATTTTCTATAATTTGGGGGTAATACAGATCCATGAGATATTGTTTCTTCGGGTGAAATTAATGCCCCTAATTTGTTTACTTTTCCTCTTATAATGTTAGCTGGATAATTTGACGTTATTACTGAAGCGCCGATTTTTGCTCTTTTACCTATGATAGAGTAGGTAACATATGATTTAGAGCCTATATCAGAATACGGTTCTATTAGAGAATGAGAGACTTCGCAATATGCTCCTATACTAGATTTCTCTTCGATAGAAGAAAAATCTCTAATTAATGAATAGGATCCTATATACGCATTTTTACCTATATATGTGGGGCCTTTGATTATTGCGTAGTCTTCTACTACTGCATTATCATCTATTACGACATTACTTCCAATTAATGCAGTCTTAGAAATATTAGCTGAATTCGAAATTATAGTCCTTGAATTTCTAAGAAGAAGTTCTATAGCATTTAAAAGATCTTCAGGATATCCTATATCAATCCAATTTCCAGACCATACGAAGAATTTTGAAATAGGAGCTAGTTTAGTAAAATATTCCAGTAAATTATTAAAATCACCGTATGGGAGTATATAAGCCCCAGCTAACGCTAATGTAGATCCTTCTTTTACAATTTCAATTCTATCGTTTTTTATTTTAGCTAAACCATAAGTTTGCATTCCTTCATAGACAGGAACTAACGAGAAAACGGCTTTTGCGCCTAAAGCATAAACATTCATTAGACTAATATAAAAATCACTAGAAGCTATTATATCTCCAAATGCCAATAATATTTCATCATCCCCAGCTTTTTCCATCCCATCAAGAGCTGCACCAGATATCCCGTTTCTTTTTTGTCTTACAAATTCTATAGAAATATCAGTACTTATACTTTCCTCTATTTGTTTTTGTTTTTCATTAACTATAACTATAGCCTCTTTAATTCCAGCTTTCTTGAGACCTTCTAATGTATAAGAAATTATGGATCTACCAAGAATTGATATTGATTCCTTTTGTTCCTTTTGAGTGAAGGGAGAAAGTCCTTCTCCACTGCCACCTGCTAATATTACAGCTTTCATTCTACAGTCACCGTTTTAGCTAAGTTTCTTGGTCTATCAGGATTATTTCCTCTTGCTAATGCTGCATAGTAAGCTATAAGTTGAATTATTGGAGATAAAGCGAAAACAGCTAAATTTTCGTCACTTACTTTAAGTAAAATTTCCTTATGCGTATTAAGAGTACTGTTTATGCTTATTCCATAAGTAAGGGCTCCTCTAGCTTTCATTTCCTGAACGTTACTCTGCAATTCTTCTGTAAATTCTCCAGTATTTACGAAGACTACAGGAAACCCATTACTTATGAGAGCGATGGGACCATGTTTACTTTCACCTGCTGGATAAGCTTCGGCGTGCAAATATGCTATTTCCTTTATTTTAAGGGATCCCTCCATTGCTAACGGTAAAGAAATTCCTCTACCCAAGTAGTACGCGTTTTCTTTCTGTGCTAGTTCCTCTCCAATTCTTCTAGCTTCACCGCTTTTATCTAAAGAGCTTCTTATGACGTCTCCTATGCTTTCAAAGTTTATCTTTTTATCAACTATCTTACTCCAAATGAAAGTTAATGCTGCAATTTGTGTAGTGAAAGTTTTAGTTGCAGCTACACCTATTTCTGGTCCTGCTCTAGTATATATTTTGAAATCACTTTCCCTAGATATAGCACTTTCTATTACATTAGTTAAAGAAATTATAGAGCTATTATTTTCTTTAAATTTTCTGATGGCCATAATAACATCCATTGTTTCTCCGCTTTGACTTATAGCTATAACCGAATCATCAGGCCCTGTTTTTATATTATAGTATTCTGACGCTACAACAGGAATTGTAGTATATCCATTTCTTTGCAATAATAGAGAAAAATAGAGGCCTGCATGATAACTAGTACCAGCAGCAACTACTATTATTCTTTTAGAAGAATTTATTTTATCAATTATTTTATCGATATTTGCGTCGTTTTTTAGTCCATATAGTGTATCCATCACTACTTCAGGAGTTTCGTAAATTTCCTTTAACATGTAATACTCGAATCCTTCTTTAGAAGCAGCAGATGCGTCCCAGTCTATTTGCCTAATTCTTTCACTTACATTTACTGGTATATCATTATTCTCTATATATACTTCGTTTGATGATAAATAACCTATATCGTCGTTTTGTATTGTTATTATAGTTTTTGTATATGGAAGAAAACTAGGTATATCACTTGAGATAAAGTTTGCCTTGTCGCCGATACCTATAACAAGGGGATTAAATTTTTTTGCAAAATATATCTTATAATCATCCTTAATTAAGGCCAATACTGCATACGTTCCTTTTATTGTATTTATAGCAGATTTAAACGCCGAAAATGTGCTCATACCTCTTTTTTTGAATTCCTCTATTAAATGAGGTATAACTTCAGTGTCAGTCTCACTCTTAAACTTATGACCTAACGATTCCAATTCTTCTTTTAATTCCATAAAATTTCTTATAGTGCCATTATGTACCACGGCAATCGAGTTACTGCAATCCATATGAGGATGAGCGTTGTAATCTGAAGGCTCTCCATGAGTTGCCCATCTTGTATGACCTAAAAATATTTCTCCAGTCATTGATAGTGCATTAAATTTCTTTACAACTTCTTCAACAGAACCTTTTGCTTTTCTTACCTCTATTCCCTTCTTTCCTAATGATGCTATACCTACGCTATCATAACCCCTATACTCTAGCCTTTGTAAGCATTCGTAAGTTATAGAAGCTAAATGTTGAGATTTATCCTTGGCTATTATTCCTATTATTCCGCACATATAAGAGAAACTAATTTTATACTAATTTATTTCTTTTATCATAACTCCATGCTCTGATTTTTTACAATTTATAATTCTAGCTCCTATTGTATTTAAAAGAATTTCAGCTTTCACATCGTTGGTACAAATAATAGCACCTCCACCACCACCACCACTTATCTTACATCCCCTTATTCCCAAGTTTTTTGCGGTGGAAACTAAATTATCAACTAATGGATATGTAACTCCTAAT
This sequence comes from Acidianus brierleyi, assembly GCF_003201835.2. Taxonomy (NCBI): domain Archaea; kingdom Thermoproteati; phylum Thermoproteota; class Thermoprotei; order Sulfolobales; family Sulfolobaceae; genus Acidianus; species Acidianus brierleyi. The sequence continues at coordinate 1,809,975 of NZ_CP029289.2, read as the reverse complement.
GACATTAAAAGACCATGATTTATATACATCAAGTTTCCTAACTCTTCTTCGTTTCCATCTTTTATCAAATTTTTAGCTTTATCAGTGATTTTGCCTATAGTGTTTATTATATCATTAAATATTTCAAAGTTTTTCTCTTTCATATTTCTAACATATTTCAAAATGTCTTTAGTCGTAGTTACTCTTTTTATGTATCCAGCCGTTAACTCCAAATTTTGATCTAAAATTTCGTATCCTCCATCTTTAGGAAAGTAAATTAGACCTCCTAATGCGGTTGTATACGTATCCATCCTACTACCAATACCTTGTATAGATAACTCTATATTATGAGATATTTTTGCAATTTCCTCGTTTGTTAATTCGTAACCTAAAAATCTTGAATATGCAGAAACTATTCCTACAATAACAGCAGCACTAGTACCTAAACCTACCGAAGGATCTACTGGAGACTCTATTTCAATTAATGCATTTTTCTTTTCCTTGAAATAACTTAAAGCGCCTATCACATAGGATAGAATTTTACCAGTCTCTTCACTTTCTAACTTAAGATCATTAAGGTCTACCTTTATTCCCTTTATAGAAAGAGAGTTTGATTTTATAATCATTTTCTCATTACTTTTTACCTTTATAATCATTTTTTCAGAAATTGCCATGGCTAATGCAGGTTGTTCATAAACTACTGCATGTTCTCCAAATAATGTAAGTTTAAGAGGGACTTCAGCTATTATCATCTTTCATCTTTATTGGCGTATTTTGTTTCAAAAGAATTTTATCTTCTTCCATTATAATTGAAACTAATTCATCTAAACTCAAACTCTTTTGTTCGCTCTTTCCTCTTATTCTCACTGTCAAAGTCCCAGTCTTGTATTCTCTTTCACCAAAAACTGCTATGAAAGGAATCCAATCACTTCCTGCTCTCCTAATCTTGTTTCCAAGACTATCGTTATTGTTATCAACCTCAACTCTTACTCCCTTATTTTTCAGTATTTCTGCATAATCTAAAGCCTTCTGAATATAGTCCTCACTAACTGGTAAGATCCTAACATGAATGGGCGACATCCAAAGAGGAAGACTAGGAGTTTGCATTTCCTTAGACTTTAATAAAATATAATAAATAAGATTTCCAATATTAACTCTATTATCATCCCAAATTATAAGCGTGTTCTTAGAATCGTTAAAAGATTTAGGATAATCTAATTTAAGTCCATTATAATATAATTCGATTATAGGATCTTCATTAACACAGGGCAAAATACGTCCTTCAGGTTTAGAATAAACGATAGATAAATAACCCTTTGGTACATCCTTACTTCCTATTATGGTACCTTTAGGATTTATCGAGTTTTCCAAGAATTTTATTACAGCATTTTTCATAAACGATGCTTTCGGGGAATAAGGAAAACCGAATTTTTCACATAAACTCATCTCTTGAGCCTTCTGAATATCCTTTTCGTTCCTTATTCTCCTAGATAACTCACTTAATGGATGGCCATAACATGATATAGAGAAAGCCTTATACCATCCAAAAGGAGCTCTATATACTTCTAACTTATTTTTCAAATTATCTTCCAATTTTTTCAGAATAGTTACGGCATTTTTAGGATCGGCTAAATCACTAGATAAATGAGCATAAGGATAGATTACTACGCTGGAAGCCTTAACTTTTGTAAAAATATCCAAAATATTATCCAAAGCCTTATTTATTATTTCATCATTATCATTCTTTTCTACAGTAGTAAAAACAACTAGTGTATTATCCTTTTTCAAGTAATCTAGGAAATCTTCTTCTGCGCTTTTTACAGCCTTTTCCTTAACCTTAAATGAGAAGCTTTCTGCATGAATAAAAAGCAGTATCATTTAGCTTACACCTATACATCAATCTCCTCACCGTTTTCTGGAACTTTAACTTCAACCCCTAGTTCTTCCTTAACCATTTCCGCAAAATGTTGAGCGTTATCTAATGATGCGTGAACTATTATAACTTTCTCTAGAGCAGACGAGGATTTAACTATATCCATTAACTGTCTATTACCTGCGTGGCTTGAAAAATCAAACATCTCAAATCTGGCTTTAAGCAAAGGAGATTCATCAGTAAACTTACCTGCTTCTAGTAATTTTCTACCTGGAGTATTCTCAGCCTGATAACTTACTAGGAAAATACCGTTTTTAGGATTTTCCGCTAGTTTCTTATAATAATAGACTGCAGGTCCTCCTTTAAGCATTCCAGCACTAGCTACTATTACTCCATTATTTTTCCATGCTTTATTCCTATCTTCCCATCCTCTTACATATCTAAACTCATTGTATGCTTTTCTTAGATTGTCTATATCGTTAATATACTCTGGATTATTTATCATCAATTCCATGATTGTCCTAGACATACCATCATAATATACAGGATAAGGAATTTCTTTCTCAGCCAATATAGCTAAAATTTCTTGACTCCTAGACAGACTAAAAGCTGGAACTAAGACGGTTCCTCCACCTTCTAAAACCTCAAGGATAGAACTATAGAACTCATCAATAACGTTCTTTCTTTCAGGGTGATTGAATCTACCATACGTGGCTTCAGTAACTATCACTTTCGCTGACTTCATTATTTCTAAATCAGCAGGCCTCATTAACTTAGTATTAGCCAAATTAATATCTCCAGTATATGCTACATCTCCTTTTTCAGTCTTAACTAAAGTTATTGCACTGCCAGGAATATGGCCTGCATTAGAGGTTTTTATAGCAAAGGAACCAATTTGAAACTCTTTATTATAATCAAATGTCTGGAAATTATCCATAGTCTTTCTTAATTCAACCCATTCATATGGAACCTTAGCTCCAGAGATCTTAAGAAAGTCTTTTATTATCAATTCTGCAATTTGTTTAGTTAGTCTTGTGCCATAAACTGGTTTTGTTGTTGAAATCTGATAAATTGGCAAAGCGCCAACGTGATCTAAATGAGCATGAGATACTACGAAACCGTCAACTTTAGAAGGCATTTCTTGCAAAGGAAAATTAGGAGAATCGTCTGGACTAAAATTAACTCCATAGTCTAATATAATGCTCTCTTGTTCATTAGATACTTCTATTCCAGCTCTGCCTACTTCCTGTCCTCCACCTAGTATCTTTATTTTGTAATTCATTTTGCTAAAATCCGTAACCGCAAATATTAAGTTTGAGTATAACTATATTATAATGATGAAGATAAAGCCAAAAGATATGAAAAATTTGGAAAGAATGGGAATAAAAACTGAGAATATTGACGCTACTAGAGTTATAATTGAGACACAAAATGGGAAGATAATAATCGAATCCCCAACTGTAACAAAAACAGTTGCAATGGGACAAGAAGCTATAATAATTATGGGAGGAGAAAAAAGAGAAGAGAAGAACGAGGAGAGTACAGGGAAAGAAATTAAGGAAGAAGATGTAAAGTTTATTGCAGAACAAACAGGAAAGAGCGAAGCTGAAGCAAGAGAAGCTTTAGAAAAAGCAAACGGAGATATAGCAAAAGCAATTATGATTCTGACAGGGAGCCAAGACTCCTAAGTGACTTCATTATATCTTCCTCATTTTTCTTAAAAGATACTATAACTGTTATACCTTCTTTATCCATGAGATATATTGAAAGAGGATCCATCCTTATAGGTCTATGTAAAACTATTATTTGAGGCTTTATTGGTGCAATCTTAAGAGCTATTGCAGGAGATCTACCAGAAGTAACCTTAGTAAATACTATTATTTTATTAAAAGATATAGATAAAAACTGATAAAATTCCATACCGTTTAAGGCAGTTATAGCTTTTATACTATCTGTTATAACATAACCGTAAATTTGATCATTATTAACTGTAGAATTTACTGGAACTCCATCCAAAGCTACTATTATGTCTTGAAGATGAAGTGGAGTTACAAAATCTCTCATATCAATTATAAAAGAAAAATTGAGAGTAAAGGATTTTGCAAGCTCTTTAATTACTTTAAATCCATTTCTACCATCTATTTGTATTAAAGACTCAACAAATCTTTTGATAAACAAAGAGCCTGGCTGTCTCTTATTTCTTTCATAATCTGCGATAACTGATTGAGATATTCCTAGAATCCTTGCAATTTCGGCTTGCGAAATACCAAAAGTTTCCCTCCACTTTCTCATAGAAAGGCCTATGTTAGAACTCCAAACTATATCTCCAGAAATTCTTTTTCCTACACTTTCGATAATGAAATCATTTGTCATAAGATTTTTATGTAGAAGTGCAAAATAAGTTGTTGGGCCTGTAGTCTAGCCTGGACTAGGATGCGACGTTCGGGTCGTCGTGATCCCGGGTTCAAATCCCGGCAGGCCCATTAATCAAGTTTAATTCATTATAAGCAAGAAGAAAAGCCTCAGAACTTGTAGGAACATTTTTACCAAGATATATTATAGTTAAGACGTATTCCCCATTAGAAGAAATTATATACTCATAATAGGATCCTTGCGTAAAATAAGCATAAATATTTCGTGACGAAATATTATATAAATTCCAATGTAGTTCATTATATAATTTAAACGACGTAAAATAAATTTGTAAAGAAACTTTACTTGAATTATATTTGAAAATGTAAAATTGCATACTAGCGTAATTAGACGAATAATTAGCTAAGAACGAATTTTGACTATTTTCCTGAAAATATGTAAGAATTGAACCTTGAATAGATTTAATCTCACCATCATTAGTTAATTTCCATTTTCCTCCTAGAATGCTATCTATACTATTTGAGCTTAAGAACATAGTCTTCGGATATAATAAAACATAACTCAGTAAAGATAAAGATATTATAGCAATAATCGCTATAATTACAAAAACACTTTTCATATAAGAATCTCCATACTCTAGATTTAAAATTATTCATAAGTTTACTGTAGTATACTATTTAAAAATGATAGTAATTTATCCTATAATTAGAACTTAACTGTAATATATGTTAAATGTTGGACAAAATAAAAAACGCGTTAAAAATAAAAAAGAAATCTTTTTAAATCGTTGTTTTTACTTTCAATTTATGTTTAAATTCATAGTATACATTTTGTGTCATATATTTTATAAACGATACTTTGTTAGATAATGACCAGTGAAAAGTAGTATGGATCTAAAAGTCTTAAAAGGTATTTCTATAGGTATTTTGTTCTTGCTATCATTTGAAATATTCATGGGAATACCATTCCCAACAAATGCCGCAACTAGCAATGTTCAGATAGTATCTAACATACCAGTATTGCCATTAGCAGGTGTAACATTAATTGCTATAAACAATCCAACTTTAGGATCAGTAGCTTCTAGCAACGTAACTCAAGCATTAGTAGAATTAGCTACAGACACATATATTGTAGCTAATGGTGTACATTATTCATTAGCTGGAGATTATCAAGATTTCTACTGGGTACCAGGTACTAACACATTCTACTTACTCTTAGGTTTCAACCAAAATACTACAGTAAAAATTAATGGTGTTACTTATAAAGAAGTAGTAAATTCGACAGGCGGATATGTTCTCTATCCCTCGGGTATGCCAGTTTATGTTAATTATGCATTGAAGGTAAATACACTAAATTCTTCTCCTGTAAAAGTAGAAGATTATGCCAAGACAACAACTGACATATTAAACGTATATAATATTCCAACTCAAGATCCAGCAGCCTCTTCTGCTACGAGTGTTACAGTAGTATCTTCTGGTCAGTCGTTAACATTAAATGTATTACAAAATAGTGCCTCCTCATATACGATAAGTGTATATACTACTGAAAATTATGTACCGATAAACTCTACATGGGAATCCTTTGTATATGATCCTGCATTCCAGTATGATCCGTTCAATCAAACTATGATAGGTAAGGATTCTATGACATTTTACGAGAACGTATCTTACTTGCCTACACTAATATCTAATACAAGGAATACTACCACGTTCGCAGTTGGAGACTCTTCAACTACTACAGTATTCCAGAATAGTGTATATACTGGTAATTACACTATTTATGCTACCTCAAACTCTACTTATGAGACTGATGGAGTCCCAGTTAACTACTATACACTTATAACTGGTAAATATTTTACTACTGCAACTGTAATAAGTGAGGAATTCTATGATCCATTTAGTTATAACTCATCATATATGGTAACTGGGCAGATTAAAGAAACTGTCCCACAGTCTGTAACTGTATCTTCAACAACTCCAAGTGAGCTATATATATCTGCTTTTGACAATGTAACAAACTTTAGCGTAACTAACTACTTACATGCAGTATATCTACAATTTATAAGCACTATAACTGGAGCTGTAATTAAAACAGCAAAGATAACAGTTCCAGAAGTATCTCCAGGTAGTCCTATGTTTGGTACTTTAATACAGTTAAGTTTTGGACCTCAAATAGTAGTTACTCAGAATTCCTACTATAATGTAACAACAATAGTATTACCAGCACAAGACTTCAGCACTACAAAGATTGTTGCATACGCAACAAATGATATAGGAGCTGCATATTGGTACATTACTGGCACTTTCATACCAACTAATACATCATCTTTAGTAGCAGTTCAAACATTAACTCCTAACTTGACGTTAGTAAGTCCTACTGTAACTACCTTACCTAATACTACAACTCACATAGTATTCAATTACTATGAACCTAATTTAGCATTCGGTAAATTAACTACCTTGAATGTAATTAATGAAAAGACTTACTCATTATTGGAATACAACGGTACTCAAATAGCTAATGCTACAGTAAAAGTAACATTCTCTAATGGAACAGTAGCATATTATAACTTAGGACAATTTGAAGTTCCATCTACAATAACTTCTCCAACAGGAAACGGACAATTTAACTTCACATTATTCCTATTACATATAGAGCCAATATCTCCAGGCACAACGATGCAAGTCGAAATATATGACTATGTAGTAGATTCTCCATTAAGCGTGTTAGTTACATTCCAGGTTATAGCACCAGTAGTATACTTAGAACCACCAACACAGTCAACCTTTACAACATCTGGTGTAGCATATATACCATCATATGTAGCAAATCCTGCAGTATTTACTGATACTCACTATGTAGACGTCTCAATAATAGATACACAGGAAGGTCAAACATTGCCAAATTCAGTATTAAGCGTTACTGGAAATTTGGTTGTGGTCAACTCTAGTAGTGATTTAACGTTACCATTATATTATATACCAACTGGTGCTACTGTACAAAACATATCTTTATCAGCAACTGAGACAAAACCAGATAGCGGTAACTTCACTACAACATTTAATTATGAGCTAGTTAAGGGAACATATGATGGAGTTACTGGGTACTTCTTAGTTATTGATAGTAATTATATACCTGAAAGCGATATAACTGGGAAACCTTTAACTGCAAATCAATTAATAGGAATGACGTTCACTGTAGCATATACATCTCCAGTATCGAAATTATCAGCTCTAGCGTCTGATGAAATATTAGCTGCACCAATGAAAATAATGTCTTCAGTAGGTTCTGCGAATCCAGGAGCTCCAGTTAATGTGACAGTATATGCACCAGGATTAGTTCAAGCTCATAACATAAAAATAACAAACTTAGCGTTCTTATATGCCAACTTTACTGCATGGAATGGAACAGGAGCTTTAGTAAAGGTGGAAAATGATCAGTCTGCTATAATTAGTGAAAATTCTGCTGGAAACTCCATATTTAGTGGTATTGTATATATGGGCAATTCTACAGCACCAATGAATGGATTAACTACTGCTGGATATACATTTACTCCAGGCACTACAGCATACTTCTATGTAATTAATCCAGTTAGCACATTAAGTACAATAACATCTTCCGTAACTCAATATCATGTTCAGACAATATCCGTTAATGACGAAGTACCTCAAGTTATGGTAGTAGCTCCTCCAGTAGAAGGTCCATATGGTGGAATAGAGATATTATTAGGAAGCCCATTATTCACATTATTCCAGCATCCATCTAACAATACAAATGATAATTTAGTCTCACCTAATGGAGCTTTAGACGTGTATGGACAAATATTATCTGCACAATTAGCAGAGGCAAGTTCTGAAGTTGCTGGAGATACATTTACGTCTGGTACTATGGTATCTGCAGCTGGAGTAGGGTATTATGTTAACTTAAATGGTACAGGATATTGGTCAATTGATATTCCGACAACCGCTTGGGAAGGAGAACCAGGAGTATTTACAACCTTAAACGGTTTAACAGCTTTGAACGTTAACATAACTGACACTGCAACGGTAATAGGTAATCAATGGTCTTTCACTCAAATAACAGCACCAGGTAAGGGAATAGTAGCAGCATATGGTAGCGTAAAGACATACACTGTAGGACAAGTAGACTTTGCTCAAGTTCAGCCTGAAACTGAAATAATGTATAATGGAACTGTAATTACTAATAGCACTGTTAATGTAGTTCCATTCCCAACAACTTCTGCTGGTGAATTAGTAACAGTATCAGTAATTGCACCAGATTTAGTAGGATTAAAATCCACATTTAATGTAACTGTAAGGAATCCAGTTACTGGAGTTTTAACTACATTACCATTGGTAGAACAATACGAAATAATTGACGGAATACCAGTTCCAACAGATAACTATTCAGGAGAACTAAGAGTTGTACCATATAGTGCATACGGATCATATGAAGGAATGCCTGGTGTATTACCAATAAAGACTGGAGTAGTTAATCCAATCCTAGTAAATACTAGTGTAACAGAAATACCTAATCAATATACTCCATCTCTATATATAAATGGCAAATCTGTGCTATTAGAACAATCTAGTAATGCGTACTTCTACGTAGGGCAAATAGTTATAAAGTTCCAGTTAGTAAGCTTCCAGGCAATTAGTGAGACAACAGGAGCTGCTGTAACTCAATTAACGGCTAATCAATCATATGATCTATTATTTACAGTAAAGAATACTGGAGATGTTAATGCAACAGTATGGTTTGCAGTAGAAGTTCATGTAGGAACCACAGTAGTAACTCCAATATTAATTGGACAAACTGTAGTACCAGCTGGATCAACATTTACAGAAGGATTAGTATGGACTCCATCTATGCCTGGCACATATAATGTGACAATGTTCCTAGCAAGGAATGCTAACTTGACCATTCCATATATACCAGCAGAATTCACAGAGCAGGTCCAAGTTGTAAGTTAAAATGTTTTTTATTTCTTTTGTTTTATTTAGATTAGGTGATTAAGTATGAAATCATTTAGGTATCTAATTTCCATATTATTTGCGTTGTTCGTAGTTTCTGGAGTTTCTACTGTTTTTGCTTCCACTGTAGGTATAACTGTAGCTACTTCCCAACAGATATATCATCCTGGACAAACAGTAATAGTATTAGGTACTACGGCGCCAAATGTCGAAGTTAATGCTGTGTTAAAAGCTCCTAATGGGACAACCATAGCTGTTCAATCTGGCAATTCATCTTCTACTGGCGTTTATGAAATTGATCTATTTACATTTCCAACAACTGATACAGCATATGGTACGTATAGCGTTTTAGTAGGAAATTCAAAAGGTTTTACGAATTCGACTACTATCCAATATGAACCTCAATTAGCTACTGTATATATAGAGATCTATAATCCTGAGAATGTTCCAGTATCTGGAGCAAGCGTAACTATAATGGGAATAACTAAGACTACTAATTCTACTGGTGTTGCAATGTTCATGCTACCTTCTGGAACATATTCCGTTAGTATAGTACCTCCTTCGCCATATGTTCCTCTAACGAAGACTATAACTGTAGTAGCTCCTCAAACTTATACGTTTAAATATACAGTTTTAGTCGAAGAATTACAAGTTGAGTTAACTCAGGTAAATCTAATGTATTATAATGGAACTACTTACGCTAAGGTTTCCAATCCTAATGAGATAATAACTATAGGAGATTCAATGTTAACTGGTTACGTGACAGTAGATTTTGAAGGAGCCCCAGTAAGTACTGCAACTGTAACAGTCACATTTAATGGTATGACAGAGTCTGCAACTTATAATTCTACTATTGGAATGTATGAGTTTACGTACAATATATCTAATGTGCCAACAGAAGGATACTTAATGATTAATGCATCATATTCAGGATACAGTGCAATGAAGGAGATATTTACAGATGTCCAGCTTAATCCTATGCCTTACTTTACTCAGATTAATCGTGAAATAAACTCTCTGACAAACTTGATTAATGAAACTTTAACTAAGATATCTGATTTGAATAGTAATATTAGTACCTTATATAATGACATTAGTACTATAAATCATGAAATAAAGAGTTTGAATTCATCAATAAGTAGTCTAAGTACATCAGTATCAAGCTTATCTAGTACCGCAAGTTCTCTGTCAACCGAAGTAAATACGTTAAAGTCTGAAGAAAGTTCACTTAATTCTACAGTAATTAGTTTAAGTAATACTGAAACTACATTAAAGTCTGATTACTCCTCTCTTTCGGGAATAGTTTACGGAGCTTTAGCAGCAGCTATAGTTGGATTAATATTAGGTATAGTAGCGATAATTTTAGTATTAAGGAAAATAAGTTAATCTCTTTTTTTAAGTTATTTTGGTGTTTTTATATGAAGTATAGATATGTCTTTTTGTTTGTAGCTATAGCATTAGTATTTTTATCAATTATTTTGTTAATTGATCATGAGCCATCCTTTTTTCTACCTCAGAAGTACGATAATTTTAAGAAAATGTGTATAATGAATGAGACTCCGGATAGATATGAGGCAATCTATTTAGGACCTAAAGGAAATTTTTCTGTAATAGTATATAATTTTACTACCAACGAGTCGGCAAGAAATTTCTATAATAATTTGGTTTCGGTATTCTATAATCAATCAGTAAAGCATTATAATTTCTCTTATAATAACGTTAAATTAGTTAAGAATGTTAATGAAGAAATGAATTTTGAAAAAAATGATTCTTATATAATATTGATATTATATAGAAATTATGTAATTTCTTTAGCTTCTGATAATGTAGGTAGAGGAACTATTGTAAATTTTCTTCAAGGTAATGTAAACTATCTTGACCATTCTTAATGATAAATTATATATTTTTCTTAATAGATATTCTGTTCTAAACTATGTTTATCTTATTCTGTCGAAGCTTGTTTAATTTATAATGAATTACGTTATTCTTTAAATTATTGTTAAAATTATCCACTGCAATAATTATATAGTAACTTATAAAAGATAATGATTATGAATACGAACTATATACATCATAAATAGAAACCTAAATTTGCATGGGATTAAACTAAAAAATACCTTTTAGATTTTCATTAACAAATATATAAGAATATTATCAAATTTAAATCTGCGACTGATAATGCTGATAATAAATAAGTATTTACCTATACCGAAACAGACTGATTCAGAATTTTGGACTGTTGATAAGATAGATCATATAAGACATTTGGCTTTGACAGGAAGACCATTCAAAATAATGCAGAAAAGAAGGGAGAGTTTAAGAATTCTAGATAGGATTGAATTTAAAGTTGAAAGGAACACTCTCTATGAAAATGATGTAGATCTTTCCTTAAGATTTTCTGGAATTGATATGGCGGCCCCTTTGTATTTAGGTGATATGTCTTATGGTGCGTTAAGTGGGAATCCTAATATAGTTATAGCAGAAGCTGCTGATCTTACGCAAACTTTAGCAGGTACTGGAGAAGGAGGATTGCATCCTGAAGTTGCTAAACACAAGAGGATATTTGTTCAATGGGCTTCTGCTAGATTTGGTGTAGATATAGATGTTTTGAATGCTGGATTGGGTGTAGTTATAAAAATAGGGCAAGGTGCAAAGCCTGGTATAGGAGGTCATTTACCTGGTAGTAAGGTTACCGAGGCTATTTCAAAGACAAGGAGAATTCCTATAGGCATGGATGCAATTTCTCCTGCTCCACATCATGATATTTATTCTATTGAGGATTTAGGACAGAGGATAGAAGCATTAAAGGAGGCTACTGGAAAACCTGTTTTTGTAAAAGTTGCAGCTACTAATTATGTGCCATATATAGTATCTGGAATAGCTAGGATGGGAGCTGCCGGTGTAATAATTGACGGTCATGGAGCTGGTACTGGAGCCACTCCTACAATAATTAGAGATAATTTAGGTATTCCTATTGAATTAGCTGTAGCATCTGCTGATTCTGTTTTAAAAGAAGAAGGTATGAGAGATAATTTTACTATAATTGCTGCAGGTAGGATAGCAGATGCTACTGACGCAGCTAAATTAATAGCTCTAGGAGCAGACATTGTAAGTGTAGGTACTGGGGCTTTAATAGCCATGGGTTGTGTCATGGTGCATAAATGCCATATTGGATCATGTCCAACTGCTCTTACAAATAAAATTGATGGATCTAGATTTCTCGATATGGAGTTCGGTACTAAATCTTTGATCAATTTTATTAATGGTTTTAAAATGGAATTGGGTAGTATAGTTGAGAATTTAGGTTTGAATAGTATAAGAGAATTAAGAAGTAGGAGAGATTTGCTATATGGTTATGGGCTTTCTAGGGATGTCTTGGATATATTGAAAATTAGGGGTGAATCTGAGGAACTTAATCCTAAACTTGGGGAATTGTGGACAAAAAGGAGGAAGTTTAATATACATGAATTAGCTAACAAAGGTGAGCCAGTGATAACTAGTATGGGTAGTACTTCTCCGCCAGATGTTGAAAAACCTGCTAGGATAATAGATTGGTTGAGAACTGATGGTGCTCAAGTGACCAGACCGCCTATAGATCCATATAGAGAGGATATTGATACTAGTTTCCTGCTTAATAAGGGAAGAGTTTATATCTCATTACCTATAATTTTTGATATTTCAGAAGCTCCTTTGGAGTTTAAAGAAGCTTTTGCATGGGCTGCACTTGCTGGGGGATCTTTGGTTTTCGACGAAAATGTTTTATCTCCTTATGAGGAGGTCTATCTAAGTAGAGATAAGAAAGGTATAGCAAATTGGAGCACAAAAATAGAGAAGGATAGTTATTATTTAGTATCAGATTGCTTTGACTGTTTTTCTAAGGAAGTAAATGGATATATACTTGATGAGGAAATTATGGATGAGGATTTAGAAATTCTTTTATCAGAGTTTGATACTAAGCTAAGAGAAACTGGTATTAGGAATAAATTTGATATTATAGCTAAGTCTTCTAGAATAAGAGATGCAGGTGATGTATTTAAATTAGTTCTATTGGGTGCTGACTCTGTTATAGTGCCCTATAAGATACTTGAGGTTGCTATAGGTGAGGGAAGTAAGGGAAATCTAAAGGAGAAGGCCTTTAACATTATAGTAGGTATGAAGAAGGAGATTGCACTATTGGCAGGGGCAGCCGGAGTATTTAGTGTTCAATCTAGTTTGACTGGAAATAGGGAACTTCTTAGAGCTGTTAATTTGAATTCTTATATTGCTAAAAAAATAAGGGTTAAACAGGCTGGTTCTCTATGATTTCTCCTTCGGGTTGTGGAGTTTTCGGAATATTAAGGAAAGTTAATTCTCCTAAAATAGAAGGCGAAAAAGTAGTCAACGCTATAGATGCAGTAAGTTATAGGGGAAGTGATAAGGGAGCAGGTTTTGCTGTTTTTAATTTAAATAGTGAGAATAGATATCTAGTCAAGGCATTCTATTCTGGCGATATAGACGAAATTAAGGGAATGATAGAAAAATATGGTGTTAGAGTTTTGAGTTCTTCTTATGTTGATGGTGATGTTTGTGATTGTAAATTCGAGATTACATTAGGTAACGTTGCCCAAATTAAAAAAGTTACTAGAAATATTAATGAGATATTATGGCAGAAACACAAAGGAAGGATATATAGTGTTGGGAAATCTTTAGATGTCTTTAAAGGTGTAGGATATCCAAAAGATATTGCTAAGATCTATAATGTTCAAGATTATTCTGGAGATCTATGGTTAGCTCATACTAGACAACCGACAAATTCTCCAGGGCATTATCCTTTTTGGTCTCATCCTTTTTCAACTTTTGATATAGCTATAGTTCATAACGGTGACGTAAGTTCTTTTGGTGCTAACTTAGAATTTCTAAAATCTAGGGGATGGGAAGGATTCGTTGGAACTGACAGTGAAGTTATGGCTTTTCTTTTTGAAGAGCTAATAAGTGAGGGACTTTCTATAGAAGAGGCAGTAAAAATAATGATGAATCCCTCTAGGAGGGCCAATGTATTGACTACAGAAGAGGATTATAGGTATAGAAACGCTAGATTGGATGGTCCATTCACAGCTATTATAGGTTATGATTCTGGAGATGATCTTTATATGATAGGTATTGCTGATAGATCTAAATTTAGACCTATAATTATAGGCGAAGATGAAAATTATTATTATATAGCAAGTGAAGAAAATCAAATTAGACTGTTAAATAAAAAAGCTAAAGTATGGACTTTAGCCCCTGGTTCGTATTTTATAGCATCGTTAAAAAAGGGAGTTATTAGTTATGGAAGAAGTAGGGAAGAAATAGAAAGTTTCTCTTCTTCTCATTTTGATTCTAGTACCTATGATATAGATGCTTCGAATATTGGATATAAAGATTTAAATAAAGAGATATTAAAATTGAATAAGTCTGAAATTACAGTAATAAATGTTCTTTCTCATAGATATATAGGAATATCATTTCCAAAAGCTGGTAAAAAAATAAGGCTATATGGTTATGTGGGGAATGCATTAGCTAATCTTAACGAGAATAATGAAATATATGTTTATGGAAACGTTGCAGACGATTGTTGTGATACAATGCATGGAGGAAAGGTAGTTATTTATGGAGACGCAAGAGATGTCCTAGGTCAAGCATTTCAGGGTGGTAAAATATTTGTTAAGGGAAATGCTGGCAATAGAGTAGGTATTCAGATGAGGGAATATGAGGGAAATAGACCTTACCTTATAATAGGAGGAAGAGTAGACGATTACTTGGGGGAATATATGGCTGGTGGTGTTATATTAATATTTAATAATACTAAGGCAGAACCTACTGGAAATTATGTTGGAAGTGGAATGGTTGGTGGAAGAATTTATATTAGAGGAAAATTAGATCCTTCTAAACTTGGTCTTCAGCCAAACAGATTTGAAGTTTTAAGGCTACTAAAAGCGTTATTGATAGACAAACTAATATCTGATAAAGAATATCAAGATTTGAGAAATCTTCCATATATAGAGATAATGAATAGATTACAAGGAGATGCCAAAAAATTAGCTAAAAGCTTGTTTGAGGAAAAAGTTGGTATACCTACATACGAATATAGGGAATTAGAAGAAGAGGAGATTAAAGAACTTGAGCCTATGGCCAAGGAATATGATAGAGACTTAGGTACTTATTATTCTGAATTTTTAGGGCAAAAATTTACTGTAGTAAAACCAAGGAAGAATTTTTGAGGATAGGCGGGCCCGCCGGGATTCGAACCCGGGACCCTCGGCTTACTTCGACCTTCTTAGAAGGCCGGCGCTCTATCCTGGCTGAGCTACGGGTCCATTTTAACATTTCAACAAACTAAAATAAGATTTACGCTTGTTTTACTCATACTCTCTCCATACTTTTCCGCATTTTGTACATTTATAGAATCTTGTTGCTGGTTCGTCCGCACTTCTAGTTTGTAGTATCCAGAAGTATGCCTCATCATTTTTACAATTTGGGCATACAACACCTTTTATTATTTGAGTTCCAACAGGTAATTCGTCTTGTTCTAAAACTATAGTTTTTTCCTTTACATCATGCTTTATCTTTGTAGTTATTACCTCTTCTTGTTTAACTTCTTCTTCATATCCGCATTTTAGACATTTGTATACTGATTTTCCATTAATCTTTCTAGGTACCATCATAGAATTACATTTTGGGCAGAACTTCATGGTAAATCACCGAGACAATATTAATATCCTACTCATTTGTTTTATTTATTTTTTCCGATACTTTCTCAAGGATCATATTGCACGTATTCTCTAGGTCTCCTGAATATTTTTCTCCTATGCCAAAATTACTCATATTAATTTCATGTTTTACTTTAGATTTTTCCAATTTCCTTAGAGCGTCTTCTTTATTAGATGCTAATATAAAATGTTCCAAAAAGGATCCTCTAAAAATACAAATACAGGATAACTTATTATTTTCAGATAATATTCCTATTCTTGTTTCTTTTTTCATATTTTTTGTATTTCCTCTGCAAATCTCTCTGAAGTTCCCTTAGCAATTTCGATAGCTTTCAATAACGCATCCAATGGTTTTATAGTCCCATCAGTCATTAGTTTTATTGAAATGGCATCTATTAAAGGGTGTGGTTGATAATAAGACGCGTATTTTACACCTTGAACCTTTCTTAATGATCCTGCTATTAGATTTCCTAATGTATGATCTTCGCCAGTTATTTCAAGTTCTAGGTAATCTCCTGATAATTTTACTACTTTAATTTCCAACTTTTTTCACCGCATAGTTACCAAGTTTTCTTTTTTCTATATTACCACAGTTAGGACACTTTAAATGTTCTTCGTCTGTTTTTATCATTAACGTTCCACAAATTGAGCACTGAGCTAGTACAACTCCTAAATCTTTTCCTTTTAATGTTAAGGGAAGAGGTATTGAGATAGATAATGGTCTAGCTTTAATAATATCACCTAATTTTATACCGTCGGTTATTTTTTCTAAGTATTTATTAGAAATTTGTGAAATATGAAGATATCCAGTTATTGATGGACTTATGAATCTTTCTTCTATGCTGTTTATAGAAACTGTAGCAGAATCTTCTTTTACTAGTGTAACTGTTCCATATACATATTTTGCCTTTTTGAGATTTAATAATATAGGCCTTTTTACTGATAAAATATTACTCCTTCTATTAATCATATCATAAAAAACTTTACCCAATGACGAAGCTCTTACTTGCCCATTATCTTCATATGTATTTTCTCCTGCAGAGAATTCTTCTATTACTGCGATTTCCTCTCCAGGGTAAACAAAGTCTCCTTGTCCTCTCATTTTTTACCACGGGAATATATATGGTTCTAATTTATTGATTATAATCATTTTTGCTTCTCCAGGTGTTAAGACCGGTTTTTCGAACTCAAATAGATCATCTGTTGGAAGCCTTGGACAAGAAGTTACTATATAAGCATCTATGTAACTTCTATCTATATTTCTTAAGTTATCTATATTTAATACCTTATTTGTTACAATAAAGACGTTATTATTTCTCTCCTTTAGCTTTTTCTCAAAATACTTTACCATTAAGGGCCTATTTTGGCCCACTTTTACACCTTGTATTATTACCCAATTTCTTGCGTCCATAGCCTTTAATATTTTCGAATATCTTATTTTCAAAATTCTGTTAACTTCATTAGTCATGTCCTCTACTTTCATTGTGTATGGATCCAACTTGATGGTAGGTTTCATAGTTGCTAGACCAAGACCTATAACATGAAATTCTCCTCCAGACACATTTACATATACGTCGGCATTAACAGAAGTGGCTGCTTTATAGTCACATCCCAATATCTGACCGGGAAACATGAAAGGATTTGAGGGATTTCCAATTATTACTTCAAATTCCCTAAGGTTTTCCTTTATTTTGTTTAGAACATTATGGTGTTGTATTGTGGACGTTAGTGCTACAGACTTAGCGTCGTATTGTTTTAGAATTTCTTTTAATTCAGAAATTTGTTCTCCATTTATCTCAATTCTACTTTCAGCATTTATAAAAACTGTAGGAAACTTTGGATAATACCAAGTATACGGAGTATGTCCAAAGTGAATTATTAAATCTGCATTGATTATATTAGCTTCGTCCTCAGCTACGTCGCAGGCTCCCCAGCTAGGCTCTCCAGATATTATTAATTCAACATTTGGCATTTTAGATTGAATTTTCTCAACTATTTCAGTAGAAAAATATTTTAAACCTTCAGGAAATTGTAAAAGAACCTTTTTAGCTCCTCTTTTTTCAATTTCTTCTATAACTCTGTCGTAATCAAAAAAATAACTCACTGATTTTATGCACCTTTTTGTATACGCTCTACTACTATTTCAGTATCAAGAGGAAGTTTTGATTGAGCAACTTTAAATGCGTGTTTAGCAATCTCTAAGTGTTCTTTCTTTACTTTTAATAGCATTATTACTTCTCCTAATTTTTCAATTCTTGCTGCTGTTCCTATAGGTTTTCCAAAAGATAGTCTCATTCCATCTTGTAATCTATCTGCTCCAGCAAAAGCCATCATTTTATTTTCTCTGATTACATGATGGGGATACTTTAATACCCATATGAAGAAATCTGTTTCGTTTCCTATAGCGCTTGAAATCTGTTTTAATGCTATAACTCTAGCTGCTTCGAGTGAATTATGTCTTATTTGACCAATTTGTTTCGTTATTAATTTTATCACATAATCATAATCCTTATTTGGATCTCCCATTGTGAATTTAGTTATCTTTGGTTGAGGTACACCCGGTATATACTCTTTTCTAGTATAAGCTGGGCCTGAAAAATGTCTGTAACACCTACCTGGTCTTAATGGCATAAATTAGAGTTAGCTGTCTCAAGTATTTAAATTAATTGATTAACTGGAGTAGTGGATAATCAAGAATTAACGTTACTAATTACTTTTTCTATAACTTCTATATGTGCTAATATTTCATCTGCAGTGTTACGAAGAGTTAAAATGTCTTTGGAAGATTTTATCTCCATCTCTATATAGATTTCTATATAATTATCTCCTTTATTAACGTTAATTTTCATGCCATCAGGAAGATCTATGTTATCTACTTTTATACTTCTATATATTTCCTCTGAATTCTCCGTATTGTACTTAATTTTTATCTTTGATATCAATTTTTATCAAACCTTCTTCTTCTGATGATAAAAAATATCTTGAAGTTAGATATGTATCATTATCCTTTATAACTATTGTCTTAATTATCTTGTTTTTTTCTATTTGCTGTAAGAAAATTGATATTAGAGTAGGAGATTTAAGCTCTGAATCTACTATGTAGTACTTTCCTTTATTATCTAGAATATCAATTTTGAATCCTTTTGCTACATTTTCTCTAAATTTATCTATTAATATTCCTATTATTGATGGATTTAATGAAAATTGAATTAAATATTTGCTTCCTATAATATCCATAAAATAGATTAATGCCAGAGATACCTCAAGAAGATCGTAATTAAAGTAAAATATTCTATCGGAAATTATGTCATCTCTGGAAATTCTAGGATTTAGCTTGATTGCTATTGTCATTATTTTATAAAGAAATGTATTGAGTTGTGTTTCGTTTAATTCACTTAATTTAGTCGTCTCATTAACCCCAAGCTCTTTAATAAAATTGATAGCATTTTCTCTATTTCCAGTAATCTGTGGTAAATATGGATCAAAGGATAGCATTAAAGAAAGGAAGAGCGGCAGTTCATTATAGGCAGGTATTTTTACGTTTTTCTCTACAGTTACTCCCATAGCTTTTGCTTTTTCAATTATTTTATTTTCCCATTCACTAGTTTTTCTCCTTTCTAGGAAAGAACTTATAGAAATTCCTGATAAAATTGGTAGTAGATCGTCTTTACTTAATGGTAATATGGAACTAAAAGCTGAGTTTCCCAAAAATACTTGTTTATCATTACTATTGATCCATTTTCCTTGTTCGTTCTGAAGCAATTGGACTTCACAATTTAAGGAAGAGAAACTAATAGCAAAATCGCCATTAAAATATTTCATTAGTAAACTAGAAAATATTATAGAATCTGGAGTGTAGGGAATTTTTACACATAATGATTTTTCGTTATATAGAGATTCGATAAGTTTTAAGCCTTCTTCAGGATTCGGATCCTTGATAAAACTCTCCATACTTTTTAATTTTGTAGAATTCTTTTTTAAGTTCATTAATGTCTATATCCCTAATGAATATGAAACCTATAAAATAGTCAAGTAATTCTAAAACTACGGCAGCTACTACGAAATGCGGAGGAAGAAATAAGGAGAATGCAATTTCTGAAACTCCTGATGCTCCTGGTATGGGGAAGAGAGTAGCAGCAAAAAAAGTCATATTAATCAGAATATCCTTAAAGTAATCTGAGACCATAGCCAAGAATGATAGTGATTGAACTAAATATCCCAAGACTGTAAGAGAGAAGTATGTAATAAAGTTCTTTCCTTCAATTTTATCTTTCATTGCCTGTTTTCCTTTATTTAATACAAAATAATACTTATCTAATCCGATTAATTTAACTATACTCTTCTCAATTCTAATTGATTTACCTGCAGTAGTGTATACGTAAGCTAGTCCCAAAGACCAGCCTATTATATTACCTATTGTTATGAAGATATAAATTAATTCTATTGCAATGAACCTTATAGGTAATAGGACAAGAAACATAAGTGATCCAACTGTTACATCGTAATAAGCTTCCAATAGCGATAATGAAAATCCTTGAATAAGCTCTACATGTTCTTTGCTATATACTGTGGCTCTAGTAAGTTCTTGACCAACCCAGCCAGGTAAAATTAGTCCTATAGAATTTCCTAATAATCTTGCTTTGAAAGCTGTGTAAAAAGAAACTCCTACAATTTTCTTATCTCTAAGAGCTATTACTAATATCTGTCCAAGATATGAAAGAACAAAAGCTAGAATAATTATTGGAGTTAAACTTCTTACTATTTCT
Organism: Acidianus brierleyi; assembly: GCF_003201835.2. Taxonomy (NCBI): domain Archaea; kingdom Thermoproteati; phylum Thermoproteota; class Thermoprotei; order Sulfolobales; family Sulfolobaceae; genus Acidianus; species Acidianus brierleyi. The sequence goes on along the minus strand of NZ_CP029289.2, from coordinate 1,789,283 downwards.
ATAATATTTATTTTAAAAATTATAGAATATACTACAACGACTAATATTGGCAATAATGCAGTAAAAACATATTTAAATTGCACAAGCTTTATGCTTCTTTTTTCTTAAAACATTTTTCATTATAGCATATAATAGTACCTTCACTATCCTTATATATTTCTACTTCAGAAGATCTAAAAATATTTTTCCCACTTTTTTCAGATCTTAACATTCCACATGTGTAAAATTTTGATTTAAGATATTTATACTGATGTAGTGAACATGCTTCACAATTTGAATTTCTTTTCATTTTTATCTTTTCCAATCTTAAATCTTCCATATCAATGTAAATCATTTCATCCTCGTATCTTCCTCTAAGGTAATTTATGAGCAATTGAATTTGAATAGACGTTATAATATCTATTGTAGCGATAGTAGTTCCTATTATCTCACATGCATTACGCTCATCAATAGGTTCTAAAAAGCAAGAGAGGCATGAGGTCTTACCAGGAATTATTATTTTAGCTGAAGCATATTCTCCAGTTACACCGGCATATATTAATGGTATATTATTTTTGACACATGCATCGTTGAGGACAAGTCTATAATTTACATTATCAAGAGCATCAAACACTATATCGTTTCCTTTAACTATTTCTTCGGCATTTTTGCTATCTAAAATATCTAATATTGTGTCTATTTTTATATTACTATTTACTTTTTTTAAATATTCTTTGCAAACTAATGCTTTAGGTCTCATTAAATCTTTCTCAGTGAATATGTGAGTTCTATGTAAATTGCTTAATTCTACTACGTCTGCATCTACTAAAACTAATTCTTTTACTCCTAATCTAGTTAACATTTCTGCAAGAGCCGAGCCCAAAGCACCGCATCCTATAACAGCTACCTTTAAAGAAGAAATCTTTTCCTGAAGCTCTAAACCTAAGGCTAATAATTGCCTAGAATATCGTTCCATAGATAATAATGAAAGCTTAAAAAATAAGAATTATTCTATATTCGGGGGTTTAGTTGTTGCACCAATGGGAAAAGGTGGAAGTGATGGAATTCCAATATCATTAGAAGAATTAAAAAAGTTGCAAGAGATTGCAGAAAGAGCTAGAAAGAATGTTATAAAAATGCAGTTCTATGATCAATCAATTCACGTAGGGTCGTCATTAAGTAGCATAGAGATTTTAACTACGTTACTATTCAGATACGTGAGAGAAAGTAAAAATCCTACAGACAAAGATTGGTTAATATTAAGCAAAGGTCATGCAGCTCCAGCTTTATACGCAGTATTGCATGAGAAAGGACTTATACCAGAGGAAGAATTATGGAAAATTCAAGGAATAAACGGATTATTACAAGGTCATCCAGAAGTATACATTCCTGGCATAGATATGTCTACAGGCAGTTTAGGGCAGGGATTAAGTTTTGGTATTGGTGTTGCCACTGGAATAAAAATGTCTAATGGAAGTGGTAGAGTTTTTGTAATTATGGGAGATGGAGAACAAGACGAAGGAGAGATCTGGGAAGCAATGACACATGCAGTAGCTAGAAAAGTGGATAACCTAATAGCATTTATAGAAATTAATGGATTTCAGTTAGACGCTTCGACTCAAGATGTTAAACCTAAAGAGTTTCTGCATGATGTGTGGAAAGCAGTAGGATGGGAGACTTTCTTATGTGATGGCCATGATATTTCTAGTATAGTAAATAGTGTTGAAGAGGCGATGAAGGCAAAGAAGCCTGCAGTAATTTTTGCAAAAACTCTCAGAGGTAAAGGTTTCACTCCAATAGAAAATAGTAAAAAACAAAGGGCGAGTCCTGATGTTACAAGGAAGTTTCTCTTCAATTCGTGAAGCTTTTGGTAGAACTTTAGTAAAGTTAGGGGAAGAAGATTCTGACATAATAGTAATAACTGCTGACGTTGGCGATTCTACTAGGGCTTCTTACTTTAAGGAAAAATTTCCAGAGAGATACTTCAATGTCGGAATTTCCGAGCAAGATATGGTAAATTTTGCTGCTGGATTGTCAGCTACTGGAAAGAAGCCTGCTGTAGTAGATTTTGCAATGTTTACGATGAGAGCATGGGAACAAATAAGGAATAGTATAAGTAGAATGAACTTAAATGTCAAAATTCTGGTTACTCATTCTGGATATAGTGATAGCGGAGACGGTTCTAGTCACCAGTCTTTAGAAGACATAGCTTTAATGCGTACTCTTCCTAACATGAGAGTGATAGTTCCAGCAGATCCTGCTGATGTTATTAGAGGTTTGCCAGTGATAATGAAGGAGAGAGGTCCTATATATTATAGAATGGGAAGAGAATATTCTCCTCCAATAACCAATGGTCTTGATTACAAGTTCGAGATTGGTAAGGCTTACGTGCTTAAGGACGGAGATGATTTAACTATAATGGGAGCTGGAGTAGTTTTATGGGACGCTCTTAAAGCAGCTGAACAATTAGAGAAAATGGGAATAAGCACTGCAGTAATAAATTTAGAGACTATAAAACCTATAGATGAATCTACAATAGAATACTATGCTAGAAAAACTGGTAGAATAGTTACTATAGAGGAACATAGTATATATGGAGGAATAGGTTCTGCTGTATCAGAAGTTGTAGTTAAGAAATATCCTGTACCAATGAGATTTGTTGGTGCTACTACTTTTGGAAGATCTGCAAGAAGTGAAAGAGAATTATTAGACTATTACAATATAACTGATAAGTCTATAGTAAACTCTGCTTTAGAGCTGATTAAATGAGTGAGATAGACGACTTAAGGAAACAGATAGAGAATATAGATGAAAAGTTAGTTTATTTGTTATCTGAAAGAATGAAATTATCTGGTAAAATAGGCAAAATAAAACAAAAAAATAATTTTCCTATAACAGATGAAAAAAGAGAAGAATCAGTTAGGTTAAGATGGTTGTCTTTATCTCAGAAATATGGCATCCCTGAGTCAATGATAGATCCGTTATTAAATTTAATTTTCTCTTATTCAAAAATTTTTCAGATAAATCCTAGCTACATAAAGAAAATATCTATAATAGGATATGGAGGAATGGCTAGATCTCTAATTTCTTTATTTAAAATATCTTCACAAGAAGTTGTAGTAACTGGTAGAGATATAAAAAAAGCTGAAAGGCTCGCAAGCGAATTTGGATATGCCTACATGGAGCCTTATAAGGCTGTTGAATGGGGAGAGATTATAATAATTACCTTACCGCCGTCTGGTATTGTTTCGGATTTTATGAAAAAGCTTTTTCCATATTTTAGTGGGAAAAAAGTTATAGATATTTTATCTACTAAACATTCTATTTTTGGCTTTTTAGAAAAAATGTCGCTTGAAAATAATTTTAATTATATATCTTCTCATCCTCTCTTTGGTCCATATCTTTATCCAGTTGGTGAAAAAATAGCCGTAATTCCTTCGATAACATTTCCTGATTCAAAAGAAATCTTGGACTTCTGGAGGAATTGCGGTCTTTTTCCTATACAGACTAGTTTAGAAAATCATGAAAAGGCAATGGCTGTAGTGCAAGTTTTACCACATTTTTATTTAATGGCATTGAGTAAAAGTATAGAGCTACTTGCTAAAGAGTTGGATGTAGATTTTTCAAATTTCCAAACTACAAATTTTAGGGATATTTATAAGATAATAAAAAGAGTTAATGATCTCCATAGTGTTATAATGGAGATCCAGGAATTAAATCCATACTCTCAAAAGGCTAGAGAGTTAGGTATGAAAGAGCTAAATAATCTTTATAATGAATTTTTAGGTGAGAAGAAATGATTCTTTTCATATTAAAAGATAAAAGAGATTACTCTACCTTAAAGGAAAAATTACAATTATCATCTTCATCATACAAATTTCTTAATCTTTATGGAAAAAATTTACTATTAGTATGGCCGGATAGTGAGGCAGAAAAGATTGTAGATGAGGATATTGAAGTTGCAGTTAAAACCAAAAAATCATATATCTTAGCTAGTAACGAATGGAAAAAAGATCCTACATCATTTAAAGTTAAAGGCACTGAAATAGGTACAAATAAAATAGTCGTTGCAGCAGGTCCTTGTGCTGTAGAGTCAGAAGAGCAAGTAGTAAGTGTTGCTAAAGCAGTAAAAAGGGCAGGTGCTTCAATTTTAAGAGGAGGAGCCTATAAACCAAGGACTAGTCCATATTCATTTCAAGGTTTAGGAGAGGAAGGAGTAAAAATTCTAAAAACTGCAGGCGAAGAGACAGGTTTGCCAATAGTCACAGAAATAATGGACACTAAAGATTCTGAAGTGTTTAAGAAGTATGTAGATATGGTGCAAATTGGAGCAAGAAACGCTCAAAATTTCTCTTTATTAAAAGAAGTGGCTTCAATAGGAAAGCCAGTTCTCCTAAAAAGAGGGATGGCTAATACAGTAGAGGAATGGTTACAAGCAGCAGAATATTTGCTTTATGGAGGAGACGGAAACGTGATATTATGTGAAAGAGGAATAAGAACTTTTGAGAAATCAACAAGGTTTACTTTAGATATTGGAGGAATGGTTGCGGCAAAAATGATGACCCATTTACCTATCTGCGCAGATCCGAGTCATCCTGCAGGTAAAAGAGAGTTAGTTCACTCTTTAGCATTAGCATCTGTAGCAGCTGGCGCAGATATGTTGCTAATAGAGGTTCATCCACATCCTGAAAGTGCGCTAAGTGATTCTGAGCAACAATTAACTCCAGAATCTTTCGAAGTTCTTATGAATAGGATAAAAGCTTTAGCTTCGGCTCTCGGTAGATCTGTATGAAAAATATTAAGGAGAATATATGTTCTTTTGAAATTAACGTCGATATAGGAAAAAAGTTTGAAGATTTTCTATCTGAGCTTGATAAAAAGAAAGCAATAATCTATTCTAAAAATCTTCGAATAAATCCTAAAGCAGACGTTGTGATTCCTATAGATGATGGTGAACAAGCAAAGGATTTATCCAACGTTTTAGATATAGTGAAAACTTTGTTTGATAATGATTTCGATAGAGGAGATTATGTTATTGCAGTTGGTGGAGGAACTGTACTTGATATAGCAGGTTTTGCTGCGTCTATTTATCTTAGAGGTATAAATTTGGTAAACGTCCCTACTACACTTTTGGGAATGGTAGATGCAGGAATAGGAGGTAAAAATGGAGTTAATTTTGCAGGAGTTAAAAATATACTAGGGACATTTTACCAGCCAAGTAATATAGTAATAGACTTAAATTTCATTAAAACTTTACCATTAGAAGAACTTAAGAAGGGATTAGCAGAAGTTATAAAGTATTCCTTGGTCTTAGATAAGGATCTATATGATTTTCTTTCTTTAAATAAAGATAGGATACTAAATAAAGAGGAGGATGCATTAGAAGAAATTATCTATAGATCAGTAAATGATAAGCTAGGGGTAGTTAAAGAAGATGAAAGAGAGAATAAAGGAATAAGAGTAGTATTGAACTTTGGTCATACAATAGGTCATGCCATAGAAGCAGGATCTAATTTTAAGATTTCTCATGGATATGCTATATCTGTAGGTATGGTATGTGAAGCTAAAATAGCAGAAGAAATGGGATATTCTGAAGAAGGAGTAGTAGAAGACGTTCTTTGGCTTTTGCAATTATATGGTCTTCCATTAAGTATTGATAAAATAGGCATTCCTATTTCGTTAGATTTAGCGCTAAGCTCTATTGAAAAGGATAAAAAAACTCGGGGAAATTTTGTTATGATGCCTTTTCCCACTAGAATAGGAAAATGGAAGAAAGTAGATGTTCCTAAAGAAACTCTAAAAGGGTTTGCGTCACAGTGTTTGAAATAAACTATTCTACAAAATTACTTGGTATAATAGGCAAAAATATAAGCTATACTCTCTCTCCAGCTATTCATAACTATTCTTTTCAAAAACTAGGAATAAATGCGGTGTACCTAGCTTTTGATTTAGATGAAACAAAATTTGAAAGATTAACCTCATCATTATTGGAACTTGGTAAAGGCTTTAATGTTACTATACCTTATAAAGAGAAAATAATTAAGTATCTAGATAAAGTGGATTTTACTGCAGAAAAAATTGGTGCAGTGAATACTATAAAGGAAAAAGAGGGCTATAACACTGATTATTTAGCATTAAAGACAATATTAAACGAGACTGGGTATTATGATTCTATAATATTTGGATCAGGAGGTGCTGCTAAAGCTATTTCTTTTGCAATAGCAGAAGAAGGATTCAAGGTTTATATCTATGATAGAAAGAAAGAAAAAGGAGAGAAACTAGTCGAGTATATAAAATCAAAAGGATACAAAGCCAAGGTTGTAGAGAACTGTTCAATAGAATATGGCATAATAGCTAACGCTACTCCAGATCCTTCTTTTATTCCTGAACACTGTATTAAAGGTAATATAGCCATAGACTTCGTATATACTCCAGTAATTACGACTTTTTTGGATAAAGCAAGGAAAAATGGAATGAAAGATGTAAATGGGCTTAAAATCCTCGTTAGACAAGCTTTAGAAGCTCAAAAAATTTGGTTTGGAAAAACAGTTAATGAAGATGAAGTGGTGAATTTCCTATATGCCAGGAAACTCGTTCGGTAATATTTTTAGAATAACTACTTTTGGAGAAAGCCACGGACCAGCAGTAGGTGCTGTGATAGACGGAGTTCCTGCAGGACTACCTTTAGATAAAGAAGATATTCAATTCGAATTGTCATTCAGACGCCCTGGAAGATTTTTAGTTTCCGGTAGAAGAGAAAAAGACGAGCCAGAAATCTTAAGCGGAATATTTAACGGCAAGACTACTGGCGCTCCAATAGCTATTTTAGTAAGAAATAATGATGTAATTTCCTCATTATATGAGGAAATAAAATATAAGCCTAGGCCAGGACATGCTGATCTACCTTATATTATGAGATATGGCTACGAGAATTGGGATTATAGAGGAGGTGGGAGATCTAGTGCTCGAGAAACTGTAGGTAGAGTAGCCGCGTCAGCAATAGCAAAGAAACTACTGATGTTTACTAATACTATTATTGCTGGTCATCTCAAAAGTCTAGGTAATATTGAACTAGATACCGAAGTAAAGTTTGATGATATTTTATGTTCTAAATATAGTCCAGTAAGAGCTTCAAATAAAGATATAGAAAATAAGTTCATTGAGTTAGTTAAGAAGGCTACAACAGAGGGAGATAGTTACGGAGGTATAGCTGAGATATTTGTGGAAAATCCTCCTCCTGGTTTAGGAGAGCCAGTTTTTGATAAAATAAAGGCCGATTTAGCTAAAGCGATTATGTCTATTCCCGCCGCAGTAGGTTTTGAATACGGTTTAGGATTTAAATTAGCTAAAATGAGAGGTAGTGAAGCTAATGATGAGATTATAATAAAAAATGGCAAACTAGGATGGAAAAATAACACTTCTGGCGGAATATTGGGAGGTATAACTAATGGGGAACCTATAATATTGCGTTGTGCATTTAAACCTACTAGTTCTATTAGAATTCCTCAAGAGACAATAGATCTTAGGACAATGAATGAATCTAAAATTTCTGTCTTAGGAAGACATGATCCAGCAGTAGCTATTAGAGGTGTTTCAGTGGTCGAAGCAATGACTTCATTAGTTTTAGTAGATCATGCTATAAGATCTGGAGTTATTCCTAGCGTAAAAATAGATAATAAGGAAGCAGAGATTATTCAAGAAAGATGGTTGAGGTATAAAGAGGCATGCAAACCTTTGGAGGAATCTCAATAGTAAATGCTATACCTTCATGGTACGGTTCTTCAATGGCTATAGACCTTAAAGTTAATGTGGACGTTGAAGAAGGACATAGTACATTTCAAAGTTCTCTTGTAAAGACTATTCTAGATTATTTTAGGGAAACATATAATATTCCAGAATTAAAGGTTAACATAAGATCTGAAATTCCTCAAATGAGCGGATTAAAAAGTAGTAGCGCAGTCTCTACAGCTTTAATTGCAGCCATATCTGAAAAATTCGGAATTGAAGTAGATATACCTAAACTTTCTGCTATTCTCTCTATTAAATCGGGAGTCTCGGTTACTGGTGCATATGATGATGCTACTGCTGCGTATTATGGGGGCGTATCATTTACTTACAATAAGGAATTTAAATTAATCAAGATGGAAAATTTTCCTGAAGATATTTCTATCTTGATCTTAGCTATTGGAAATAGGCCTAATATAGACCTTAAGATATTAAAAAAGTATAATTTACTTTTTGAGGAGATCTTCAAAATAGCATTAAGAGATATCATAACAGCAATGAAACTGAACGGATTAGCTATAGCGGAAATTTTGGGTTATGATAAGGAGCCAATAATATCCGCATTAAAAAACGGTGCAATAGCCTCTGGAATTTCTGGTAACGGTCCGTCGATATTTGCTTTATGTAAGGAAGGAGATGATGGTCCTATTTATGAAAGTTTAAGTAAATATGGTAAAGTTATAGTAACAAGGGCAGTTGAAATTGGAGATAGATATAGAAAAATCGATAATACACGGTAGAATTCAAGCTCCTCAATCTAAAAGTTTAGCAATTAGGGTAGCGTTCTTATCTTTGTTAACTGAGGTTAATACAGATTTTTGGAACTCAAATGATATTATTGCAGCAATAAATGCTGTAAAAGCTATAAGACGTGGAGATAATTATATTTATGTAGGAGGCTCGGCAACAACTCTAAGGATACTTATTCCTATTGTTGTAGCATTAAAGAGGAAAGTTACTATTGATGGAGACGAAACTCTTAGAAAAAGACCTATAAGCGCAATAAGAAAAGCTTTAAAAAAAGCTTCATTTTCATCAGATTTTCTTCCTGTTACAATATACGGGGAATTAGAAAGAGAAACTAAAATTGAAGGTTGGGAAAGTAGCCAGTATATAACTGGATTAATTTACGCTTATCATCTTTTAGGCGAAGGTATAATAGATATAATTCCTCCTATATCGTCTTTGAGTTATATCCACATGACAATAGATTTATTTAACAAGCTGGGTTCTAAAATAGAAATGGAAGGAAATACAATCTACATCAAATCATCAAAATTATCATGTTATAATACTAAAATTCCAGGAGATTATCTTTTATCTTCGTTTTATGCAATAGCTTCTTTAATAACTAGTGGTAGAATAGAAATAGAAAATTTATATAGTCCTCCAAATTATTTCGGAGATCACTCTATAATGGAAATATTAGGGAGAATGGGAGCGAAAAGTTATTATTACGATAACAAATGGATTGTTGAAAGTTCAAAAGAGTACTATCCTATAGAAATCGATTTAAATGATTCTCCAGATATGGCTATTTCAATTTCTGCTTTATCTGCAGTATCTAAGGGCACGTCTATTTTAAGAAACATAGATAGGCTGAAAATTAAGGAAAGTAATAGAGTTCAAACTATTATAGAGACATTGAAAGCATTTAATATAAAATCATCATACTCAGACGGAAATATCTTAATTTTTGGATCAAAACCTAGTAGGGGGAAAGTAGTTTGTCCTAATGACCATAGGATCGCTATGTTGGCAGCAGACTTAGCTACATATTCAGGCGGTGAAATACTTAATGCGGAGTGTGTAAACAAAAGCAATCCAAATTTCTGGGAAGATTTAAAACTCTTAGGTGGCAAAATTTCTATAAAATGAGAACTTCTATAGTAGCCTCATTACCCGTTTATAATATAGGAGATTTAGAAAAGATAAAGCGTATTGACGCGGATTTTATAGAGTTAAGACTAGATTATATGGACAAGCTAGAGGTTAATTTAGATTCTCTGAATGAATACAGATCTAAATTAATTTTTACTATCAGGGATAAAAGTGAAGGTGGTTATAAGGAAATTCCAGATGCTGAAAAATCTGCTTTTTTAAAAGAGCTATATTCCAAAGGATTTTTATACGATATAGAAGCCTCATTTTTACAGAGAGAATTAGTACCACATAAAGGGAAAATAGTTTCTGCTCATTATTTTGATCATATTCCTTCATTTGAAGAATTAGAGGATATTATAAGAAAATATCGTGAGGCATATATTATAAAATTCGCTTTAGTAGGAAAAGAAAACTATAGGGAAATTCTGATTAAATTACTCAGATATGAGAATATAGCAGTAATGCCTATGAATGTAGATCCTTTAGAGAGAATTGCTTTCTCAATTTTAGGTTCAAAACTGATTTATGGATATGTTGATATACCAACAGCTTCTGGCCAAATGCATTATAAGGATATAAAAAGAATATTTCAATTATTGGCCAATTATTAAATAGTCTCCGTCAATTTTTACATTATATATTTTAATAGGTTTTTTAGCTGCGCCTTTTATAGGTTTTCCAGAAAATATTGAAAAATGTGAAAAGTGACATTGACAAACTAATTCGTCTCTAATTAATACTCCGTATTTTGATAAATCGCATCCTAAATGGGGACATCTGTTATCAAACGCTAAGAATCTATCTGCACCTAAATAAATTAAAAGAATTTCTAAATTATCTTGATTTATTTTAGTTTTTTCTCCAACTTTAAGATCTGGTCTTTTTATCCTTATCATATTTTTTCTTATTTAATGCTCTTGGAAGAACTAAATAAACGCATAGATCTCCACACATTGTGCATGAACCTCCAGCAAAATTTTTGTATTGTAAATAGATTTTTATTGCATTATCCTGGTCAAATGTTAAATCAAACATTCTTTTCCAATTTAATCTGGATCTAGCTTTACTCATTTCAGTGTCTTTATTCTTTACTTTTTCTCCAACTTTTATTATGTCTCCAGCATGTGCTGCTATTTTAAAAGCTATTAATCCTTCTTTTACTTGTTCTGGATTAGGTAAAGATAGATGCTCTGCGGGTGTTAAGTAACATAACATATCTGCACCATTCATAGCTGCTATTGCTCCTCCTATTGCTCCTGCAATATGATCATATCCTGCTGCTATATCTGTAGGTAAAATGCCTAGTACGTAATAAGGAACACCACCGCTTAATTGTTTCTCCAATTTTATGTCCATTTCTATTTGATCTAAAGGCATATGTCCAGGTCCTTCAATCATAACTTGTATACCATTTTCTATTGCTTTTCTAGCTAATCTTGAATTCACAATTAATTCTCCTACATGCAGTTCATCATGTGCATCATCAATTCCACCTGGTCTTAAAGCATCTCCTAAACTTAATGTAACATCGTATTCTTTTGCCAATTCTAATAAATAGTCGAAATTAGCATAGAGAGGATTTTCTTTTTCATTATATATTTCCCAAGCAGCTAAAATTGTTCCTCCTCTGCTGACTATACCAGCAGTTCTTTTCATTTCAGCAGCTTTTTTAGCTAAATCCAAGGTTACACCAGTATGTAATGTTACAAAATCTACTCCGTCTTTAAAATGTTTTTCAATTACATTAAAGAAATCATCTTCTGTAAAGTCTATAACATATTTTCTTTTTGTAACCATTTCATAGTATAATTGATATATGGGTACTGTACCAACTGGCATTTTAGCTCTTTGTAAAACTAGTTTTCTAATATAGTCTATATCTCCTCCATCAGTTAGGTCCATAAGTGAGTCCGCCCCAAATTTGTTTGCTATTTCTATTTTTTCCATCTCTTCCTCTATATTATAATGATCAGTGGAAGCCCCAATATTTACATTAACTTTAGTTATTAACCCTTCTCCAACTCCAGTATATTTTTCTAAGCTCCTAATCTTGTTTTTCAGTATTACTATTTTACCTTTAGCTATTCTATCTCTTATTTTATTTGGATCCTCATTTTCTTCTTTTGCTACTATTTTCATCTCTTCTGTAACATTACCACTTTTAGCTTCAGTTATTTGAGTCATTATTATAAGTTAGTTAATAAGTTACTTATATATGTTAGACTACATAATCAGCCATTATAAGAAATGTTTTATAATGTTAAAACTCTATATTATAGACTTAGAGGTGTAATGTAAAATGTCTAATGTTAGAGAACTTATGAGGTCAAAAGTTGATTATAGAATAGTAGAGATATCTGATAGCTCTCCAAGTACAGAAATAAAAGCAACTATAGTTCTTGACGTTCCTCCTTCAGAAGATATAATTAACGACGTATCACAGTTAGTTAAGGTCGAAAAAGTCTATAATTTTATGCAGACTATAAAAGTTAAAGGTAAAGCTAAGGATGTTACTAAGCTCTCAGAAAAATCGTTCGTAAAATATATTATGTTAGACGAAATTGTTGTAAAGACAGAAGAGTGGATTTAAGATACTGGCAGTCCTTTCTTAAGGATAAAGTAACAGAATACTTAAAAAATGGATTTTTAGTATCTTTACAAGCTCCTACAGGGAGTGGAAAAACACTATTTTCTATTTTAGTTTCTTTTCAAGTTAAACCTAAGGTTCTTTATGTTGTTAGGACACATAATGAATTTTATCCAGTGTATAGAGAAATAAGAAAGCTTAATAAAACATATTCTTTTATCATAGGGAAAAGTTCAGCATGCCCTTTTGTTTCTGGTGATGTGGATCCAGAAGATATAAAGTGCTCGTCATGTGAGATATATAACTCTGCTAAAATTACTGTAGATGAGTCACCCTTTGCTTTTATTAAAAAAATCAAGAAAGACGGAGTGGAAAAAGGGTATTGCCCATATTATTCTTTACTAGGAAGTATAGAAGATTCAGATCTAGTACTTATAACTTATCCCTACCTTTTTCTTCCTTATTTAAGAGAGTCTTTAGATATAAACATTGAAGATTTTGCAGTAATTATTGATGAAGCGCATAATTTAGATTATTTAAACGATCTACAGGAGAGGAAATTAAATCAAAACATAATACAATTAGCTAAGAATAAAGTAAAAAATTCCGAAGTAATAAAGATATTGGATAAATTAGAAGTGGAGATAAGGAAATCTGTTTTTTCAGATGACAAATATATACTAATGGATAATTATCCGAAGCTTACTGAAGATGAATTAGATATATTAAAAGATGAATATGAATTAGAGAGAGAAGAAGCAGTAAAGCAAAAGAAGATTTCAAGAATATATCTTGGTAATATATTAAAATTTTATACTTCATTATCTGAGGCAAAAGTTTTCTCATATAAGGGTAGTTTAGTTTCAAAACCTTTAACGTCTAGAGATATGCTGTCAATTCTTAATGCAAATACAAGTTTTATTCTAATGTCTGGAACTTTACCACCAATAGAATATATGAAGAAAATTATGGGGATAGAAAGAAGAATGATATATATTGATGTAGAAAAGGAAGTAAAGAGCAAGATAACTGGAAATTATACTTGCATGATAGCTACTGATGTTACTTCCTCTTATTCTCTAAGAACAACAGAAATGTGGAAGAAATATGCTAGTTACATACTAAAAATTTATCACTTAGCTGAGAAGCACATTCTTGCAGTTTTTCCTAGTTATATGATTATGGAAAAAATCATGAATTTAATCGAAGTAAGAAAATTTGTCGAAAAAGATAAAACAAATATTGAGGAAATAATGGAAAAAACTAAACAAGGCAAAACTATAATTGCAGGAGTAGCAAGAGGAAAATTGACAGAAGGTGTAGAGCTTACTATGGAAGGAAAAAGTCTTATAAGTGATGTTATATTGGCTGGCATACCTTATCCTTCAGTAGATGATTTCCTGAAATTAAAGGCAGAGCAAATTAGAAAAATTACCGGAGAAAATCTAATTGATCTTTTGATTTCAGTACCTGCATACATTTCAGTTAAACAAGCTATAGGTAGAGCTATAAGAAGTCCGGAAGATAAAGCGAATGTATGGCTACTTGATAAAAGATTTGATAATATAATGTGGAAAACAAAACTTAGATGCTATAATCCTAGGAAAGTAAAGCTATAATTTAAAATATACTTAATAAGATTTCATTACTGTGAAAGTCGAAATATTTACTCATAAAAATTGTACTGAATGCAATTTATTATTAGAATACCTAGATCAAAAGAGTCTCTTAGGAAGAGTTCAAGTTATAGATACTGAACTTTATCCTTTCCTAGCTATAGAAAGGGGAGTTATCTCTACACCGTCCATTTTTATAGATGGCAAATTAATATATGCAGGGACAGTAGACTTTGAAGAATTTACTAAAATACTTAATGGAGAAAAAGTAAGTAGAAAGATAGATAAAGCAGAACTAATAAATAAATTAATGTACGGTATAGTAGATTCTTTTGCAGCTACTGCATGGATATATGTTAATAGAGACTTTGATTCATTTATGGCACAGAAAGATTTTATTATTGCAGTTACTGGTTTGGCCTTAAGCGATAACGCTGAAGAGAAATATACCTATCTTAGGAATATAATGATAAAAGAAGGAGAAAGATATCTTCAACAATGGGAAGACAAAATGATCCGAAATATATCATCTAATTTTATAAGAGAGATCTATTGGTTATATAGAACAAAAATTAGTATAGAGAACATTAAATCAAAATATCCGCTCGAAGTTTTCGCACATTGGTTAATGATTAGAGGTGCTAGTGTAGGAAGAGTAGGTGTTAAAATATATCCGCTAAGCGATTTAACAATAATGCAAAGAATTATGAAAGTTTACAAATATATGCTAGATAACTATGACAATTTATGGGATAAAATAGAAAAAGAACAGAAAAAATTGGAAGATAATAATATTGAAAGAAAATTGATTCTCTAGATAAATTTAAATCTAAATAATAAAAACTAATTTTTATGACAACTCTAGATTTGAGAGGTAAAGAATGTGAAGAGTTTATAGTAGAACTTTCTAAATATCTTGTTGCTTTAAAACCAGGAGATAGCATACAGGTTATTGCTGACCCTGATAGGATAATGTGCACTCATCAACTTTTGAGAAATGCGCCAAGATATTTATTTAAAGGAGATGTAGTTGGAGATCATGCAGAAATAGTTATAAGAAGATTAAGATAGGCATATTTTATCTTTTATATATGTAGCTTTTACACCTTTTTTATTTAGCCAATAAGAAACATATTTTGAGAATTTTTGATCAATACCTAAATCTGAGATACTTATACATTTATTTTCATATATGGAACTTAATATTTCCTTAGAATTATCATTTAATAATTGATATAAAGATTCTATCTCACCTTTATTTTCACTAATTTCAATACAATCATTTATAAGGTTTATAGACGTCAGAAAGTTACTAAACTTATCGTATAACGTTTTTTGATTTGTCAACTTCATGTATATGAGTTTCTGTTGTTGTTCTAAATCTTTACCAATTTCTAGGTTTAAATTATATAAATTCCTATTTATGTTAGACATTTCAGAATTTACTATACTATCTAATTCTTTCGATACTTGTACTATTTCTTTTACTTCATAAAATGTTATGTTAGTCAAGTTTATTAAATTTAGTTTTTTAGATATATCTAATTTAGCTTCAGCAATCTTAGGATCGTTTAAATTTGCTATAATTTCCTTCTCTATGTCTACTAGTTTTTGTAATTTCGTAATTAAATTCTTATCTTGTATGAACAATATTAAATCTGGTAATTTTCTATAATCTGTTATAAATATTTTATTTAGATTAATTCCTACCAATTTTTGTAGATCGTCTATACTCTCGTTTAAATCATTAAGTATTATATTTACATTTTTATTGATACTAAAAAATATTTTCGATATATAATCTATACCATTTTCATCTAATGAAAATTTAGCATTGCTTACTTGTATCTCCTCGCCATTAATTCCATATCTCTTAAGTTTTCCTATAACTTCGTTGTATGAAACTATATTATTAAAAACTATCTCATTTATACTATTTTCCATTTCTTTCTTATTTTCACTATATTTTTTTTCTAATTCATTTAAGCACTGTATATTTTGGCACTTGTCAATATAACCGTCAATATCAGCTAGAGTGTTTTTTGATTGCGAAAGTATTGAATTTAGCTCATCAAAACTTAAATTATTCTCTATAAGTCTCTGTAGAATTAGTACAGTATTTTCTATTTCTTTTCTAAGATTTTCTTTTGTTGAATAGAATTTTTCTTTTGTTGAATTTTTCTTACTATATTCCATATCTATAGTAGGTATCAAATTTATTAGAGTACCTATAATACCCATTGAGGCTATATATATTGTTGATAAATTATCAAAATATAGATAAAATGCTAAAATGGGAAGAATTACTCCTATAGGACTTAAAAATTTCTTTAATCCTAAGATTATTGCTCCACTAATTATTAATACCGATTCTAATATCATCATTTTTAAATCGAAATCTAATAAATTTGAATAAATTATCATACTTAGTAAGGGCAATGAGGATAAAGCATTTGTTAAACTACTTTTCTTTTCGGATATTCCAGAAATTAGAAAAATGGAAAATAAGGGTAATATAGAATAGGACAGTAAACTATTTATTGAAATAAATCCTTGGATAGATTTATACTTTAGTTCTATAAGAAGTGGAACTATTATTGCTAAGATTATTTCTATTAATATATATATACTAAAATCAAAATTAATGGATTTTGTATCTATATCTATAATTTTATCATAAATGAGATTAACAATATATAATACTGTAATTACTGGAGAGGCAATAAATGGGATTACTATAGACGTTAGTGCTACTATTGGTATAATTAAGTATAAATATTGAGAGTTTAGTCCCAAAAATATTGATAATCCATACGCTAAAACTGAATTTAGAATGCTAAGTAAGGTTCTCTCTATATAATCAGAATATTTATCTAGAACAATACTGCGAAAGTTTCTATTTGACATTGAATATAATTCTTCTTTAGAAATATATAAATTTAAAATAGATAGTTGTTATGCTATATACTTAGACTTTAGCTATTTTAATATGAATTTTGAATATTTGGATTTTTTGAGAATAACTAATTTAATGGTATTATTTTGACTTAGGTGAAATTCGTAATGGAAATTCCTAGCGAAAGAGATAAAAGTGACTATTAATTAGTTGTTAGTATGAGTTCTTCGATATCTTTCAAAAAATACGAGCTACCACCACTACCTTATAAATTAGATGCATTAGAACCATACATAAGTAAAGATATAATAGATTTGCACTACAATGGGCATCATAAAGGGTATGTAAACGGAGCAAACTCATTTTTGGATAGAATGCAAAAAGTAACTAAAGGAGAGTTATTATCTGGTCAATATGACATACAAGGTCTTTTAAGAGGGCTCGTATTTAACATAAATGGACACAAACTTCATTCCCTATATTGGGAAAACATGGCTCCAAATGGAAAAGGTGGTGGAAAGCCTGGCGGATCATTAGCTGATCTTATTGAAAAACAATATGGAAGCTTCGACAAATTCAAGGCTTTATTTACAGAAGCAGCAAACTCTTTACCAGGAACAGGATGGACAGTATTATACTATGAAACGGAAAATGGCAATTTACAAATTATGACGTTTGAAAATCATTTCCAGAACCACATAGCTGAATTACCAATAGTTCTTATATTAGACGAGTTCGAACATGCATATTATTTGCAGTATAAGAATAAGAGAGCAGACTATGTTAATGCGTGGTGGAATCTAGTAAACTGGGACTACGCTAACAAGAAACTTGAAAAATATCTGAATAAATAATTTTTTTTCCTACTATACCTTTTAACCTTATGGTATCTGCTATAGTACTAGCAGGAGGATATGCTACAAGATTAAGACCTTTAAGCTTAACTAAACCAAAAGCTCTTTTTCCTGTATTAGATAAACCTATGATAGATTATATTCTAGATTTGTTAGAAGATGCAGGTGTAGACGATATATACGTATCATTAAGAGTTATGGGAGATAAAATAATTGACTATTTAGAGGGAGAAGGTAGAAAAATTAAGTTTGTAGTAGAAAAAGATCCGTTAGGCGATGCAGGACCTCTTAAATATATTGTTAATCAATACAAATTAGACGACACAGTAATAGTGATATATGGAGATATATATACTGAATTGAACATAAAGGATCTTCTTTCATTTCATGATAAGAGAGATTGTCCAGCAACCATGGTTGGTAAAGAGGTTGAAGATCCTAGGAGATATGGAGTATTAGTTACAGAAGGTGATACATTAATAGAAATAATAGAGAAGCCTAGAAATCCTATTTCTAAATTGATAAATGCTGGAGTGTATGTATTTAATAAGAAATTATTTGATTTAATAAGTGGTAATTCCATAAGTAAGAACTTTTTGCCAGTGATTTTGCAAAATAACTGTATATCAGTATACAGATATAATGGAATATGGGCAGATATAGGAGTTCCTAAAGATTATCTAAAATTAAACTTTTCTTTATTAGCAGAGAAATATCCAAAAGGCTATATAGCCTCTGATGCAAAAGTATGCTCTGGCGTGACTCTAATTCCTCCGTATTTTATATCAAGCGGTGCTAAAATTTCTGATAGTTCGATAGTCGACTCAAATACTATTTTAGGAAAAAATGTAAGTATAGGCGAAGGAGTTTTTGTTTCGGAATCGCTTATAATGGATAATGTGAAAATAGCTGACCATTCGTATATTTCAGGATCTATAATAGCTGATAAGTCAAATATAGGGAAATGGAATCACATAAGAGAAGGGACTATAATAGGAGAGGAAGTTCTAACAAAAGACGGAGTGCTACTTAATCAGAATACTATAATATTACCTAATAAAGAAGTTAGTGAACCTATATTTAAGAGGGGTAAGATAATCTTATGATTTTAGATGAGATAATAGAAGAACTTTCGTATGAATTAAAACAAAGGAAAATAATTAATCTTTGTGTTGGAATAGCCTATACTTCGGTTATATTAGATAATCAGACTATAGGTATTTCCCATACTATACCTGACGGCGAAGTTGAGAATGCAGGAGAAATAATAGGTAAAAATGCTTACGAGATAGCTAAGGATATAGATAATCCAATAAAAAGGAGTATTTCTCTTGCAATATTGAATTCTATTGGAAGTAAGAACTTAGAACAAGGAGACCCTATAACATTATTTTCTGGAAACAAACTTTGTATTTTTGGATATCAACCTTATATAAATTCGTCTAATTTTAAGCAAACAATAGCTTATGATTTTTCTCAAGACACTGAGTTAACACCATTTTCTGAATACAATGGAGAAATATGTGATACTGCAGTAATATTTGGGTCCGCATTAGTCTTAGGCGTTACCGAGAAAATTCTGAAAAACTTAAAAGCGGAACACATAATTTTGTCAGGCGTCTCTTCTGTAGAAGCTCCGGCAACCCTAAAGAAATACGGATTTGAGATTGTAGGAAAAGTATTGCCTGTAGACAATTACAGGGTTTTTAGAACAATTTGTGAAGGAGGAGGAGCTAGACAACTAAATAAATATATTATAAAAGGATTTAGAAGAATTTAGGTTTTATTTCTTCTAAGGAATTATAACATTTTCCATCATACTCGTATTTGCAAGATATATTTTGTAAAGACAGTCTAACATCATCATAACTTATCTTTTCAGACGTCTTTATTCTTTCGTTCAAAACTATTAATGATAAAGCTATCCTTGAGAGTACTCTGATGTCTTTTGATCCTCCATATGCAGATTTCATTGCCAATTCTGAAAGTTTTCTAGCTTCCTCATTTTGTGTAATAGCCCAAAGCCTAGCTAAAAATAAAGCTGTCTCAGAATTAGCTAATGGTTCTAGAAAGACTACTGATGTTATAGCGTCATTAGGAGGGCAATCTTTAAATCCTTTTTCATGACTAAGATTTTCTTTAATGTAATTGAAAATTGTCGATGCTAGTTCTAAAAACCTATTATCCCCTGTTCTATTATATAGAGAAATTAGAGTATTTCCTACATTAGCCTCGTCTATCAACATACCTTTAGTTTCTTTTTTTATACTTCTAAATACTCCACCGTCTTTATCTATAAAGTCTAATAGTTTTGTTTTATCTTCTTTATCAAAATTAACTAGGAATGAGATATTAAATACATAATTTTGTTGTAAATCAATTTTAGAATTATTAATTAAATATTTTGCCATATCGTTAGCTGGATTCAATTCGTTAATTATTTTCTCATATTCCTTATGTACGGTAGAAAATATTTTTATAAATTCTACACTTCGGTAATCTACTGGTTCATTTTCAAGAGCTCTATTGATAATTTCATAAAAAATCTCTTGAGATGGTTCATCCAATTCAGGGATAAAACTAGGAATATCGTTTCCTTTAAAATCTCTCAAATAAGACTCAAAAATTTTCCTTAATGAATCTTCAATAAATTTTATGTCGGTTGATTCAATAATACCTAGAATTTTTAGATCTGGGGAAAGTATTGTTATAGTAGGAATTATTCCTCTAGTTAATCTTATAAAATAATTGCTTTTTTCTATCGAATCAATATTAAAAATGTAGTATCTATTAGAGATTTTTAATTCTTTTATTTTATTAAATAACTCATCACATATATTACAGTCTTCGGAACTGAAAAATGTTAATATTAATTTATTGTAAAATTTTGCGTCAGAAATAACTTTCTCTGTTAGCATAATTACCGTAATATTTATTTAGTATATAATTCCTACTCTTTTCAATGAGCCGTGCACAAACTAAATGGAATTGCGATATATGTAAAAATCCAATATATTGGGACGAACTTTTTACCTTTACATCAAAAAAAGCAGTAGTTCATTATACTTGCTTTAGAGATAAAGCTCTTAAAACTTCGAAAATAGATGAAAACCAACTAAAAAGCATATTAGATTCTCTAGAAGATGAATTAAAGATGATAACAGTATATAAGCAGAGAATTTCTGGTTTATCTAATGAAGAGGCGAAGAAATATATGGAACAAGCAGAAAAAGATGCAGAAAAAAACGCTTCTTTACTAACTAGATTAGCAGAAAAACTAAGTAATGTTCTTGAATAAATTTTTATATACTTCTATGTTAAACACAGTTTTTATTTTATAATTATCAATACTATTAAGACATCACTTTTTTAAGATTTATTTCTGAAGAGTTATAAAAATGAATGTTTCTCTAGTTTCATATACTAAAGATGGAGAAAAAGTAGTTGCTATTGCTTCTAAGATGAGCAGATCAAGGAAGGGATGGAAACATCATGAGGAAACCATGACCGAGGACGAAATAGAAACGTGGATAAGAGACGCAGTAATTCACGGGTATTGGTCACCTCTTGAGCATAGTGTCTACACATTCTCAATTGAGGGAATAAGTAGGGTAGCCTCTCATCAATTAGTAAGACATAGGATAGCCTCATATACTCAAATGAGTCACCGTTTTGCCAAACCAGTAGACGAATATTACCAACCTGTTGTACCACCCTCTGCAGAAAAAAGAAATGAGGAAGTCATAAAGAAGGCATATAAGGACGCTTACGATCTATATTATGACCTCCTACAGAACGGTGTCCCTGAGGAAGATGCTAGGTATGTTTTACCTAACGGTGTAAATACTAACATCGTAGTGACAATGAATGCTAGGGAGTTGTATAATTTCTTCGGGCTTAGGTTATGTTCTAGAGCACAATGGGAAATTAGAGCAGTTGCATGGAAAATGTTAGAAGAAGTAAAGAAAGTTCATCCACGTCTCTTTAGGTATGCTGGACCTAACTGTATAATCCATGAGAACTTTATCAGACAAGAACCAATAACTTTAGATAATCTGAGTGTGGAATTCTTATCTCAACGTTGTATTGAGGGAGTCCCAAGAGAAGGTATAATAAAATGTATTTTGAATTCAAAGTCTATTCTCGAAAAGTTAAAATAAACATATTTTTCTTTCGATTTAAAAGTTTAAATTATATAAGTAGGTTCATATTCTGTTAAGAAAAATATTTTAAGCACTTTACCACGTTAATTAGATTGATGTCATTCACACAAGCTATAGTTGCTTTTGGTCTTCCTTCAATATTAGTTTTAATAGCAGGATATGGTGGATACAAGTTACTTTCACTTATTGTTCCTAATGAGCCGTCTCCTGTAAAAACTAGCAGATTTGAGGCTGGTAATATACCTACTGGAGAAGGAAGACTTTGGTTTCCATTACAATATTATGGATATCTTTTAATATATACATCATTGGAACCAATTTTGGTTTTACTTTTTACTGTGGCTTCTGTGCCATTTTATCTATCCTCATTATTATTTAGAAATATTCTGATAATTATATCGTCTTTTATAGCAATTTTATATCCAATATTAGTTTATTCTGTAAATCAAATAAATATGATACTAAATTGGGAGTTGAGGAGATAAAAATGCAGCGCCAAATTGATAATATATTAACAACTATCAAATCTAAATTTAATGTTAATGTAAAAGCTGAGAGTGATAATAGAGGATATATTGAAGTCGATAAAAACAAGTTATTTGATGTAGCCAATTTCCTTAAAGAGCAAGGATTTGATCATGTTAAGTCTGTAACTGGAATAGACTATCCAGATCAAGAGAAAATACAAATAGTGTATCATATATCTTCATATTCTAATGAGGAGCTGGCGAAAATCATTTTAGCTCTAAAAAGTTTTGTAACATATAAAGATCCTCATATTACGAGTTTATATCCAATATGGAATAGCGTATGGACTGGAGAAAGAGAAACATTTGAAATGCTAGGTGTATATTTTGATGGGCATCCAGATTTAAGAAGACTGTTTTTACCTGAGGATTTTGAAGATGTATATCCATTAAGAAAGAACTATAAAATAAAATTGGAGGGGTTGTTTGTTGATAAATCAAGCTAATGAAGTATTAGCAAGTTCAGGGATGGAAGTTGAAATTGTGCCTGTTCAAGGAGAATTAAACGTAGGTCCTCAACACCCAGGCTCAGGCCACATGCGCCTTTTGGTTAAATTAAACGGTGACATAATAGAGGATGTAGATTTAGATGTAGGTTATGTTCATAGAGCAGTCGAAAAACTTAGCGAAAATAGAAACTATATACATTTGATTCCTTTAGTTGAACGCCCTGCTATCTTGGATTCAATACATATGAATCTAGGATATATAATGGCAGTAGAGAAAATACTAAATGTAGACGTTCCCGAAAGAGCGCTTTATTTACGAAGTTTCTCTGCAGAAATAAATAGAATAGCAAGCCATTTGTATGGTTTAGGCATACTAGGGATATTTTTAGGTCATTCTACTGCATTCATGTGGGGATTTGGTGATAGAGAAGTTTGGGTTCATATTCTTGAGTCACTTACTGGGGCAAGAGTTACTAATTCTTATATAATACCTGGAGGAGTAAGGAGAGATCTAACGCCAGAAATAGCTGAAATGACAAAAAAAGCTATAGTTTATATGAGAAAGAAATTAATTGATTGGAAAAGAATATTTTTGAATAATCCAACAATTAGAGCCAGATTAGAGAATGTAGGTGTAATGTCAAAAGAAAACGCTATAAAATGGGGAGCTGTAGGTCCTAATTTAAGAGCTTCAGGAGTATATTACGATGTAAGAAAAATAGAACCATATGCAGCATATTCTAAATTGGATTTTGATATTCCAGTATATAAAGAAGGAGACGGATATGCTAGAACTATGGTAAGATTTGACGAAGTAGAACAGAGTCTTAGAATACTTGAACAGATAATAAAGGAAATACCACAAGGAAATATTTTAAGTGATAGATTTCTTAAACAAATTCCACCTACAAGGCTAAAGAAATGGTGGGAAGGTCAACATAGAATAGTTATGCCAGGTTATTATGCTTCATTTAGGCCTCCCAAAGGGGAAGCAATATCTAGAGTAGAAGCTGGAAGAGGGGAATTAGTATACTATGTAGTGAGTGATGGATCAGCAAAGCCTTATAGGTTAAGAATGATTACGCCATCTTATAGATTAATAAATGTATTGAAAAATTTATCTATAGGAAGCAGATTTGCAGACTTAGTCTCTATATATGGAAGTTTAGATTATTTTCCACCAGAGGCTGATAGATAATGGACGCGCTAGGTATTTTAAGATTCTATATTCTCTATCCTTCATTTTTTGTTACAATAATTTTCCCTGGATTAATATTTGCTTCAATTTTATTGCTAACTACAATTTGGTTTGAAAGAAAATCTGCAGCCAGACTTCAAATGAGAATTGGCCCATATTATGCTTCGAAGAGAATAGGCGGTTTTCTGCAATTAGTAGCAGATGCTATTAAATTTGTTTTTTCTGAGATGATAATACCATCAGAAGTTAATCAGACTCTCTATACTTTGGCTCCTGTTTTAATGTTAGCCGTTTCCTTTATTCCTATAGCAGTTATCCCTATATCTAGTATTCCAGCATCAGGTTCTGTATTTTCCATATATTTCAAAGATTTTTATGATCCCAATATCTCACAAGGTGTTTTAACTGGAATTTTTGTTAATTATAATATTTTGCTGATTTTAGCTCTCGAGTCCATTTACCCTATTTTCATAATATTTCTTGCATGGGTTACTAATAATAGGTTTGCATTAGTAGGGGCAGTTAGAGAAACTTATCTTTCAGTAAGTTATGATGTAATATTGTTAATGTCTACATTAGCTATGGCTATAGAATTTCATACGCTTGATATTGCAAAGATAGTTTCTTACGGTATTCCGGGATTTGTAGTTAATCCAATAGCAGGTTTTCTATTTTTTGTCGCAATGCTTTTAGGTACCTCTAGATTTCCTTTTGATATAACTGAGGCAGATACTGAGTTAGTTATTGGTCCTTATACAGAATATAGTGGATTTTTATTTGTCCTTACAATGGCAGGCTCTTATTTAGGTAATTTTGTTTACGCACTAGTTTTCTCGGACGTCTTCTTATCTGGTTGGTATCCTTTATCCGGATTTCCAGGTGCAGTTCTAACAGTGTTCAAAGCAGTTATAGTACTATTTTTCTCAGTATTTTTAAGGGGAGTATATGGTAGGTATAGAATAGATCAAGCTTTAAGAGGTAGCTGGAAATATTTATTTCCGCTAGCTCTAGTTTCTATATTTTTAGGAATGGTGGTGGGTTACTTATGGATAAAGTAAAAGAATATAAAAAATCGAATCCATTTAGATTATTTGCAGAACACTTAGAAGCAGTAGGTACGGGTATAAAATATTTTGTAGAGCCTCAAAGAGTTACATTAAAGTATCCTGAAGAAGCTTTGTCGTTGCCAGTAGGATATAGGGGAATGATAAGACTCTATAAGGATGTATGTATAGGATGTACTTTATGTGCAATGGTATGTCCTGCAGATGCTATGAAGATGGTAACTCAGGAAGGTAAGAAATTGCCTACTATAAATTATGGAAGATGTGTTTTCTGTGCTTTTTGTGTAGATATATGCCCAGTTGATGCATTGAAGGAAACCAGTGTTCATGATGCTGCGTTCACTAATAGAAGAGATTTAGTATTCATGCCAGATAAATTCAATAAAGATTTTGATGAAGCTCCTCCAGTAGGGAAGGTAGTAAGGAAAGTAAAGGCTGTAATAGACGAAAATAGAGGGATTAAATATGTCTCTGACAGCTGACTTTCAGATTGGAATTTTTATATTCTTCTCAATAATTACTATTGCTTTTTCCATTTTTATCGTAAAATCTAAGAATGTATTCTATTCTGCAATATCTTTGGCATTTTTAGGAATAAGTATTGCTGTACTTATAGCCGATATTTCGCCAGTAGCTTACTCCTTGTATTCTGCTTTTCATTTATTGTTATATGTGGGAGCTACAGTAGTTTTTATGTCAATCTCCTTAGTTATGTTTAGAGGCATAGGCGTAAAGGAGATAAAAATATCATGGGCTCCAGTTATCGCTATGTTAGTGTCTGTAGTAATTTTTTCAGTTGTGCTTATTTCAATTAATAATATTCCATCTAAACTTCCTTCTCCAATAAATTTAGAGCAACTTGGACTAGATATTCTGCAAAAGTACTGGTTCCCAGCAGTAATCCTTATTATAGGGCTTTTAACAACCATGATAGAGGCAATTTCTCTAGCTAGGAGGGATTAGATATGTTGGTATCATATCTTGGCATAACTCTATCAATAATTCTTGTAGGGATTGGCATATATGGACTAACTAATAGTAAAAATATAATAAGAATTCTATTATCATCTGAAATTATACTCAACGCGTCCATATTGTTTGTTTTCGCGGTATCTAGTATAATGGGTAGAACATATCTACCAATAATATTTTCCATTTTCGCCATAGGTATGGCGTTAACTGAAGTAATAGTAGCGTTTGCTGCAATAATATTGTATTTTAGGCAGAAGGGATCTTTGGAGGTGGAATGAAATGATAACATATATAGTATTTATTGTATCGTTTGTCTTAGCTTCATTAGTTTTTTTAACAAAGAGAAAAACCTTAGCATCTATAATTTCATTTATATCAATAGGTTTAAATTCCTATTTTATAGCAAAAATAGGACTTTTCGATAATTTCTATGTTAGCAATTCTATCGGATATTTTGGATTTACTGTTAATGACCTTAATTTAGCATTTATCTTTACTATATTAGCCGTATCATTATCTTCGCTAGTATATTCTTTACATTATATGAAAGATAGATTTGAAGAAGTAGGAGAAAATTGGGGACTATACTTTGGGTTATTTTCTTTATTTGCAATATCTATGCTATATGTTGTAATATCAGTAAACTTATTGGAATTATACATATTTCTCGAAATAGCTTTGATTACATCATTTTTACTTATAATGCTATATGGATATGGAGACAGAAGAAGAATAAGTTTATTATACTTTATTTGGACTCATATAGGCACTATAATATTATTATCATCTATAATAATAATTGGGATAAGTACAGGATCAATGGATATATATAGCTCTTACGGTGTTTTTGCTAATTATTCTACTGTTAGTTATGCAATTCTTGTATTCTTCCTAGCAATTATAGGTATGATGGTCAAAAGCGCGCAAGCCGGATTCAATATATGGTTACCATATGCTCATGGTGAAGCTCCTACTCCAATATCTGTATTATTAAGCCCAAATATGGTTGGTTTAGGGGTTTTTGTTATAATTCTATATTATTATCTCTTTCCTTCATTTAGCTATTTAGCCGTTATTTTCATAGGATGGTCTTTAATTACAATGATATATGGAGGAATAAACGCAATAGCTCAAAAGGATTTTAAGAGGTTTCTAGCATATTCTAGCGTTTCGCAAATGGGTTACATGTTATTAGGGGCTTCAATTGCCTATCTTTTAGGATTAGGTTCTTCCGTATACGAATTACCATTAGGTATGATAGCATCAATTTTAGTTTATGTATCTCATGGATTTGGAAAAGCTATACTGTTTATGAGTGCAGGTGCTTCTATAACAGAATTTAAAGAGAGGAATATTTACAATTTAGGCGGAATCTATTTATCCTCTCCTTTGCATTCTACATTAGCTTTTTTTGGAATTTTGAATATATTAGGATTGCCACCATCTATAGGGTTAATAAGTGAAGCTCTGTTGTTATTTTCTGCTGGGCAGTTAGTAAACTATTTAGGAGCATATTGGATAATAATTGCGCTTGCTATATTTTTGGGTATAGGCATATCTTCTGGATATGTAACTTATCTTTATAAGAAAGTATTCGCTGGAACCTCTACTAGACAGTCAATAGATAGAATATTAGAATATAGTATTCCGATGGGAGTACTAGCAGGTATTAGCATAATATTATTTTTTGTTCCACAATACTTTGTAAGTGCTTTAAATAATTTCATCCCTCAAATTTCTGGAAATGATTATAGTATTTTCCTTATAGTCATATTTCCTATCCTAGGCTCATTATTGGCAATAATACTTCCCAAATCATTAAATCAAAATATTAGAGGCTCTATTGTAGTATCGACTATAGCTCTTTCCATGATATTATCAGTTTTTAATTTAATTAATGCATTATCTTTAAATAAAATATTTTATGAGCCAGTTTTGCATTATCAGTTATTTGGATATTTTCAGTTTAGTTCTTCTTTATTACAAGCTATATTAGCGATTTTCGTTTCAACTCTTTCTTTCTTTATCGCATTATATAGTATAGGATATATGAAGGAAGATAATGTGCTAAGAAGATACTGGGGATTTTTTGGATTTTTCGTTACTTCCATGCTAGCCGTAGTTCTTTCAGATAATATTATTTTATTTATGGCAGGTTGGGAAGGTACTAGTTTAGCATCTTATGGTTTAATAGGATATTGGTTAGACGACAATGAAAGGAATGTTGTAGGAGATTTCAAAAGGTATGTAATGGGATTACAATTTCTAAGTAGGCCGACAACAAGCGGAATACGAGCTATGATATTCACTAGAATAGGAGATGTAGGTCTATTTTTAGGCTTAGGTTACTTGCTGTATATAACTTCTTATTCTACATATAGAGCAAATACCATAATCTATAATAATGGTATATTCTCATATTTACATCTCATTTCAACAGTACCTTTGGCTTTAATACTACTTATTTTCTTGTACTTAGGAGGATTATCCAAAAGTGCACAATTTCCATTTACTCAGTGGTTAGTTACTGCAATGACTGGGCCTACTCCAGTTAGTGCACTAATACATGCAGCTACCATGGTTAATCTTGGAGCAATGTTTACTTTTCTAACTTATCCATTTTTGGTAACAGCTTCAAATCCAACTATAGTTGAATTCCTATCTATAATTACTGGTATCTCCCTATTCACTGCCATATATACTAGCCTTAATGCACTTGTATCGAATGAGCAAAAAGTAATTTTAGCAAATTCTACTGCAGATCAGATTTCATTGATGATATTTGCATCGTCTTTAGGTGCCTTACTCTCCATAGTATACAAAAATCCGTTATTCCTGTATGCAGGAATAGGCATAGGAATAATTCAGATGATAGCACATGGCTTATATAAGGCATCATTATTTATGAATGCAGGAGCGGTCATTCATGCCATAAATTCAAGATATATTGGAGAATTTCCTAATTTGTATAAGAATTTAAAGACAGTATTTTATCTTCAATTAATAGCAGCTTTGAATTTAGCTAATATACCACCATTAATAGGATTCTGGGCACATTCCTTTATTTCGAGTTTAACAGGAGGATATTTATCTTATATTTATATCATATTGGAATTTATAGGTTCTATCTATATAATTAGATATGTTTCAAAAACTTTCTTGTGGGGTAAGGGAGAGAAAGAAGTCGAACATCATAAAGACTCTAGTTTATTAATTTCACCATTTATCTTAGTTCTAGCTACTATAATATTAGGAATCTTAATACCTAATATTACTACATTCTTCTCAAATTATATACTAGTTCCTAGAAACGAATTTTATTTTAATGCTATAGACTTTGTAGCATCTCTTGTTGGTGTATTTATTGCATTCACATTATATACTTCGAACCTAGATTTTTACAAATATAGTATGTTAAGGCCATTTATAGACTTCTTATATTACGGCTGGTACATATATCCTTTATTAGATAAATTAGGATTATATTCTTTCAAGTTTTATAACGAAATTTTCGAAAAAGTAGAGACACGCATTATTGATACGACATTAAATGTAAGAATACCTCAAGGCGTATTAAAATACGGTTCTTTATTATTTTTAAGGATACAAAATGGTGTATTAAGAAGTTATATTGGTTATTATATTGGTGGAATAATCCTATTTTTAATTATAGTACTAATAATATTTGGGGTGATTTAGATGTATATAGATTATATACCTATAGTTTTAATATCTGTATTATTACTTTTTTCTTCAATAAGTGTACTTTTTATAGATAAAGGAGAAAAGAAAGGATATTCTACAGGATATTTCTTGACATTATCCTCATTTATAGTAGTTTTAATTGTATTGCTTTATTTTCTGACTATTGGTCCAGATAATTACTACATTTTCTCGTATTCGCTGTACATAAGTAATATAGGTTATCTATTATCTATTGTAGCCGTGTTAGGAGGACTTGTAGCGTTACTAGGTGCTAAAGATCATATGGAAATATGGAGAACAAGATCTTCAATGTTATCCTTAATGATGTTGACTATGTTAGGAATTATCTATATGGCATTCTCTAATAATATAATTGTAATTCTAACGGGTTGGGGAATATCATCTGCTGCTTCTTATGCTATAACAATGCTTAGAAAAGATTTTGGTTCAGTTATTTCAGGTATGAAATATTTAGTTATGGGATTAATCTCATCTTCTTTCATGATATTTGGATTTGCATTATATGCATTAGGAATAGGTACACTATATTTTTCATTTCAAAATATACAATATCCCGATCTATTTACATTAGGTATTGTATTTGTTTCAGTAGCTTTTCTTTTCAAGATAGGAGCTTTTCCATTCCAAGGATGGTTACCAGACGTTTATATCGATGCAGACAGAATATCCGTATCTTTTGTTTCAAGCGTAGGGAAAATGGTAGGCATAGTTCCATTGCTAAAGATATTGATATCTGGAGATCCAACGGGTGTAGAGGAAATATCTGTCTTAGCTATTTTTGCTACTATTTCAATATTAAGTATGACTATAGGAAATATAGTGGCATTCTCCAGGAAAGACATTACTTCTATTTTCTCGTTCAGTAGTATAGCACAAATGGGATTTGTACTCATAGGATTTACTACTATATTTTTAAGTCAAACTATAGCGGAGGCTGGGATAATAATACAGATGATGGCATATGTAATAGCACAAGCAGGACTTTTTAACTTTGCTAACCATGTCGAGAAAGTTTCTGGTACAACTGATATTAGAGGATTAAGGGGTTTAGCATCCTCCGATAGGGGTTTGGCCGTAGCATCTACTATACTTTTATTAAGTTTACTGGGTATACCCCCTATCTTAGGATTTTGGGGTAAGTTGTTCTTATTTGAATCTGCATTCTATATACCATGGCTTATAGTTATAGGTGTGATAAATAGCGCAATATCTGCGGGGTATTATGTTCCCTTAATACGAGAAATGTACAGAGAAGGTAATTTCACATATGTAAGAAGTGACGAAAGAGACAGTGTTATATTTGCGTCAGCTATAAGTATAGCAGTGGGTTTAATAGCCCCATTATTGTTGGTGGTCATATGATAAGAGTAGCCTTAGTTGGAGTAGGTAACGTAGCTTCTGCATTAGTCCAATCATTAGAAGAGGTAAAACATGGTAAAGAAATACCTGGAATTTTAGATCTACCTTTTTCTCCACAAGATATAGAAATATCTGCAGCGTTTGATATAGATAGGAGAAAAGTAGGCAAAACTTTATCTGAGGCAATATTTGCAAAACCTAACGTAGTTCCACAATATACTAAGGTTTTTAATGATGTTACTGTTTTAAGAGGACCTACATTAGATGGAAATAAAGGCAGCCTATCTAACATAATAGAAGAATCTGAGGAACTTCCAGTAGACGTTTCTTCTATTCTTAGAGAAGAAAGAATAGATGTGGTCGTTAATCTTCTTCCTACTGGAGTTAATGAAGCTACACTATTCTACGCAAAATCGTCTTTAGAGTCTTCTACAGCTTTTATTAACGCTTCACCGACAGAAGTAGTTAGACAATTAGGTAAAGACTTTGAAAGTAAAAAAGTTCCTTTATTTGGAGATGATTTAATAAGTCAAATAGGAGGAACAATATTCCATACTGGAATTATTGAATTTTTAAAAAATAGAGGAGTGAAAATAAATAGGTCTTATCAAATAGACATAGCAGGAAATACAGAGACTTTAATAACTCTAGAAGATTGGAGAAAAGACCTTAAAAAAGATATTAAGTCCTCATACATATCCTCAAAAACTAACGGTGCCCAGGTCGTAGCAGGGACTTCTGATTATGTAGAATTTTTGGGGGATAGAAGAGTTAGTTACATGGTCATTGAAGGAGAATATGCATTAGGCGAGACTATTAGAGTAGATATTTCTCTAAAGACTCATGATGCACCAAACGCGGTTCAGCCGCTCATAGACTTAATAAGATTAGCTAAACTAACTAGAAATAAAGGAATTGGAGGTCCTATACAGTCAATATGTGGATATTATTTTAAGAACTCATATAAATACGGTAGTATAGAAGAAGTTAAAAAGGATCTTACAGATTTTATAAGAAAACTTTTTTAATTAAATTGAAATGATGACTGAACCCCGGACTGAGCTGTGATGCTTTCCGTGTGAGAACTGAAAGGAAATTATTTTAAATAAAAAAGAGAGATAAAAAAATAAATTGTATTTTTATGCCCAATAGGCTGAAGAAGTTGTTGAAGTAGTTGACGTAGTAGAAGTAGTTGATGTTGTGATCTCAGGCAATGTTATTATCCATGGTACTGGTTTAATAAATGTTAGATTTACTAATATTCCGTTGCCTATTATAATGGGGTCTCTAAAGATATATCCTTTAGAGTTCCATGTCCACATTTCGGCATTATGGCTTGGTGTAGTTATAACTGTAATGAATGGTTGAGTTGCAGTATAACTAAATGTTACGTTTCCATTTATAGCATATGCAAAAGCTATGAAAGGTTCTTGATTATCACCAGGGCTTGGTAAGTTACTTGTAGCATAATATACTATTGAGAAGTTATATTCAGTAAGATTTGCTGTTGGAGTCTTTATTATTGTTCCTGGTTTGATTACTACTAAAGTATTTCCTGCAGTTACTACTCCTCCCTGTGTTGCGTTTATTTCATAGGAATATGCGTTTATTGGAGTTAATCCGTATGCTTGAGATACAGAAACATTTACTGGCATTGGTGGAGTCTTTATAGGTGTCTGTGATGCCTCGAATATCCATAATACTGGCTTAAAGAACTGAATATTTACTAATACATTATCTCCATATATCCAGTTGTCTGCAAACTTATAGCTTCCACCTATGTATGCAGTACCATTGAATGTTCCGCCAAACCATGTCCAGCTTGTCCAGGTATCTGAGCCATATACTATAGTTATTGCAGGAGAAGCTAGTTTAGAAGGAGTCACTAAAGAATATTGTGGGGATATGTGTCCATTTATTGCAAATGCGAACGCATATGTAGGTGTCAAATTGAAGAAATCTAACGCAGGTGGATATACTGCTTGTAGACTAAATATTATCAATGAGAAATTGTATTCAGATAGCATAGTCCCGTTAGGCAATGCGGCATAAGTTCCTGGCTGAATTATAGTTATAATGTTACCTGCTTGTAGTATAGCTCCTTGGGTTGCATTAACTAGAGTAGTATCTTCTTTAATTACCTTAAATATTGGTTGATTAAGATTATAATATATTGTATCTTGGGATATTGGGATATTCATAACGTTCCATGTTTCGTTAGTTATTTGCCATGATGCTGTAGTTGAATTATATTGTAAATATGCTATAAGATCTACATGAATGTCATATATTCCTGGAAAACCTGGTTCTCCTTGATTCACAAAACCTATGAATGGTGTTACATTTGCAACTACTACTGCACTAGTCCCAGTTGGCGATAACGTTACATTTACTGATGGAGGTATGGCTGTCCCATTTGGTAATAAATTCTGAGCGTACTCTGCTGCGAATATAAAGTAGCTATCCCAGTTACTAAAGAATCCTTCAATATTTGATATACCAGTATATGTTCCATTCTTTAGACCAGGAGGTAAAGTTCCTTGTATCTTTAATTCAGCATTAGGACTAAAGTACATAGCTATTGTAGACGGAGCAAATTCAGCTCCAAGTCCATTTACTTCTGATAGAACTTCATCAGTAACTTGATTAGCTTGCATTAAATGCTGAGATGGATATCCTGCTATTACTTCTGATGGGGCTACTTCATTTCCTGTCCAATTCATACTAGTTATTTCTGGCTTTCCACTTATTATTTGAATATATAGAGATATTGATGCGTTAAATACTTGAAGATAGACTGGATCATTTGTAGGTGCTACAAAATATTGTGCTACAGCTGTTATTTCATATGTAGTATTATTTATCATAGTTATTGTAGGTAAGGCTGTAGTGTAGAAGTATACAGTTTCATAATTACTGAAGAAATTAGATAGCCACGTTGAGTTAAATGATTGAAGATTGTAAGTTCCTGAAAATGGTACACCTGTAATCGTCGCAGTAAAGTTAGAGGCTAGGAAAGGTAAAACATCAGACGGAGATTCTATAGCTATTCCATCCCAGAACTCAAATGCAGTATCTAACGCTGCGCCTTGAAGATATTCTTGAGATACTTTTTCTGAGATTAATTTAGAGTAGTTAGCTTCAAGTTGCTTGTACATCTCTTGAAGCATAGTGTAGTTATGTTCAAGAGCTGCATACATACTTTTCAAGCTTGTATAGTTAGACATTATTCTTAGGTATTGGGTATAGTTATCTTTTGCTAGTGTTTTATAATAAGTAGCATTAGCCTGAGCAGCCGAAAGACTAGAACTTAATGATGTATATGAGCTCTGTAGACTAGCATATTTTGAAGAAACAGAAGAATATTCATAAAAACCTATTGATGCAGCTATTAACAATATTATAATAACTACTGCGAAACCTATAATTTTTGTATCTGCCATTTTTTCTCAAGTTTGTAAGGGATGAAGTATTTATAAGCATTTACCCAAATTTAGTTTCAAATATTTTTAATAGGAAAATATATAATATAAAAATATTAACTATGAAATGAAAATTCGATACTATATTGCTAATACGTTCCAATAGGGTTCATTTAGTATCTATATAATATCGAAAAATGGATTCTAGGTCTATATCGAAACTAAAAATTACCATATAATTCTATTGCTTTTATTAGTATTATAAGATTTATTGTTAATTCTACTTTCATAGTCATTTTTCCATATATGTAGTAGAAATATTTTTGCGCTTTTTACTCGTTACCAACGTTGTCATTGCATAAATAGAGAAATTCTTTCAATTTAAGTAATAGTCACGGACCCACCGGGATTCGAACCCGGGACCATCGGCTTCGCAGGCCGACACTCTATCCTGGCTGAGCTATGGGTCCATTATTTCAATATTTGAATACTAAATTATTAAAGCAAACGCGCATTAACGCTTATAGAGTTTTTTAGTATAATAGTTATATTGTGGCTAAACAGATAACTCTCTTTGATTTTTCAATGCAAAGTGCTGAAAAAGGAAATGCTAAGTCTGTTAAATCTAATGAAGATACTGAGAATGTAGAAAACTATAGACAGAAAGGAAAAGTTTGGTTGCCTGAAGCAGAGGATGGGAGAACATATTACTTGTTGGCTGTAGATTATGATGGAAAAAAAGGGAAAGCTTTCTGTAAATTATATGATCCTGAAAAAAAGGATGTGCATAGTTTTTACGATAATACTGGACATAAATCTTACTTTTTAGTAGATTTAGATCCAGAACAAGTAAGAAAGATCGCTAAGATAGTAAAAGATTCATCGTTTGATCATTTAGAAGTTGTATATAAGATAGATCCATATACTGGAAAGAAAGTAAGGCTCACAAAAATAGTAGTTAAAGATCCTCTAGCAGTAAAAAGAATGAGGAATCATGTGCCTAGAGCTTATGAAGCCCATATAAAATATTATAATAACTATATCTATGATCTGAACCTTATTCCAGGGATGCCATATGCTATAAATAAAGGTAAATTAAACGCTCTTTCTCCAAGTGTTGATGTAGAGGAAGTTAAACAAGCATTTGCTGATTCCGATGAGATGACTAAAGAAACAGCATTAACGTGGGCACCACTTTTTGAATCTGACGTGCCTTCTATTAAGCGTGCAGCTATAGATATAGAAGTTTTTACACCAATGAAGGGTAGAGTACCAGATCCAATCAAGGCAGAATTTCCTATTATAAGCATCTCTATTGCAGGTACTGATGGGACTAAGAAAGTCTTATTAATAGAGAGACCAGATGTTGAGCAAGGAAATACTTCTAACGAAGGCATATCTGTAGAGTATTTTAAAACTGAAGAAGAATTACTTAAACGATTTTTTGATATTATAGTGGATTTTCCATTGATTTTAACATTTAATGGGGACGACTTCGATATTCCATATATATATTTTAGAGCATTGAAATTGGGTTTCTTCCCTGAAGAGATACCTTTTGAAATAGGAAATAGAGAAACCAAATTTTTGGCAGGCTTTCATATAGATCTTTATAGATTTTTCTTCAATAAAGCTGTAAGGAATTATGCATTTGAAGGAAAATACAGTGAATATAGTTTAGACGCAGTTGCATCAGCTTTATTAGGTTTATCTAAAGTTAAAATAGATTCTAATATAAGCGATCTGAATTTAACTAAATTAATTCAGTATAACTTTAGAGATTCTGAAATAACATTAAAATTAACTACATTTAATAATGAAATAGTCTGGAAATTAATAGTACTATTCTCAAGAATATCTAAATTAGGTATAGAGGAGCTAACGAGAACTGAGATATCGGCATGGGTAAAGAATCTCTATTATTGGGAACATAGGAGAAGAAATTGGTTAATCCCTCTAAAAGAGGAAATTTTGGAAAGAACATCGAGATTAAAAACAGCTGCTGTCATAAAAGGTAAAGGATACAAGGGCGCAGTAGTGATAAATCCTCCAGTAGGCGTATTCTTTAACGTAACAGTACTTGATTTTGCTTCTCTGTACCCGTCTATCATACGGAATTGGAATTTAAGTTATGAGACTGTAGATCTTGAAGAGTGCAAGAAACCATATGAAGTGAAGGACGAAACTGGGGAAGTTTTGCATGTAGTATGCATGGATAAACCAGGAATCACAGCCGTAATGACTGGATTACTCAGAGATTTTAGAGTAAAGATATATAAGAAAAAAGCAAAGCATTCTAACGCCGATCAAGAGCACAAGATGCTTTACGATGTTGTTCAAAGAGGCATGAAAGTATTTATAAATGCTACATATGGAGTTTTTGGAGCCGAGACATTCCCATTATATGCACCAGCAGTGGCAGAGAGCGTAACAGCTTTAGGAAGATACGTTATTACTAGTACGGTTAAAAAAGCTCAAGACTTAGGTATGAGAGTTTTGTATGGTGATACTGATTCTTTATTTATATATCAACCTACTCCTGAAAAAATGCAAGAAGTTGTAAGTTGGGTAAAACAGACTTTTAAACTAGATTTGGAGCTTGATAAAAGTTATAAATTTGTAGCATTTTCTGGACTAAAGAAGAACTATTTTGGAATATTTACAGATTCTACTGTTGACATAAAAGGTATGTTAGTGAAAAAGAGAAATACTCCAGAATTTCTAAAAGAATCATTTAAAGAAGTTAAAGATCTTATGATGACTATTAATTCTCCAAGTGATTTAGAAGAAGCGAAGAAAGAAGTTAAAGAGAAGATCAAGGATATATATGATAAGTTAAGAAATAAAGGATTCAACCTAGATCAATTAGCATTTAGGGTGATGTTGTCTAAGAGTGTAGAATCCTATACTAAAAATACTCCACAACATGTTAAAGCAGCAGCGCAATTAAGAGCTTTTGGAGTCCAAGTATTACCCAGAGACATAATATCATTTGTAAAAGTTAAAAGTAAAGAAGGAGTTAAACCAGTTCAACTTGCTAAACTTTCAGAAGTCGACATAGATAAATATTATGATGCAGTAAGGAGTACCTTTGAACAGTTATTGAGATCATTAGGAATCAATTGGGATGAAATAGAGTCCACAATTTCAATAGATTCATTTTTTAAAAATTAAGGGAGGTTAATAATAGCTTACAAATATTTTTTAATTAGGGAAATATATTATTAGGACTATTCTTCCTCTTCTTCTCCTTGTTCTTCTATTTTTTGAGCAGAAGTAGCTTGTTTTGCATATTCTAATAGTTCGTTCTTTAGATTATCGTCAAGATAGTAAGATACAACATATACCTTATTATCTTGATAATCGTCTTCTTTCCACATATTGTCAAAACTTATAATATAAATTGGTATTCTTAAGATAGCCGATGTTTTATCTTTCCCACTTAGAAAGCTCTTTACTGCTTCGTATACATCTGGTTTTAGAGGTAACGGTATTCTAGCTTCTTGCGTATCCTTCATTATAGTAAAATCTGAAGTCATCTCATTCCATTCTTTGAGCGCGTCTGAAGCAACTTGCTTTACTACGTCTCCTATATTTCCATCTATAGTCTTTTCTGATGTTATTTTTCCTGTTTCGCTCTTTAATATTAATACTTTCACTTATTTTCACCTATAACGTAAAGGTAAACTATATGGTTCATGTTGCCATCTTCTACCTTAACTACTTCTTTTGGAGTCCATCCTCTCATCTCGAACTCATGTGAAACTACTCTGGTTCCTGGTTTTAATTCCGTTTCTAGCTTGGGTCTTAACATTTCGTTGACGTTTGTTAATAAGAACATTGTTACTACAGTGGCTTCAGAAATATTCTCTTCGAAGAAATTGCCTTTTCTAATAAATACTTTGCCTTCTACGCCGTTTTCTTTTACATTTTTAGTAGCTTCTTGAATTCTTTCATCGTTTATATCAATGCCTACTGCTTTTTTTGCATTAAAATCTTTAACTGCTGTTATAACTATTCTTCCATCTC
Organism: Acidianus brierleyi; assembly: GCF_003201835.2. Taxonomy (NCBI): domain Archaea; kingdom Thermoproteati; phylum Thermoproteota; class Thermoprotei; order Sulfolobales; family Sulfolobaceae; genus Acidianus; species Acidianus brierleyi. The sequence goes on along the minus strand of NZ_CP029289.2, from coordinate 1,750,773 downwards.
CACAGCCTAAATCATATACTACGTCTTCTGGTCCTACTTTTGCTATTTCTAGCATTTTCTTTACTACTTTATCTGGTGTTGGAACGTATGGTACGTGAGGTGTATAGCTCAATTTTCTCACTTATGATTAGTTATGATATTAGATTTTTAATTTTATTAAGAGCTTCTCTTTTGGCTTCTTCTTCATCTGGCTTTAGATCTTTTCCAAACGGCATTTGTGTAAGTATAGGAGTAATTTTTCCGTCATCCGTTTCTATAAATAATTGGGGAAGCCAACTCATACCAAAATCGTCTTTCTCACCGTAATCTGATAGAAAACTATAATCTTCATTTTTTATTTCCTTATCAATTCCTAGCTCTTTTGACAAGTCTTCAGTAATAGTTATAAACGATTTATTCATAGGATGCGAATCTGAAGTTACGAGGATTAATTTTTTAGCTTTCATTATTATCCTCTCTCAGACTCATGTCAATTTTTAAGTTTAAAACAGTAGTGGTCTGAATGATTACTAGACTAAGGAAAGAATCTAAAAAAATTTTAAGACCTATAGCTTCTGCTTTATCAAAATTAGGAATATCTGCTAATTTAATGACTATAATAGGTTTAGTTCTAGCTTTGCTTTATTTTATTATTATTATGCTGTTTAGAAATCCTTTATATGGTTTAGTATTAATTATATTTTCGTCTTTGGCTGATGCGTTAGACGGTGAAATAGCAAGAATAACTGGAAAGGCTGGTGTTTTAGGTAGTTTTCTTGATTCTTCCTTAGACAGAATAGAAGACACATTATTCTTATCAGCATTATGTTTTTTGGGTTTTCAATCCTATTTAGTAGCTATCCTAGTAGGATTATCATTAATTATACCATATTTAAGAGCTAAAGCTGAGTCATTAGGAATAAAAGCTGAAGGTAAGGGGATAATCGAGAGAGGAGAAAGATTAATATTTATTATGATAATACTTTTAATATCAATGTTTTATTTTCAGATTTCCACATATATATTTTATATTTTTATAATATTATCTGCAATTACGGTTATTCAAAGATTTTTCTTAGTATCGTCTAGTTTACCGAAATAGAGCTGTAATGGATTTTTTACTCCGCATTCAGAAATACATAAATTTTTTTCCTTCATTTGTTTACATGAGTATAAAATGTATTTTTCTTTCTTTCTAAGTATTTCATTAATATAGTTCTCTGCTTCTTGAACACCGTTTTCTTTTAGAAAAGTTATAATAGAATTTAAATCTGTATTTATATCTAGTTTATACACTATAAGAATTTTTATTTCTTCTGGAGTCTTATTTTGCTTTCTTATCAGTCCATCTATACAAGGAGGTGTTTTGCCATTTTTAACTATTATTAAATCCTTTAAAGTTTCTGGTATTTCTGAAAGTGAAATTGGTTTAATATTTTGATATAATTTATTATATATTGTATTTTTTAAAATTTCCAATACTTTATTTTTATCTAGATATACATATCCTTTATTTAATATATTTTGAGAAAGGGATAGAGATGAATTTGTTAAATTTCTTATAAGCGTTAAATAACTTATAAAGTTTATAGCATAACTTAATTCAATTTTTCTGTTACCATTATGATATGAGATTTTCTTGTATTCTATAGGCACTTTCAATCTTTTTAATAATTCTTTAAATTGATCTTCACTTTCTTCTGATATCTCTTTGCTAAAATTTTCAGCTTCTCTCTTAAGCACTTTTTCTATTATTCTCCTATCGTTCATTATGGCAAGGATTAACAACTCAGTATAGAAGACAAGTGAAGAATACCTATATCTTTTGAAAGACTCTACTGGAGAATCTTCGAGAATCTTTTTAATTCTTTCTTTTGCATCATTTAATACTTGACCATTAGTAGCTATTATATCGTAGAATTTTATTCCGCCATAATCTTTTATTGCTTCATCAAACGATTTTAAGAACGGATATTTGTCGGTACTGATTAAACTCATTCAGAATTAAGCTTATTCAACAGCCTTTATAAGTTAGATGATATCATTACCATTTATGAAGGTATTTGTTGCCTCAGCATGGCCATACGTAGAGACTGTTCCTCATTTAGGAAATTTAATAGGCTCCGTATTATCTGCAGATGTTTTCGCTAGATATGCTAGATTAAAATATGGAAAAGAAAATGTAGTATTTGTAAGCGGTAGCGATGAACACGGAACTCCTATAGAAATAGAGGCAATAAAAAGAAAAATTAATCCTAAAAACCTTACAGATCAAGCTCATGAGTATGTAAAGGATCTCTTTTTAAATGTATGGAAAATAAGTTATGATAATTATTCAAGAACAGAGTCCGAAACGCATAAAAAATTCGTTAAAGAATTTATTTTAGGCATTCAAAAATACATTTTTGTTCAAGAAGAGACAATGCCTTATTGTGAAACTGATAAGATATTCTTGCCAGATAGATTTATAAAAGGTACGTGTCCATATTGTGGATTTGAAGACGCAAGAGGAGATCAGTGCGATAAGTGTGGAAGACTTCTTTCACCGGAATTGCTTATAAATCCTAGATGTGCAATATGCGGTAGTAAACCAGTCTTTAAAAAGACTAAACATTGGTTTTTTGATTTAAGTAAGTTTTCTGATGATCTTAGAAAATGGTTAGAGAGTTCTAAAGATATGCCAGATAATGTCAAATCTGTTGCATTAAGTTGGATATCTGAAGGACTAAAACCTAGAAGTCTTACTAGAGATAACTCTTGGGGAATACCCGCACCTTTTGAAGGAGCTGAAGGTAAAACTATATATGTTTGGTTCGAAGCTTTATTAGGCTATATTTCCGCTACTATAGAGTTTTTTGAAAAAAATGGGGATTCAAAGAAATGGGAAGAGTTTTGGTTGAATGATGCTAGAAGCTATTATTTTATAGGTAAAGACAATATTCCATTTCATGCAGTAATATTTCCTGCAATGCTTATGGCATCAGGTAAAGGGTATACATTACCTACAGTAATTTCTTCTACTGAATATTTATTGTATGAGGGCCAAAAATTTAGTAAGAGCAGAAGAATAGGAATATGGATTGATGAAGCACCTAAAATAATGGATATAGATTACTGGAGATATGTCCTAATTAGACTGAGACCAGAAGAAAAGGACATGAACTTTCTATGGAAAGAGGCAATAAGAATAGTCAATACTGAATTAAACGATGATATAGGTAATTATATAAATAGAACTTTAACAATGATAAATAGATATAATTCTGCAAAAATTCCTAATTTCGATGAATCAATTATAGATGAAAATGATGTTAAAATAATAAAGCTAATTTCAGAAACTCCAGATATGGTATCTTCCTTATTTGAAAAAGGGAAATTAAAAGCGGGAACTGAAGAGATAATAAAGTTAGCTAGAGAAGGTAATTCGTACTTAAATCTTAAGGCACCTTGGGATTCTATAAAGAAAAATCCTAGAGACGCTATAAATACCTTATATCTTTCAGCTAATTTAACAAAGTCTTTAGCTATTCTTTTATATCCTGTTATTCCTGAGCATTCCCAAATTATATATGATTTACTTAATCTAGGTAATATAGAAAATGAGATGTGGGATAATTCCAAGAAGATTAATTTACAGTCAGGTCATGAAATAAAGAAAGCTATACCAATATTTAAGAAACTTCCTGACACATTTGAAAAAGATCTACCAATGACTCTAGAAAAAATTAGAAAAGAATTAGAAAAAACTAGACCTTCTTTACTTAGATAAGTTCTACGTATGTAGTAGCTGGTTCAAATTCTTTTCCTCTTCCATCATAGAATTTGCTAAACATTTCGTAGAAGTGAAGCCTCATATCTTGTATGAAAACTATTAATCCTTCTAAGCCTATTGCCAATAGGTTACCTACTAAAATTAAAGCTATTGACGCTGGGCTAGTAAAGATTGCATAAAGACTAGGTACTCCTACTACTAGATATGCCATATATGAAAACGCATAGAGTAAATAATAATGTGCTAGTGCAAATACTAGAATTCTTATAAACGATATAGTGTTTGACAATAGTAATAATCCTGCTTCAAATCCTCCTTCCATAAATCCTAAGCCTATTGCCGAACCTATACTTACTTTCTCATATCTTTTCAAAAGGATTACTCTAGAAATCCAGTTAAATATTATCGACAATTCTATCCATAATATCATTATATAACTAAATATAGCAGTTGAATTATACAATACTGGAGAAGTAGGATTTGTAATATCAGTAAGTATGTAGCCTAAAATTGCTTTTTCAGTATTAAAGTATGCTACTCCATTAGAAACTCCAGCAGGTATTCCATAAGCAAATATTAGGAACGGCGCAATATAAATTAGTAATAATGGTAGTTTTTCATAAATTAAAAATTCCATATCTTTCTTTCTTAATGCGTTTATAACACCTACTAAAGAGCTTACAAAGAGTGCTAAACTTCCTATAAACACTGAAAATATCATAGTATTTTCTATTGATGAAGCCGTTGCGTATTCTCCAAACGGTAAGAGAAAAGCTAGAGATTTTGATATACTTAATGGAACTGGCCACACATAGTATAATGGGCCTATATTACCTGGAAATTTTGACGGATTTAGTTCTTCTAATCCACCTACTAGCAATGGACCAAAAAATTCTCTAGCCAATAATCCAGTTACAATAGCCACTACGCTAGAGTATATTAAAACTAGTGAAAGATTTCTTATATTATAACTACCTTTTCTTACGCCGTATTTATAAAACCATATAGAAAATAAAAACACTACTATAGCATCTCCTGCATCTGGAAACATTAATCCAAAAAGAATTGGAAATGTAACTATAAGGAATATAGCTGGAGAAACTTCCCAATATGAAGGAGTCCCGTAAATATCTATTATTGACTCTATAGCCTTTATTCTCTTTGGTAGATTTATGTATGTAGGAGGTTCATCCGTTTCTCCATATCGTTTTGGATATACAAAATCTATAAATGCTTCTATTTTATCTAGCTTATTCTTAAGTTCTTTAACTTTCTTTTCTGGAACATAGCCTTCTAGTTGAATAAAATTATCGGATACTCTGACTTTAGATAATATATTTAGTGCATCTCTTATAGTCATTAATTTTCCTAATAATTCTCTAAAACTAGATGAGTTATCTCTAACCTTTTGTGAGAGTTGAGATCTAGTAGTAGTTAATATTTCTTCTAAACTTTTTACCTTTTGTAATGCCTCATTATATGCATCATAAGGAGATTCTCCTGCTGGCGTCTCAAATTTTCTTATTCCTAGTTTTGTTAAGTATTCCTCTTGAGTCCCTTTTAGGGAAATAATTATTGCAGCATAGTTACCGTTCTTTAATAGTCTATAAGCCACAAATATGTTCTTATTATTTTTTAATTCTTCAAGTTGCGTTATAGTTACTATGGAGAAAATAACGTCGAAATAATCTAATTTCCCTAGATTTTCTAGAGATACTGTAATCTCACTGAATGGAGCTAGTGTTTCCATTTGTGATTTATAAAGATCTATTTCACCTCTTATTTTTCCTATTTCTTCTAAAAGCTCCTTGTATCTAGTTTCCTCGTCTTCTGCCTCTTTAGATATCCTTTCACTCGTAGTTATCCAGTCTTCATTAATTTTTAGCTTTCCAGCAGGTTCTAAAATAAGTCCTGCTAAATCCATTATTATCTTCAGTTTTGATATATGTTCTTGGATTTCTCCGATAAGTCTTCTAGCTCCTTCTATACGACCTTGAGAAATAGGAATAGAAGGATCTCTTGGTTCAAACATACCGAACTTTAGAATTTCTGTTACTATCTTGTCAGTGTTTTCTTTGAGAGATATAATCTCTGCTTTTGACATAGTTTCTGGGAAAATCAATATGAACTCGATTCTATCTATACTTTAAACTTTAAAATATTTAATCTACATTACAGACTGAAAATTATGGGTAAAATTTTGCTAATGGGTGATAGGTATACGGCTTCTTTGTTCAGAATGATGGGTTCTGAAGCTGAGGTTATTGAAGATCCTTTTAATTTAAATAGTGAAATAGAAAAGGCTCGAAAAAGAGAAGATATTGATCTAATTCTAATAACAAGAGATATCTATGAACCAGTAAGAGAAAAGATAGATTCGTTGATTTCAACACAAGCAAAACCTTTAATTACGATAATTCCTTCTCCATTTAGTGAATCTAAACCTATGGATGTAAGGAAAATGATTTTAAGGGCTTTAGGTTTTGGGTGAGTAAAATGGCAAGCTTAGAAGACTTATTAAATAATGTAATACAGAAAGTACTCGAAGAAATAAAATCAAATGTAGATCAAAGTTTTAATGAATCAAAGAAAATAGTCGAGCATGCATATAATGATACATTTAATTCATATTCTGTTAAAGTTAATGAACTTCTTTCTAAGTATCAAGAAGAAATAGAAGGAGAAAAGGCTAAATTAGATGTAGAGAATAAAAGATTAATATCTAGTGAAAAGAATTTCTGGATACAAAAAGTTTTTGATGAAGTCAAAAACAAAATCGGTTTATTTATAGATTCTGAGAGCTACCAAAAAGGATTAGAAAATATAATTTCTAGGGAATCAAAAAATGGTTCAATAATTTTCTGTAATTCTGGCGATGTAAACAAGGTTAAAACAATACTGAATAAGCTTAAGATAAATGCCGAAGTTAAAGAACAGAATTTATTGGGTGGCATAAGAATAGAATATCCAGATCAAGGATTAGTAAGAGATTATTCACTAGATCTTATTTTAAATCAAGTTTTTGAATCAGAAAAACCTAGAATAGCTCAGATACTATTTGGTGAGGAATGATGGAAAAAGGGAGAATTGTAAGAGTGAATGGTCCATTAGTAGTAGCAGATAATATGAGAGCTTCTCAAATGTATGAAGTAGTTGAAGTAGGAGACCTTAGATTAACTGGTGAAATAACAAGAATAGAAGGAGATAGGGCTTATATTCAAGTTTATGAAGATACAAGTGGTGTAAAGCCTGGAGAGCCAGTTTATGGTACTGGGTCTCCTTTATCAATAGAATTAGGTCCAGGTTTGATAGGGCAATTATACGATGGTTTACAAAGACCATTAGGCAAAATAGCCGAGGATACTAATTCAGCATTTGTAGCCAGAGGTGTAAAAATTCCAGCAATAGATAGGCAAAAGAAGTGGCACTTTGTTCCAAAGCTAAATAAAGGAGACAAGGTATCTCCTGGAGACATAATTGGAACAGTAGAAGAGACAGCTTTAGTTGAGCATAGAATAATAATACCTCCAGATAGATACGGTAAGATTAAAGAAATATTACCAGAGGGAGACTATACTGTTGAGGAGACAATTGCTACGCTTGATATGAATGGTGATGAAGTGCCACTTAATATGATACAGAAATGGCCTGTTAGAGTACCGAGGCCGTTTAAAGAAAAATTAGAACCTTCAGAACCTTTGCTAACAGGAGTAAGAGTTTTAGATACAGTATTTCCTTTAGCCAAAGGTGGAACAGCAGCGATTCCAGGTCCTTTTGGTGCTGGAAAAACTGTTACTTTGCAGAGTTTAGCTAAATGGAGTTCAGCTAAGATAATAATCTATGTAGGTTGTGGAGAAAGAGGAAATGAAATGACCGACGAATTAAGATCTTTCCCTACACTTAAAGATCCATGGACTGGAAGGCCATTACTTGAAAGAACGATTCTAGTAGCTAATACGAGTAATATGCCAGTAGCTGCACGTGAGGCAAGTATTTATGTAGGTGTAACATTGGAGAATATTTTAGAGACCAAGGATATGATGTACTAACAGTAGCTGATAGTACCACAAGATGGGCCGAGGCTTTAAGAGATCTTGGTGGAAGAATGGAAGAAATGCCAGCTGAAGAGGGATTCCCTAGTTATTTAGCTTCTAGGTTAGCGGAATATTATGAGAGAGCCGGGAGAGTTAAAACACTAGGAAATCCGGAAAGAATAGGTTCAGTAACTTTAGCTTCTGCCGTATCGCCACCTGGAGGTGACTTTACGGAACCTGTAACTAGTAATACATTAAGATTCGTTAGAGTATTCTGGCCATTGGATGTCAATTTAGCTCATGCAAGGCATTTTCCAGCAGTAAACTGGATTCAAGGATTTTCTGCATATGTAGATTTAGTTGCTAAATGGTGGAATAGCACCGTGGACCCCGATTGGAAAATAATGAGAGATTTTATTGTAAAGACTCTAATAAGAGAGGACGAATTAAAACAAATTGTTAGATTAGTAGGACCAGAATCTTTAGCAGAGAAAGACAAGTTAGTTCTAGAAGAAGCTAGAATAATAAAAGAGGCGTTTTTAAAGCAGAATGCCTTTGATGACATTGATGCATTCTCGACTCCTCAAAAACAAGACAGAATAATGAAACTTATATATACTTATAATCAATATGCTCAGGCTTTAGTAGAAAAAGGAATATCAGTAAAGCAAATATCGGAAAAAGTAACAGTAGTTTCGGATATAATAAGAGCTAAATCTACTATTAAAAACGACGATCTGAAGAAGTTCGATGAATTAGAGAATATATTAAAAAGCCAGTTTGATCAAATATCTAAGCAAGGTGCTTGATATGGAGAACATGTTAAACGTAAGAGAATATTCAAATATTTCTAGCATTAGAGGTCCTCTAGTAATAGTTCAAGGTGTAACAGACGCCTCGTACAACGAGCTAGTAGAGGTAGAGATGGAAAACGGAGAGAAAAGAAGAGGTATAGTAGTAGATAGTTTAATGGGTTCTGCTATAGTTCAAATATTCGAAGGTACTACAGGAATATCTCCATCAGGGTCAACAATAAGATTTCTTGGGAGAGGATTAGAAGTAAAGATATCTGATGAAATGTTAGGTAGAATATTTAATCCACTAGGAGATCCTTTAGATAACGGTCCTCCAGTAATTTCTGGAGAAAAAAGGGATATAAACGGTTCTCCTATTAATCCAGCAGTAAGAGAGTATCCAGAAGAATTTGTTCAGACAGGAATTTCCGCTATAGACGGATTAAATTCGTTAATTAGAGGTCAAAAATTACCTATATACAGTGGAAGCGGCCTACCAGCAAATGCATTAGCAGCACAGATTGCTAAGCAAGCTACAGTAAGAGGTGAAGAGAGTAATTTTGCCGTAGTGTTTGGTGCTATTGGAATAAGATATGATGAAGCATTATATTTCAAGCAATTCTTTGAAGAGACTGGAGCTATAAATAGAGTGGCCATGATAATGAGTCTAGCTAATGAACCTTCTATGTTAAAGATCCTAACGCCTAGAACTGCATTAACTTTAGCTGAATACCTTGCTTTTGAAAAGGATATGCATATATTAGCAATTTTAATTGATATGACAAACTATTGTGAAGCTCTAAGAGAAATCAGCGCATCAAAGGAGGAAATACCTGGAAGAGGAGGTTATCCAGGCTATATGTATACTGATTTAGCAACAATATATGAAAGAGCTGGAAAAGTAAAAGGAAAGAAAGGATCAATAACTCAAATGCCTATACTTACAATGCCAAATGATGATATGACTCATCCGATACCTGACCTTACTGGGTATATAACAGAAGGACAGATTGTATTAGATAGGACATTATATAATAAGGGAATTTATCCTCCTATAAACGTACTTATGAGTCTTTCGAGGCTTATGAAAGATGGAATAGGCGAAGGAAAAACTAGAGAAGATCATAAAGATGTAGCGAACCAGTTATTTGCTGCTTACGCTAAAGCAGTTGATACTAGAGGTTTAGCAGCTATAATAGGCGAAGATAGTCTTTCAGATATAGATAAAAAGTATTTATTGTTTGGGGAAGCTTTTGAAAGAAAATTTGTTAGCCAAGGCGTTAATGAAAATAGAAGTATAGAAACTACTTTAGATATAGGTTGGGATATTCTTTCGATTTTACCTGAAAGCGAATTGACTAATATAAAGTCCTCATATATAAAGAAATATCTTCCAATATATCGTGGTAAACAATGAGCTCACAGAAAGTATTACCAACTAAAATAAATCTTATACAGTTAAGGAATCAATTAAAGCTAGTAAGAGTTATAAAAAGGTTATTAGAAAGTAAAAGGGAAGTTCTACTTATATATCTTAGGTCATATTCAACAGAATACGAAAAATTATATGAAGAAGTTAACTCTACACTAAAAGAAGTTTACAATTCATTTTTACAAGCAGTAGTTGATGAGGGTATAACGAATGTTCAAAATATTGCTAATTCTCAGTCTGATAAACTTATTGTCAAGAGTTCAACTAAAGTAATTTTCGGAGTTAAGATACCTGTTACAGAGCTAGATAAGAACTCAATTCCAGAAAAACCGTTTAACGAAATAGAAGTTTCTCCTTATCTTTCAAAGTCATATGATGAAATGAGAGATGCATTAATAAAGGTTATTAAGCTAGTAGAACTTGAGTCCACAATAAGATCTTTAACTTCCGAATTAATGAAAACTCAGCGTCTAATTAATGCTATAGATTCTTCTATTTTGCCATTTTACACAAGTTCTATAAAATATATTAGAGGAATATTAAGTGATAGATCAAGAGATGATTTCGTAAGACTTAAGATTACAAGAAGAATATTGCAGAGGAAGAGAGAAAATGCAAGCTGAGAAATATATAGACATAATAAAGATAAAATTAGATCAGAAAAAAGCAGAGATACTAGAACAACTCACAAACGAATATAATAACATAATGAAAAATAAGGAAAAAGAACTAGAAGATATAAAGAGAAAGGCTTTAAAGGATTTATCAAAGTAAATAGGTGGTGAGATTCAAATGGAGAGAAAATACGTTTTGTTATCAATTTTACCACTAATACTTTCTAGTATTTTAGTCGGAGCAGTAACTCCAGCATCTACAGCACAAGGATTTGAAGGAATAAATATAGGAGCAGGATTAGCAATAGGACTAGCAGTAGTAGGTGCAGGTGTAGCAGTAGGTATGGCAGCAGCGGCTGGTATAGGAGTACTTACAGAAAGACGTGATATGTTCGGCACTGTGCTAATATTCGTAATTATAGGAGAAGGATTAGCGGTCTATGGGATATTATTTGGTCTATTAATGCTATTCGCGAAGATTTAAAAGGTAAAAAGAATTTTTAACCCCAATATTTTTCCTTCTTCTATGAATATAAAAAGAGAAAAGTGGAGCAATAATTTTAGTGAATGGTTTGATTGGGTAATATCTGAAGGAGAATTTTATGACTATGGAAGATATCCATTAAAAGGAGTAGGAATCTGGCTTCCTTATGGATTCAAGTTAAGACAGGCCATAATAGACATAATAAGACAATTACTTAATAACACTGGTCATGAAGAAGTACTATTTCCTATGTTAATTCCAGAAGGCCTTCTTAAAAAAGAATCAGAACATATAAAAGGATTCGAAGAAGAAGTCTATTGGGTAACTAAAGGCGGAAGTGAAGATTTAGATGTTAAATTATCATTAAGACCTACTTCTGAAGCTGCTATAACATTCATGGAATCTCTATGGATAAAAAGTTATAAACAATTGCCTAAGAAATATTATCAGATTGTAAGCATATTTAGATACGAAACTAAAGCTACAAGACCAATGATAAGACTTAGGGAAGTTACAACATTTAAAGAAGCACATACTATACATTCAACCTTTGAAGATGCTGAAAATCAAGTTAAAGAGGCTATAGAGATCTATAAAAAATTTTTCGATATCTTAGGAATTCCTTATTTGATTTCACAAAGACCAGAATGGGATAAGTTCCCTGGTGCTGTGAAGACGTACGCATTTGATACTATAATGCCAGATGGAAAAACTTTACAGATAGGTACTGTACATCATTTAGGCCAACATTTTACTAAGGCTTTCGATTTTAAGGTACAGAAGGCCGATGGAACATTAGACTATCCTCACCAGACTAGTTATGGTATTTCAGATAGGGTTATAGCATCATTAATATCTTCGCATGGAGATGATAGAGGTTCTGTACTATTTCCTTTAGTAGCTCCAATACAAGTAATAATTATACCTATTCCTTCCAAAAACACAGATGATACTAATAAAATCTTAGAATATAGTGAAAATGTAAAATCACAACTTATATCTGCAGGAATAAGAGCTAATATAGATAAAGACACAGAAAAAACTCCTGGAGAGAAGTTCTACATCTGGGAAATAAAGGGAGTTCCTATTAGAGTAGAAATAGGTCTTAGAGAAGTTCAAAATTCTTCTGTAACTCTTAAAAGAAGAGATACATTAGAGTCAAAAGCAGTAAAGTTAAGTGAGCTAATTACAGAGATTAGAAAATTGCTTGAAGATATTGAAAATAATCTTAAATCTAAAGCATGGGAATCTTTTAACAAAAAAATATTTTACGCGAAAACTGTAGAAGACGCAAACAAAATCTTAGAAAAAGGAGGAGTTGTAGAATTACCTTGGTGTGGGGATAATAGTTGTGGATTGAAAATAGAAGAATTAACTAATGCTAAAGTAAAGGGAATTCCATTGGAGAGTAAAAAAATCAATGATAGTTGCGTTATATGTAAAAAACCCGCTTCTAATGTTTTGAGAATAGCAAAAACTTATTAGAAACAAACGAGTCAGAATTATAGGGTGTTGATTTGCCAAAGAAGAGGGAGAACAGAGGTAGAAGGAAAGGCGATAAAGGTCACGTTGGATATATAACATGTGACAACTGTGGGGCAAGAGTTCCAGAAGATAAGGCAATATGCGTTACAAGAATGTATAGTCCAGTAGATGCTACATTAGCTTCTGAGTTAGAGAAAAAAGGCGCTATAATACCTAGATATGCAATGAGGAAATGTTACTGTATAAATTGTGCTATACACTTTGGTATAGTTAAAATAAGAGCAGAAAATGAAAGGAAGTCTAGGCCAGCAGTATATTAATATATATTTTTAACCTTGTGATTCATTCTCATTTTTTATGAGACTGTATGAATTAACATTCAATGAAATAGAAGAGTTCTTTTATAAGTTATCTGAATTTCGTGATATTATAAAGGATGAAGGATTACTAACTTTTGTACCAGAATTAGAAAGATCAGTATCAGGAACTAAGGAAGGGACAGCAAGAGTAAAGCACGCTTTTCCAATTTTTCAAAAAGGCGGAGTTGTTATGGATGTAACTAATGTAAATCAGGCTCAAATAGCTGAAGACGCAGGAGCTACAGCTGTTATGGTTCTGGATAAATTACCTTATGATGTTAGAAAATCTGGAGGAGTAGCCAGAATGGCAGATCCTAAAATAATAGAAGATGTAATGAATTCAATAACTATTCCTGTAATGGCAAAAGTTAGAATAGGACATTATTACGAAGCTAAAATTCTTGAGTCTCTTGGAGTAGATATGATAGACGAGAGTGAAGTATTAACACCTGCTGATGAAGAACATCATATTAATAAGTGGGAATTTAAGGTGCCATTTGTTAATGGTGCAAGAAATCTAGGAGAAGCTTTGAGAAGAATTAATGAAGGTGCGTCTATGATAAGAACTAAGGGTGAGCCTGGTACAGGAAATGTAAGTGAGGCAATAAAGCACATGAAAATAATGAATAGTGAAATACGAAATCTTTTGGGCATGGAAGAGGAAGATAGAGTAAAGAAAGCAAGAGAATATCAAGTTCCTTATCAATTAGTCGAATTAGTAACAAAATTACAAAGATTGCCTATAGTTAACTTTGCTGCTGGAGGAATAGCTACGCCAGCAGATGCTGCATTAATGATGTGGTTAGGTTCAGATGGTATTTTCGTAGGTTCTGGAATATTTAAGAGTCAAGATCCTTCTGAAAGAGCCAAAGCTGTAGTATTAGCTACGGCAAATTGGGAATATCCAGAGATAGTTCTAGAGGCTCAGAAAATGATAACCGAAGAAAAATCAATGATGGGAATTGATATAAAAACTCTAAAACCAGAAGAATTACTTCAAGTGAGAGGAGTATGAAAGTAGGTATATTAGCCTATCAAGGAAGTTTTGAGGAGCATGCTCTCCAAACTAAATTGGCCATAGACAAGTTACATTTAAATGCCGATGTAGTTCCAGTTAAAAAACCTTCAGAGCTCAATGTTGTAGATGGTATAATATTACCTGGCGGAGAGAGCACAACAATAGGTATAATGGCACAGAAACTTGGAGTTTTAGATACGTTAAAAGATAAGATATCTAGTGGACTTCCAGTATTAGGTACATGTGCAGGTGCAATAATGCTGGCAAAGGAAGTAAGTGATGCTAAAGTTGGAAAGAAATCTCAGCCTCTAATAGGACTTATGGATACTACAATTATAAGAAATTATTATGGTAGACAACGAGAAAGTTTTGAGACTACATTAGATTTTTCGACTATAGGAGGTTCAACTGCCAAAGTTGTTTTTATTAGGGCTCCAGCTATTACAAAAACATGGGGAAAAGCTAAAGAACTCCTTAGTTTAGGAGACAACAAAGTAATGGTTCAGGAAGACAATATGCTAGCAACAACTTTTCATCCGGAATTATCTTCAACGACTATTGTTCATGAATACTTTCTGTCAATAATAAAGAAATAATTTTTTAATCTTCATTTTTATACATTAATCGTTAGTGGGGAACAAACTTTTGTCAGTTAGAAATATTTTGCCAGATAAGAGTGCTTTACTTCATGGAATTTCTAAGTATGTAGAGAAGAATATTATTAATGGAAATTTTCTCATTCATAGATCATTATTAGAAGAGCTTGAAAAAGAGACTAGAGACGGCTTAGTCACTGGAGAACTAGCATTAGATGAAGTAAATAGATTAAAAGATTTATCAGAACAGTATTTATTTTCGTTTGAAATAGTAGGTAAAAATTATGGAGGAAACGTTGATGAAGCGATAAGACAATATTGTGCAGATCAAGGCTGCGTTATAGTTACTGCGGACGAAATACAGAAAAAAATCTGTGATTTTATAGGTGTAGAAACTATATTTCTTGAAAAACCAATTGAAGAGCTAAGTATTGAAAAATTTTTTGATGAAAATACTATGAGTGTTCACTTGAAAGAAGATACTTTGCCTAAAGCTAAAAAAGGCAGGCCAGGTAATTGGCAATTTGTAACTTTATCTAATGATATTACTGACGCTTCTTACTTGAAGAGACTAGTCTCTGAAATATTAAATTCTATAAAATATGTTAAAGGTTCTTTTATAGAAATTGAAAGAAGAGGATCAACAATTGTTCAATTAGGTAACTATAGAATTGTAATAACTAGGCCCCCATTAAGCGATGGTTGGGAAGTTACAATTACAAAGCCTGTAGCTAGAAAGAAATTAGAGGAGTATAATTTGGATGAAAGATTAATTCAAAGACTTGAAGATAGGGCAGAGGGTATATTAATTGCAGGATCTCCAGGTATGGGTAAAACAACTTTTGCTCAAGCCTTATCTGAATATTACATGAAGCTTGGGAAAGTTGTTAAGACCATAGAGTCTCCAAGAGACATGCATTTACCTCCAGAAATAACACAATATTCAAAAAATTATGCAGAAATAGGAGAATTGCATGATATATTACTATTAAGTAGACCAGATTATACAGTATATGATGAAATGAGAAATGATGAAGATTTCAGGCTCTATATAGATCTTAGATTAGCAGGTATAGGTATGATTGGTGTAGTCCATGCAACTACTCCAATAGATGCTATTCATAGGTTCTTGAGTAGAACTGATTTAGGTACTATACCAAGTATTTTAGATACAGTTATTTTCATAAATAATGGAGCAGTAGATAAGGTGTATAGCCTAGAGATGTCTGTGAAAGTTCCTTCTGGAATGAAAGAGGCCGATCTGGCTAGACCAGTAGTTGAAATAAAGGACTTCCTTAACGATAAGGTAGAATATGAAATATATGTATTTGGAGAACAAGCTATGATAGTTCCGGTATCTAAGATAACTAAGGATAATGTAGAGTCTAGAATTGAAAGAACAGTATTAGACTCTATGCCAGGAGCTACTGTAAAATACGAAAACGGTGAATATGTAATAAATATACCTAAATCACAAATAAGTAAGTTCAATAGAAGAGTAAATTCTAAATTAAGAAAATTAGAAAAGAAGACTGGAGCTAAAATAAGAATAAGATTAGAAGATAATGGTGAAAATGGATCACAAGAATGAATCTAATGTTTTACTAAATTTAGATTCAACATATCTTGTTAGCGCATCTATGGTATATCCTTCTTCTAGTATATTATCGTCAATAACATAATTTCCTCCATCAGTTTTTCTTAACTTCGAAAATGGAACGAATTTTAATATTTTTGGCAATTTTACACCTATAAATAATTCTCCTCCGCTTTTTCTACTAAATTCCAATATACCTTCTGCTTGTTCTCTTGAAATATAGACTTTTCCAGATCTTCTACTTTTTACTTCTATCAGCATGATATAACCATATTTTAATGCTATAATATCTGGTATAGAATCCTTTCTTTTACTACCGCTTGCTGGTGCTCTAATAACAGCAAAACCTCTATCCCTTAACAAAGAAAGAATTAGTCTTTCTACGCTACTTCCTTTAACTTTCCTTTTATTCACAATTAAAATAGTAAAGAATTAAGATTTAGGTTTTCCTCTTTCTATCATGTCTCTTAATTCATTACCAATTTTCTCTTCAAGACTATTTTGAACTTCTTCCATTGCTTGTTTTACTATTGGGCTACCTCTATTATACTCTTCAATCCACTCTTCAGCAAATTTTCCGCTTCTCACTTTCTCTGCAGCTTCTCTTACTCTCTTTTTAACATCCTCATTTATAACATATTTTCCCACAGTAATGCCTCCATATTTAGCAGTATCTGAAACTGCCTTAAGCATTCCATAGAACCCTTTATCGTGAATTATATCTACGATCATCTTCATTTCGTTTATAGTCTCGAAATAAGCTACTTCTGGTTGATATCCCATTTCTACTAATGTGTTAAACGCAGTTCTCATTAATTCTGTTATTCCTCCAACGAGATCTGTTTGTTCACCAATTAGATCTGTTTCTGTTTCTTCTTTGAATGTAGTCTCAATTACTCCTGGTCTTGTTGCACCTATACCTTTAGCTATTGCTAATGCTTTTTCCATTGCTTTGCCTGAATAATTTTGTTGCACAGCTACTAATGCAGGAACTCCTCCACCATGAACGAAATATTCTCTAACTGTAGGACCGGGTCCTTTAGGTGCTATCATGTAAACATCTACATTATTAGGAGGCTCTATAAGCTTGTAATGTATATTAAAGCCGTGTGCAAAGACTAGATCCATTCCATCTTTCAAATATGGCTGCACTTTTTCTCTATATACATATCTTTGAACCATATCAGGAACAAGAAATATAACTATATCGGCATTTTTTACAGCTTCCTCAGTATGTACTGGATTAAACCCGTCCTTTTTTGCCTGATTCCACGAATTGCCTTCTCTTTCTAATCCCACGGTAACATTTAATCCAGAATCTCTCAGATTTAAAGCCCATGCTCTGCCTTGACTTCCATAGCCTAATATTGCTATTTTCTTATTTTTTATTATATCAAAATTTGCGTCTTTTTCAGTGTATATTTTGGCCAACTATTTCACCCCAGCTATAACTTGTTACTTTAGAATAAATGGGTACATAAATTACCATGCTATAATTATTGCCATCAACTATCTCCCCTTTTTCATTAAATTTGTATTGTACTACTTTTGCATCTTCAAGTACTTCTACTTTTTCTATATCGACTGTCTTGCTTAAATTAAGTATAGCAAGCTGCGTATTCTTTGTATCCTTGATTTGCATAAATATTTCATATAAACCATCATCTGAAACTTTTCTAGCATTTATCCAGTCTATATCGACCCATAGTTTTCTAAAGTTAGCCATTATTCTCTCTAGTAATTCTGGATCTCTATAATATCCTGTTATTTTAAGTACTTTTCCTTGGATCACGAACTATCACCTGGCTCAATTTTCCTCCTGGGGGTAACGTAGGTAAAGCTAATTCTTCTTTATCTATAGGTACTCTTATTACTGTAGGCATGTTCTCTTTAATTGCGGTTTTTACAGATTTTTCCAATTCTTCGTAACTGTCTGCATTAAACGCAAGCGCTCCGAAAGATTCTGCGTATTTTACTAAGTTAGGAGATGAACCGTAATCTACACCTACTATTCTCTTATTTTGGAACAAATCTTGAACTTGTCTAACTAATCCTAATGTTCTATTATCAAATATTACTGAAATAATTGGTATATGTTCGTCTACTGCAGTGGCCAAATTATTTCCTGTCATCATAAATGATCCATCTCCGTCTAGATCTACTACAACCTTATCTGGTCTAGCTATCTTAGCACCCATGGCTGCTGGAAGTCCAAATCCCATTGTCCCATTCCTGTAGAAGACAAGAAAGTTCTAGGTTCAAGTGATTCCCAGAATACTTCTGCCCACATTTGGTGCTGTCCTACTCCAGTAGTTACTATGGAATCCCTAGGTATAGCATTTCTTATAGTTTTCATTATTTTCCATGGTTTCATTTTTCCTTTTTCGTCTTGGAAGTAAAATTGAGAATAATACTCTTTTAATTCTTTGATTCTATTTAACCATGCAGTTCTATCTTTCTTTAATCCCAATTTTATTACAGCGTTTAATAATTCTCTTAGCAATATTTTTGCATCACCGTACAATGCCACATCTACTTTGAAAGCTCTTTCAGAATCAGTAGGATCTATATTTATCATTATAAATTTCTTTTTAGTCTCCGTCATTTCGTCGTAAGATGTAAAAGTTCTATCGCTTAATCTAGCTCCAACTATTAGCATTACGTCTGATTCTAAAGCTGCCATTGAAGCTTCTGCTCTTCCGTAGTATCCCATTGGTCCTACGAATAATGGATAATCATGCGGTATACTGGATTTACCAGGAAGCGTAGATATTATTGGAGATCCTACTGTTTCGGCTAGATGTAATACTTCCTCAGTAGCTCCTGACCATACTACTCCAGTTCCAGATAATATTATTGGCTTTTCAGCATTTAGCAAAAGTTCTGCTGCTTTCTTTATTTTTAATGGATCAATAACAGTTCTAAATGGCTTGTAACCTTTTACTATCGGTTTTTCTGGCCATTCTACGTTTTCAATCTTTTCTAATTGAACATCTCTAGGAATATCCACTACTACTGGGCCAGGTCTACCAGTTGTCGCAATGTAGAATGAATTCTTTATCCATATTGGTATCTCATCGATAGTCTTCAATTGAACAACATATTTGGATACATCCTTAAATATTCCAGGAGTATCTGATTCTTGGAAAGCCATTTTTCCTATTGATGATCTATTTACTTGACCCGTTAATGCTATTATAGGAGAGCTATCCCAGTATGCTGTCAGAACACCAGTAACTAAATTTGTAGCTCCTGGACCGGAAGTCGCAGTGCATACACCGGGAAATCCAGATGCTCTAGCAAAGCCATCAGCAGCATGCGCTGCAGCTTGTTCATGTCTCATTAGCACATGTCTCATTTCCCCATTTTCTAAGTCATAGTATAATTCGTCGTAAAATGGCATGTTATATAGGCCAGGTATTCCGAAGATTACCTTTACCCCTTCTCTTTTTAGAGAATCCACTAATATTCTGCTACCATTTGGCAAAACTTCTCACCCCTAAAGAATACACATTCAAATATATATGGAAATACCTTAAGAATACTTTTAGATACTTTATTGAATTTGGAGGGTATAGCCACCCATCATCTTTGTCACTTCAATAAAGTATCATTAATGATTTTTAAGCTTTATTATAGATTTGTACATTTCTAAGAGTGAATTTTTAAAACTTTTAATCGAAATAAGCTTTTCAAAATATCTAACTGTTCAATTCCAATAACTTTAAAATTTGACTGTGGCAAGAAATGTCTTTCCACATTTCAACACATTTCACTTTTCCTAAGTATAGCCAAACATTTCCAAAATGTACACGTCTATCATCTATAAACATTATATTCTCTGGTTTTACTGATATTCCTCTATTCTTCAATTCATTAATTATTTCAGATATCATTATGAATTTAAAAGGAAAGTCTCTTGATACAATTACATCAAAATATCTTCTTAAGTTTAATATTCCTAGCATTCTTTCGGTCTTTTCAGGATAATTCCATGTAGCCATTCCTAGTATTAGATTATTTCTCTTTAGCTCCTCTAATGTAGATCTTACTTCAGGAAAAACTTTTAGTTTTCTTCCCTTTATATCCTCAATTTCGTCTCTATTTATGATTTTTATAGGCTCCTCAAATTCGGAAATATTGTAATGATCCCATAAAGTTTTGTCTGCATCAAATATTACTACTTTTATTTTCATCATTAGTTTTTGGAGGAAGACTGAAATAAATTATTTTGCCATCGTGAAAATCTCTTATTATTACCTTAGCAGCTTCGTCTATTATTGGTTCTTTATCTTTTTTATAGATCCAACCGCGCTTCATGGCTATTTTTCTCAGTAAATCGTTTGGATCAGAATATGCTCCATATACATTTTCTAAAGAAGATTTATCAAACTGCTCTATTCTTTTTATAAGCATTATTGCTGCCTTTACTGGATCTTCTAACTCATCTACTGAGCTTCCTCTTATTACTTTTTCAAGATAATTGCCGTCAGGCGGAATTATACCTGGAGTGTCCCATGCATATATTTTACTGTCTATTTTAAATAGTTGTGGATTTTTAGTAAAGCCTTTTTCCATTGGGTGGGATGATGTTGTAGCTGAATGCCTTCCTTTTAATGCATTGATTATAGATGATTTTCCAGTCTTAGGATAACCTATAAAGCATACTGTTCCTTGACTTCCCTTAAGTAACTCTCTTATGCTATCTCGTAAAATTTTAGTGCCCATGTGCTGTGTTGCCGCTATATATATAGCTCTCAATCCTTTAGATTCAAAATATTTTTTCCATTTTTCTGAAATATCTTTAGGAACCAAGTCCCCCTTGTTTATTACTATTAAAATCTTTTTATTTAGATCTCTAGCATAATTTTCTAGCGATTTTGATCTAGTTAAATCTGGTTCTCTAGCATCTAATACTTCTATTACTAGATCCGATCTCTTGATTATAGAATAGATTTTTCCTAGCATTCATTTTATTTTCTTTGTATCGGTTTATAATATATGCCAATTGGTGAACTAGCAACTTTTGACGAGGGCGATTTCCAAGGTACAATAGACTATTCGTCCTCACTAAAGTCTATAAAATTAGGAATGGACAATAAAGAGATTTCCTACAATTTCTTTGCAGAAAAAGAGCCTTATAAAAGCTATATGATAATAGGAACTGAAACACCTAATTTATTAACTAAATGGCGACTCTGGATAAATAATTTCTCTTTAACGAAGGAATTTAGACCTAATATAAACCTTGAATATAACTCGAAATATTTCAATATTCATGTATTTGATATATCGCATTTTGTTAAGAAAGGTAAAAATGAATTTGTAATTAATTCAGTTACAGTAGAGCCAATAACAGTTAATTTTATTAATAGTTTAATTTTTTATAATATATCAAATTTTTATACAAAATTCTCTACTAAGGCAGGAATTCTAATGCTAAAATCTTCAGAGAGACTAATGCTAAAAAATTTTCATAAAAGCTATATTATTTTGAAAAATCCTAATAAATCAGTATTAAAGATTTACGGCGATGGTACATTACTAAGCGAGATAGGTGATAATAAAAATAGCGAAGAAATAGAAATAAACGAAAATAAGGAAATAGATATAATTCATGAAGGACAAGTAAAATGTCCTGCTTTTATATATCTTCATTATACTGCTAAAACAGAGAGTCCTAAAATAGATATTTCTGTAGATGGAAAAGTAATTGATAAGGGAATTTTGTTAAACATAGAAAACTGCGGCGAAATAGATTTAGATAAGTTACTGGTAAACATTATGTTAAATGGAGTAACGGTACATTTTAAAACATTTGAGAATGTAAAAACAAAGAGTATAATAAGATATGAAATACCTATGAGCTCTTTATTACAGAAGAAAGGAAATCTTAATATAAGGGTTGTAGGTGTTAAAGCAGGCTTAAGGAAAGTGATTGATAAGGAAATTGAGAGGTAATGTCCCTAGGGCAAAAGCTAGCATTCCGACAAAAGCGGATCCTTTTAGTAGTGCTCTAGCTTTTGCCCCTCCTTCTATACTCTTGTTTTGAATTATGGTTAGTAATGTAAAATAAGAAAATGGAATTAATAGAACCAAATAAATTAAATTAAAACCTAAAAAGAAAGGAATTGGTGAAGAGATTAGCACAATAATTAGCATAATTTTAGCTATATTCCAAGATTTTGATATTCCTATTGTAGTAGCTAGAGTTCTGACACTATATTTTTTATCTCCTTCATAATCTTCTATACCTTTCACTATTTCTCTAGTTAATGTTAAGAAGAATGAGTATATAGTTGGTATTAACACCATCTCTAACCAGTTTCCCTTAAAATATGCCAGACCTCCATAAAATATCGAAAGACCAGTAGTTAATGCTACTACGAAATTTCCCGTAAGGCCAGTTCTTTTTAACGATTTTGCATACAAATAGAGTAATAATGAAGTTATGAAAGCTACGAATATTTGTATATAACCTAAAAATACAGAAAGTAATATTCCTAGAATCATTGTAGCATATGATAAGAATACGGCGTTTCTTAGGGTAATTCTCCCAGATGGTAATGGTCTATCTGGTTTATTTATTTTGTCTATTTCTATATCATATACGTCGTTTATTGCGTAACCTCCAGCAGCTACTAATGAAACTACCAAGATTGAAATTAGCAACTTTAACGGTAATATTCTCCATTCTGATGCTACTACATACCCTGTAAAATCACCTATTGCTGCCCCTATAACGTTATGGATTCTTATCAGTTTAAGATATGGATTCACGATAGCGTTAAATGATTAGAAGTAAATAAACTTAAAGATGGAAAGAGATTTAGAGGTTGCAATAAAATATTTTAAAACCAATGTTTCCGTAGGAGAAATAGCTGCTGTTAGAGATCTAAAAGGATTAGGGATAAAAGAACCAGAAAAAATAATAGCAAAATTATTAGAAATGGGAATAATTGACAAAGGAGAAGGATGCTATAATTTAGTTAGAGAATCTGAAAAGAAGTGAATGAAAATCAAATTCCTTATCTGCATAAATGGTTTTTTCATTATAAAATAGGCCCATATTTAGAGATATTCTCCAAGACTTTTCTAATAAGCTTGTAAGATGATATTGTTTACTAACTTCCTTAGATAATTTCTTAAATTTCTCATCATATTTATCAGTTAGAAGAACTTGAAGTATTTCTGAAATTCCAAATATACCTCCTCCAGTAAAAGTTTTTATTAACCCAGTAGAATCGCCTATGGCGTTCTTAGAAAATTTCGGTTTTACCCTAGGTATAGCTCCTCCATGTATTCCTAATACCTTAGAGTTAACCTTAGGTATATATCTTAAAGGATCTGAATAACTTATACTACCTACCAATGTTTTTTCTGGTAACGGTACTATCCACGAGAATCCTCCTGGATTATTATTATCAATGTATACAGTTATCTTTTCTTCATTTATTGGAGATAACTCGTACTCTATTGCTCTTATCCACTTAGCCTTTCCTTTCCAGCCAGATGCGTCAATTATATCTCCAGTAAATTTTTCATTATTGTAGTATACAATATTCCCGTTAATAGAAGCATTTACTGGGCGTTTAACTGTCAATTCGTTAGATAACCAGATTTCAAGCTTTTCTCTATTTAGTCTTAGAACATTTGTTTTTATATAAACGTGATATTTATTATTTATAATAATTTCTATATCTTTGAAATATCTATCTACGAATTCTTTAGATACGCCTAAATTAAGAAAAGTAGAGTAACTTATAATGCCAGTACACTTCTTCCCTGGTGTTCTTCTCCTATCAAAAATTAAAGGATTGTAATCCCTAAATTTGTACCCAGCTAAAAGACCAGCTATTCCTCCTCCTATAATTAAAAGTCCGATGATCTATCAGCCTCTTTCATTGTATATCTTTTAGCACCAAGCTTTATAGCTATGAATTCAAACGCTTTTCTAGGATCTGTATGGGAACCGCATGAATATACATCTACTGTAGCAAACTTATACTCAGGCCAAGTATGTATAGTTATATGACTCTCTAGGACTATGGCAACCACGCTCACTCCCTCCCCTATTTTCCATGCTTTAACATCAAGCAAGGTCATTTTTCCCTCTTTAGCAGCCTCTATAGCTATTTCTCTTAGCTTATCAACATCCTTTAACATATCTTCGTCGCAATCATAGAGACTTCCATAAACTTGCTTTCCCACAACCTTTGGTTCGTAACTTAAATTAACCCCCATCACAGTTAACCCCCCTTTATATACCCCCTTTTAATAATTGTATTTAAATTTAACCTAAAATAAAAGTATCTATAGCGTTTTTTACAAACCTATAGTTAGCTTTTAATCGTATATTAACTGTTATAAATTCTAATATGTGAACTCCTACGGCGATTTTCACGAACAACACTCTTAAACATGAAGACAAGCTTTACAAGAGTGAGACTAAGAAGACTAGGTATAGGAGAGGAGGTGGTGAAGGCCCTCAAGTTGACCCCAATCAAGTAGTTCCTTCGGCTCTTCAAGCCATCGCCTAGCCATGTTAGAGGCAAAGCATGTGGAGCCTACCACGCCCTAACGGACGTGGCTTCCTGCTTCAAAGCCGAGGCTTGCCAGAGGGCGGAGCTCCACAGTGAGGGTCGTTCCGACCCCGATCTCTTCAGTATGTTGAGGGAAGCATTATAGTCACGATCAACAGTCCAACCACAATTAGGACAAACACACGATCAGCCAAAGTCAAATCCCTCCTAACATGTCCACACCTAGCACAAGTCATTGAAGTAAAATCAGGATTCACTAGAGTGAGTTTCTTACCGTACTTCCCAAGTTGATACTCCATGATACTCCTAAGCTCATGAAAAGCGACATCTTGAAGCCTCATCCTCAGCCTTCGAAGAGACTTACCAACAATTTGCTTAACATGAATATCCTCCATGACCAAGACGTCATAATGCTCAGCAAAATACTTCCCGAGTTTCATGTACATGTCCTTCCTAAGATTCTTCAAGTGCTCATAAGCCCTCGCTAGACGAATCTTTGCCTTAAACCAGTTGCGTGACAAGAACTTCTTCCTTGAAAGAGCTTTATGAAGTCTCCTTGTCTTATTGAGCGCCTTCTCGTAAGGTCTCTGGTTGGGGACATATTCCCCGTCAGAGGTAGTGAGAAGTTTCTCTACACCAACGTCCACAGCAACTACTTTGTTTGTCTTAAGGAGTTGAGGATACTCTTGATCCACAACGAAGATGATGTACAATCTCCCTGATGGTGTTAACTTGATTACTACCCTCTTTACTTTTTCCAGCGGGAAGTCCCTATGAACAATAACGTTGAAGATCCCTAGGTTTGACAGCTGAAGCGTTATTACCTTCTTCTTGTTCTTCTTGCTTTTCGTCCTGATCTCCTTCACTTTCATGATTTTCCAACTTGACTGGGGATACACTAGGGAGTACCACTTATGTGCTTTCTTTTGGGTAACGTGCTATCCCTTCAAAGAACCTCTGTCTAGCGTCGTAGAATCTGTCTGCGATCTGTTGCAGTGTTTGGGAATATAGCTGTTGATACTGTTCATCCTGTTTTCTCAGATCGAGAGCTAGTTGCCTCAACTCCGTCTTAGTGAGTCCTTTTCCATCTCTCTCATGAAAATACGCATCTGTCCAGCGTATGGTATTATATGCTTCACATGATAACCTCAACTGGGCTTTTAACGCCCTCAATGTTCCTTCGTCAGTGTATGCTCTAAAGCGTAACCCTACGTCGGACATTAATAGGGTATTTGAAAAATACGTATATAAGCCTAATTACAGAGGGGCCTATCTATCTCCACGGATGGAGTCTTCCGCCCCCTTTGAATCCCTAAATCTGATAAAAGTTGCAATTATTAGTTTTAGCCTAAATTCTAGTATTTTCTAGAAAATTTTTATGTTTAGTAGTTAGATTCAAAATTCTTTATAACTACTAAAATAAGGGTCAGTAGTTCACGGATAATAGCTTTACGACCTGGCATAAAATTAAGTTTTTAACGTTATAAGTAATAATTAGATCTGATGTAATTTGGGAATTAGACGTGTAGTTCTTGACGTTCTTAAACCGATTAAAGGTTCTACCATTATAGATCTAGCAGATAAACTAACTATTATTAAGGGCATAGATGGAGTTAATATAACGGTTACTGATATGGATGTAGAAACTATGGGATTAAGTGTAGTTGTTGAAGGAGATAATATTGACTTTGACGAAATAAGAAAAGTATTGGAAGAGGAGGGTTGCGCGATACATAGTATCGATGAGGTTGCAGGAGGAAACAAAATAGTAGAGGGGAGAAGAGTAAAGTGAAATGCGACGTATGTAAATCTAAAGACGCTGTAATATTACAGCCTCATACTGGCAGAAGATTATGCAAGGATTGTTTTATAGACGATATTCGGAATAGAGTAAAAAAGGAGGCAGAAAAGGAAGGTCTTACTAAAGCTAATAAGATTCTATTAGCAGTTTCCGGAGGTAAAGATAGTCTGACGTTAGCAGATACTTTGGCTTCTTTTATAGATCCTAAGAAGCTTATATCGTTTAATATTGTAGAAGGTATAGGAGGATATAACAGATCGGATCAAGCAAAAAAACTCAAAAAATACCTAGATGACCTAGGTATAGAACTAATCTCTACGTCTTTTAAAAAGGAAGTAGGCTTCACATTAGACGATATGGTAAGATCTTCTCATGATAAAGGTCTAAATATTTCTGCATGCACTTTTTGTGGTGGTTTTAGAAGGAAACTAATAAATGCTGCAGGAAGGGAAGTAAAAGCTGATTTAGTGGCCACTGGTCATAATCTAGACGATGAAGCTCAGACAATTGTAATAAATTTATTAAGAGGAGATATAAAAAGATTAATAAGATTAGGAGAAATACCGGTAAAATTAAGTGATAAATTTGTATTAAGAGTTAAGCCTTTAAGGAAAATATATGAATGGGAGACTACTATGTATGCATATTATAAAGGATTTGAATTTCAGGAAGTGGAATGTCCTTATATTTCTATGAAACCTACATTAAGAGCAAAGGTTAGAGATTTATTATACTCATTAGAGTCAAAAAAGCCTGGTAGTTTACTAACCATAGTTGAGGAATTTGACAAAATATCTGAAGAATACAAGAGAAATAGTGAGTTAAAAGATCTTCCTAAGTGTAAAATATGTGGAGAACCAACAAGTTATGGTAGAGATGTGTGTAAAAATTGTGAATTATTAATAAAATCTGGATTACTGAATCACCAATATTTGCCTATGTCGTAATTCTCTTCCTTTACTTCCTTTCGTTTATTAGCTACTACTGCCATGGAAAATAAAAGAGAAGAAAGCCTATTTAAGTATACTATGATCCATTTATTAAATTCTAATTCCTTTGAGTATTTAACAGAATTTCTTTCTATCCTTCTCACAACTGACCTTGCTACATGGATATGAGATGCTTCCTCAGATCCTCCTGGAATTACGAATAATTTTATCGGGCCGCTTTCTTTTCTATAATATACGGTTCTTTCTTCTAACCATTTAACAAAATCTTGTGTTACTTTTCCATTATTAGTTGAGGCATCTTCTCCAAGGACAAAAAGATCATGTTGGACTCTTAAAAGGTCTTTTTTCATATCATCCCATGGTATTTTACTTATTGCCAACCCTATGAATGAGTTAGCTTCGTCTAAATCTCCTAGAAAATTAACTAACGGGGAATCTTTCCCTACGCGTTTATTTATTACGTTAGTTTCTCCTTTATCTCCAGTCTTTGTAAACATTTAATAAGCTTAAAAATGTCACACTTAAATAAATTTTGGTGTGCTTATGTCTCAAGACTTTGTAGTTTTGCTTAATAAGGTATCTGAAAAATGGCAAAAAAAATGGGAAGAGAGTAAAATATTTGAATCTAATCCAGATAATAGATCAAAATTTTATAGCACAGTAGCGTTTCCTTATCCTAATAGTCCTTTTCATTTAGGTCATGGACGAACGTATACTACTTGCGATATTTATGCTAGATATATGAGAATGAAAGGATATAATGTACTTTTCCCTATGGGTTTTCACTATACAGGGACACCAATAATTACTATGGCAGACGATGTGGCTAAAGGGGATAAGGAATTATTAGATATTTTCAAGAATATTTATGAAATTCCTTCTGAAGTTATACCAAAATTATCTGATCCCTTATTTATGGCGAATTATTTTAAAGAAGAGATTAAAAAATCTATGAAAGAGCTAGGCTTAAGTATAGATTGGAGAAGAGAATTTACTACTATTGATCCAGAATTTTCCTCATTTATTGTATGGCAATTCGGAAAATTACAATCAATGGGATATATTGTTAAAGATACGCATCCAGTAGGTTGGTGTCCAGTACACAATTTACCAGTAGGTATGCACGATACTAAAGGGGACATGGAACCGGACATAGGACAATATGTTTTAATTTACTTTGAAACACCTAAAGGATATTTACCAGTAGCTACGTTAAGACCAGAGACTATCTTTGGCGTAGTAGCTATCTGGATAAATCCAAAAGAGGATTATTCTATTGTGGATATTAATGAGAAAAAATTGATAGTGTCGAAAAAAGCAGCTTTTAAGCTATCATTTCAATTAGATCTGAAAGAAGAGGATAAGATATCTGCAGAAGACTTACAGAAACTAAAAGCTATAAATCCTATAAACGGAAAAGAAGTTCCTATATTAGCAGCAGATTTTGTAGATCCATCATTAGCAACTGGTGTAGTAATGAGTGTTCCAGCTCATGCTCCTTTTGATTATTTTTACTTAAGAAAAATAAAATCTGATATAGAACCTATTCCAGTAGTAAAAGTAGACGGATATTCTGATATTCCAGCCAAGGATTTCATAGATAAAGAAAAACCGAAAAATGATTCAGATTTAAAGAAAGTAACCGAAATGGTATATAGAACTGAATATAACAAGGGAAAAATTAGAGACGATGTAATTAATTTAATAAAACCAGAATTTAGAGAAGAGTTAAAGAATATAATAGGTGCTAGTGTCCCTGAAGCTAGAAAAATAATAACTAACTTCATAATACAGAAAGGATTTGGAAGATATATTTATGAAATAATGAATAAACCCGTTTACTGTAGATGCGGCAATGAAGTAGTAGTAAAAATCCTAAAAGATCAATGGTTTTTAGATTACGGAAACCCAGAATGGAAAAATAAAACTAAAAAACTCTTAAGTAGAATGAGAGTGATTCCACCAGAGGTAAGAAAGGATTTCGAATATTCTATTGATTGGTTAGAAAAAAGAGCGTGCGCCAGAACAAGAGGTTTAGGTACTCCATTGCCATGGGACAAGAAATGGATAATCGAAAGTCTATCTGATTCTACAATATATATGGCATATTATACTATATCTCATAAAATCAGGTTAAATAAGCTTCATGCTTCTCAGTTAACTAAAGAGTTTTGGGATTATGTAATGTTAGGAAAAGGAGACGTAGATCTAATTTCAAAAGAAACTGGAATAGATAGAAAAATAATAGAAGACTTACGAAGTGAATTCAGCTATTGGTATCCATTAGACATAAGACATAGCGGACCAGATTTGATACCAAATCACCTATCTTTCTTTCTATTTAATCACGCTGCGATATTTCCTGAGGAATTATGGCCAAGAGGAGTTGCAATAAATGGATTTATATTATATGAAGGAAAGAAAATGAGCAAGTCTCTGAGGAATATATTGCCATTAAGGAAAGCTATAAGGATGTATGGTGCAGATGTTATTAGGATTGCCTTATCCTGTACTGTAGATATGGGATCAGACGCTAATTTTACTGACGCTGGAGCTAGATCTATTTCAGATGCGTTGAGAAGATACTATGATATATGTACCACAACATATAACGGAAATGTTTTAGGAAAGCCAGAAAAATGGTTGTTATCAAAATTTAATGTTCTAATTAAAGACGTTACTTCTTTAATGGATCAGCTAATACTTAGAGATTCATTAAATAAAGTACTTTTTGAAATGATTTCGACATTCAATGAATACTTTGAGATGGTAAAAGCAGAAGGTAGAGAACCTAACGCTAGCATTGTTAAAGAAATAGCATTAAAATGGACGAAGCTCTTAACGCCGTTTGCACCACATCTTGCAGAAGAAGTATGGAATATTATGGGTAATAATTCATTTGTCTCTATAGAGAAATGGCCTACTTATGATGAGACAAAAATAGATACTTTCATAGAGTTAGAACATGAATATCATGAAGAATTAATAGAGGACATAAGATCTATATTAAACATTTACAAAGGAAAACCAAGCTCTATTACTATCTACACTTCTGATCAAGAAAGCCTAGATAAATTAAGGAAATCAATAGAAATAATTTCCCAAGGCGGTTCATTAAAAAATCTAATGGAAATATATAGACCAAAAAATAAAGATGATGCAAAGAATTTACAAAAAATTTTCCAATATGCAAATAATATGCAAGAAAATATGAAAAGATTATTACAATATGATTTCTCTGAATTCGATATTATAAAAGATGCTCTGCCATATCTAGAATATAAGATAGGATTGAAGATAAATATAGAGAAATTTAACGACGAAATAAGACAAAAATATAATAAAGACGCATTACCATTAAGACCTGCTATATTAATTCAATAATTTTATTATGTATTTTTATTTTACCTATCTGAATAAGGAATTGTAATTCTTCTCTAATTTTGTCTCTTGGTAAATTAAGTTTTTTCTGTGAAATGTTTATTACATCTGTTAAATTGCATGGATTCCCTAAACTAGTTATTATATTCAATATTTCTTTATCAATGTCTCTTATTTCATAATCTTCTATCTTTCCATTTATTACTCTAAAAAGATATTCTTCATCATCAATTCTAGATTTATATAAATTTATATCTACCTTATCTATTTTTATTTTAGTACCATCTATTTTTAAATTCTTATATGTAGTTACTAATCTAAAATTTTTAGGAATTTCTCTTTCATTTTCAGCTTCAAATACTATTATTTCCGACTTTGGACTACAGTTTAGTGAAAAATCTATATTGTATGGATAAAAATCCCACTTTATCTTATCATAGTTTATAATACACACATCTTTACTCTGTTTACTTAATAAGGAAGCTACATTCATAATTATTGTTAGATTTATAGAATAATAATAAGAGATAATAATGCTTTTAAGATCTAGCAATCGCTCTAAAAACACGAATTTTCCTATAATAAAAGCTTTTAAAGTTAGCCATCTTTTCATATTGAGGGTTCATTATTGCACCAACCGATTTAAGAAAAATATTATATACATGGTTAGAAAATGCAGGAGAATATAATTACGACGACATAAAAGAAGGTTTAAGATTACACTTAAATGAATCGCCATATTCTCCTCCAGACTTTATTATAGAAAATGTAGAAAAATATTTAACAAAAGGCAATAGATATCAACATCCTGACCTAATAGCTCGATTAAGAGAATTAGCTGCAGAATATAGTAAAGTAGAACCTGAGAATATCCTGCCTACTCCAGGAGGAGACGGAGCATTAAGGACTATTTTCTATAATTTAACGCAGCCAGGCGATACGGTAGTATACAACTTTCCTTCGTATAGCATGTATCCAGTATATTCTTCAGTTAGAGGTTTGAATGTTATTAAAATAAATCTTAAAGAGGACGGCGATTGGTGGAAAGAGGATTTAGATTTATTATATAATAAAATTTCAAATGCTAGACTTGTAATAATAGACGATCCAAATAATCCTACTGGATCTCCTATGTTAAAGGCCAAAGAGGATATAATATCTAACATAGCCGAAAAGATTAACGGGTTATTAATAATAGACGAAGCATATTATGAATTCTCTGGCTATACAGTGAAGGATTTTATTAGCAAATATAAGAATGTTGCAATTGTAAGGACATTAAGTAAGGCGTTTTCATTAGCCTCGTTTAGAGTTGGTTATCTAATAGCTGACAAAGAAGTTATAAAAGCCTTAACTAAGGCTACTACACCTTTTGATATCCCATTACCTTCATTAGTAGCTGGTATTTCTGCGTTAGAAAACCCAAGCTATGCATTTAATATAGCAAATGAAATAAAGAAGAATAGAGATTTTCTTTATGAGTCTATAAAGAAATTGGGTCTGAAGGTTTATAAATCACTAACTAACTTTCTTTTCTTTAAATACGATGGAGATCTTATTCATCCTCTATTAAGTAAAGGAATAGCTATTAGAAGGCCAATTAGTAGTTATTATAGAGTTACTGTTGGCACATTAGAGCAATGTACCATTTTTACACAGAAATTGGGTGAGATAATTGAAAATAGCAATACCAAATAAAGGTAGATTACAGCAGCCTTCATTACAGTTTTTATCTTCTGTAGGAATCAAACCACTAGCTACTGACGAAAGATCGCTAATAGTTCCTACTAGTTGGGAAGGAGTACAATTAGTTCTAATGCGAACTGAAGATATACCTAATCTAGTTGAAAATGGGGCTGCAGATATAGGTATAACTGGAATGGATTATGTTATAGAATCTAGGGCAGATGTAGAGGATCTAATAAGATTAGATTTTGGTAAGGCGAAAATATCTCTAGCTGTCCCACTTAGCTGGAACATTAGTGATGTAAGTGAGTTAAAAAGAGAGATAAAAATAGCTACAAAGTATTATAATATTGCTAGGGAATATATTACAAGGAAAAATATTAATGCTAAGATAGTGAAAATAAGTGGTGCGGCAGAAGTAATGCCTTCTCTGGGTGCCGCTGATGCAATAATAGACGTCGTAAGCACTGGTACTACCTTAAAATTGCATGGCCTAAAGGAAATTGATACTGTAATGGAAACATATGCTACTATTATAGGAAATAGATATTGGCTGAAAAGTGAAGAAGCGGACAAGATTAACTTAGTGTTAACAATGATGAAAGGAGCATTAAGCGCTAGAGGTAAAAAAATGATATTCATGAATGTTAAGGATAAAGATTTAGAAAAAGTCCTTGCGTCTTTGCCTGCCATGCTTGCTCCAGCTATAAGTAAACTTAGCAAAAGCGATGCATGGGAAGTTATTACAGTGGTTAATGAAGACTGTTTGCCAGAAATAGTAGCTAAGGCAATGATTGCAGGTGCTAAGGATATAGTTATATTAGGAATAGAAAAAGTGATAAGATGATAGTAGTACCTAGCATAGACATTAGCGAAGGAAAAGTCGTAAAAAGAATTAGGGGAAAAAGAGGATCTGGTCTTATATTAGGTAATCCGTTAGATATAGCTTATAGGATATACAGCGATGGATATAATTATGTGCATATAGTAGATTTAGACGCTGCAGAAGGCGTAGGTTCAAATGAGGATATAATAAGAAATATAGTGAAAATTGGATTTGACAATGTAGAGGTAGGTGGAGGAATAAGAGATTTAAATAAAGCTAAAAGGCTTATAAGTTATGGTATTTCGTTTTTAGTTGTATCTACTATAATTTTCACAGATAAGACTCTTTTTGATCAAATTATAAAGGAAGTAGGACGTGATAAAATAATATCATCCTTAGATTATTGTAATAACATAATTTATATAAAAGGATGGAAAGAAAAGTCCATTTCTTTAAATGAAGGAATAGATACAATTAAAGATACTTACGGAACTATATTTACCAACATATGCAATGAAGGAACTAAAAGCGGAATTGATAAGACTTTAGGCAAATATATTTTAGACCTTCATAATATGAAAGGTTATGCAGGGGGCATAGGCAATATTAAAGATCTAACAGACCTTAAAGAATTAGGTTTTGATTTTGCAATAGTAGGTATGTCTTTTTATTCTGGCATATTAAGAGGTATTAAATATGTCTAGATATTCAAGGATTTTAAGAGAAACGAAGGAGACTAGAATTGAACTCGAATTAGATATAGATAATCCTGGCAACATTGAAATAAAAACTCCTGTTCCTTTCTTTAATCATATGTTAAATACTTTGCTATTTTTCATGCGATCTTCTGGAAAAATAATAGCTGAAGACAAACAAAACTATGACGATCACCATGTAATAGAAGATACGGCAATAACATTAGGTCTTGCTGTAAAAGAGGCTCTAGGCAATAAGGATGGTATAAAGAGATTTAGTAGTAACATAATTCCCATGGATGAGGCGTTAGTAATGATTGCAATAGACATTTCTAGTAGAGGATCATCATATGTAGATTTAAAACTGAAAAGAGAACAAATAGGTGGATTCTCGACTGAAAATGTAAGTCATTTCTTTGGTTCTTTAGCTCAAAATGCTGGCATTACTTTGCATTTGATGCAAATTAAAGGTGAAAATGATCACCATATAATAGAAGCTTCATTTAAGGCATTAGGAATTTCTTTATATGAAGCAACTAGAATTGTGTACAGTGGAACAAATAGTACTAAGGGAATACTATGACTACAAAACGCATCATAGCTTGTCTTGATGTAAAGAACGGAAAAGTCGTAAAAGGTACTAATTTTCTAAATCTAAAGAATAAAGGCGATCCAGTAGAGTTAGCATCTAGATATGAGGATGAAGGAGCAGACGAGATAGTATTTCTTGATATTTCAGCTACTATAGAAGGCAGAACTACACTATTGAAAGTAGTTAGAGACACTGCTAGCGTGTTATCTATACCATTGACAGTAGGTGGCGGTATTAGATCAATAGAAGATATCTCAAGAACTTTATCATCTGGTGCAGATAAAGTTAGTATAAATACAGCAGCAGTTGAAAATAAACTCCTAATTACTCAAGGATCTAATGAATTTGGTGCGCAAGCCATAGTTGTGGCAATAGACGCAAAAAAAATCAATAGTTCATGGCTTGTTTATACAAAATCTGGTACCTACAATACTGGAATTAATGTCCAAACATGGGCTAAAGAAATAGAAAGACTAGGTGCAGGAGAGATATTACTTACAAGCATAGACCAAGACGGTACTAGAAAAGGATATGATTTAGATCTTACTAAATTAATAGTAGATTCAGTAAATATACCGGTTATAGCTAGTGGAGGAGCAGGCAAATTAGAAGATTTCTATGACGTATTTAATTATTCTAATGCTGATGCTGCATTGGCCGCAGGTATATTTCATGATGGTGTAATAAAGATATCAGAGCTTAAGACTTATTTAAAATCTAAAGGAGTTGATGTTAGGATATGATAGAGTATATATTACCTAAAGACAGACCCATATCGTTTATTTCTGTATTAGATAAAGTAAGGGACATAATTGCAAAAGTTAAAGAAGAGGGAGATAAAGCAATTATTGATTATACAGCTAAATTCGATAATTATCTATTATCGGATATTAAGGCTAATCAAGACGAAATCAAATCTCAAGCATCCTTATTGGATGATAATGTTAGAAATGCTATAGATATCATTTATGATCAGTTAACAGATTTTCATAAAAGTATGATGCCTCCTAATTCTGGGGGAGGTAAAAACGGAATAGAGTTTGGAGTAGTTTGGAAACCAATAGAAAAAGTTGGTATTTATGTTCCAGGAGGAATAAAGACTTATCCCTCTACTTTACTTATGGCCGGAATTCCTGCCAAGATTGCAGGCGTTAAGGAAATATATGTTGCTACTCCTAAAGAAAAAGTAGACCCTGCAATAGCATATATTTCAATTAGATTAAATATTAGGGGCATATATAAGATAGGAGGCGCTCAAGCTATAGCTGCTCTTGCATACGGAACTGAAAGCGTAAAAAAAGTTGATAAAATAGTAGGTCCAGGCAATATATATGTACAAGCCGCAAAATATCTTGTAAGTGAGAATGTAGGTATAGATGGAATAGAAGGGCCAACAGAATTGGTAGTTATTGCAGATGATTCTGCTAATCCAGAAAATGTAGCTTTAGATCTTCTGGCACAAGGAGAGCACGGGAAAACATCATTTTTAGTTTTAATCTCAACTTCAGAATTTTTGGTAAATAGAATTAAATCAATGTTACCTAATGAAGGTAACTTCTATATAATCAAAGTGAACAATATAGATGAGGCTATACAAATTGCAAATGATATAGCCCCAGAGCACTTATCAATTGCTACTTCATCTCCTTTACAACTTTTAAGTAAAATTAGTAATGCTGGAGCAATAACACTAGGCAATACACCACCAGCATTAATAGACTATTGCGCTGGTCCAGATCATATTTTACCCACAAATGGCTGGGCAAGATTTAAAGGAGGAATAACAGTCTTTGATTTCCTTAAACCGTTATCTTATGTTATTTCAGAGAAGCCAGAAAAAAATCTAATTAAAGCTGCTATGATATTGGCTAATTATGAAGGCTTCAATTTTCATTCTAAAAGTATAGGTGCTAGATATGAGTGAGATTCTTCAAGACTTATATGATATAATTTTAGATAGGATCAATAAGATGCCAAAAGGTAGTTATACTGCAGAAATAGTATCTAAGGGAAAGGGATATGTAGCAAGAAAAGTAGGAGAGGAGGCCGTAGAAACTGTAGTAGCATCACTAAGTGAAGGAAAAAACAGATTCTTATGCGAGTCAGCAGATCTTATTTATCATCTTTGGGTTTTGATGGCTTTAGAAGGAATAAAACCCGAGGATTTGTATCAAGAATTAAAGAGGAGAATGAAATGAAAGCTATAGTAGTTAACTATGGAGTAGGAAATCTATATAGTATATCATCTGCATTAAAAAGAACTGGTTTTGAAGTTAAAATAGGGAATATAGAGAACGCCGATCTTATAGTTTTTCCTGGGGTAGGATCATTTTCTGCAGTCTCTAAGTACATTAATGAAAATGAAAATAAATTGAATGATTTAAGATCTAATGGCGTAAAATTTCTAGGAGTCTGTTTAGGTTTACAAATAATGTACGAGGAAGGAACAGAGGGCGGTAAAAATAAGGGTTTAGGTTGGTTTAAGGGTTATGTAGATAAAATAAATGCTAATGTTAAGTTACCTCATATAGGTTGGGAAAAAATTCTTATTAAGAATCCTTCTGAACTAACTGAAGACCTGGATAACAGATATGCATATTTCGTTCATAGCTATGTAGCATATACAAACGAAAATAATGTTTTAATGATTAGTCATTATGGAATCGACTATCCTTCAATAGTATATAGCGAATTTGCTATAGGTACTCAATTTCACCCAGAAAAAAGTAGCGATACTGGTAGAATATTCTTTAGAAATCTAACTAGGTGGATGAAACGTTAAAGTTATCTAATGAAGAAGCAGAAAAGATAGCTTCTATGCTTAATTATAGGCATGAATATTTTACTATAATAGCTGTCCTTCAGGATGCTAAGTCAAACGAAGTATTAATGGTCGGTAATATGAATAAGGAAGCAGTAATAAAATCGCTAACTACTGGATATGCTCATTTTTGGTCATTAAGTAGAAAGAAAATATGGTTAAAGGGGGAAACAAGTGGAAATTTCCAAATTATCGAGGATATAAGAATAGATTGTGATAGTGATTCAATAGTGCTAAAAGTAACATCAATAGGACCAGTATGTCATACAGGGAACAGATCTTGCTTCTATAGAGGATATAAGGAATTTACCCAAAAAACAGAAAGAAATGATAATATGCTAATGAGATTTTGAAAGATTTTTGTTTTGTTACCAATTATTGGGTTGATATAGTTACAAGCATCTTGTCTTTTCTACAGAGCTATTGGCATCGCAAAAATAGACAGAGTTTAGAATCAGAAGGCATAAAAGCTTAAGCTTTTTGTGTCTATTATGTCTTGGAGTTTATTAGAACTCATTAGAACAAAGCCAGAAGAACTTATAGCAAATCTAAAGAGAAGATATATAGATCCTTCAGTAGTAAACAAAGCCGTAGAATTAGATAAGAAATGGAGAGAAATCCTTCAACAAGTAGAAAAATTGAGGCATGAGCATAATGTTATAACTCAACAGATTCCTAGATTGCCACCTGAAGAGAGAAAAAAGAAAATTAAAGAAGCTAAAGAACTGTTAGCTCAATTACAACAAAAAGAAAAAGAACTTAAGGAAATAGAACAAGAAAGAGATGAGGTTCTTAAAAATTTACCTAATATTGTAACTGAAGATGTACCGCAAGGCCCAGACGATACGTATAGTGTACCAATAAAATTCTGGGGAAAATTTAGAGTTTATGAAAAAGATGTTGATGAATTTAAGAAACAACTAAATGGCGCCAGCGTTGAATATGAAACTATTCAGTGGAAACCAATAGGGCATGCAGACATGTTAGAAAATGTTCTGAAACTAGGCAACACTATTAAGGCATCTGAAGTAACCGGTTCTAGATTCTACTATTTATTTAACGATATAGTATGGTTGGATTTCTCTTTATTATTTTATGCGATAGATACACTAACCTCTAAAGGATATACTTTAGTACTTCCTCCTTATATGTTACGTGGAGAAATTATTTATTCAGTAATCGATATGGACACATTCAAAGACGCTATTTACAAAATAGAAAATGAAGATTTGTACTTAATAGCTACTGCCGAACATCCTTTAGCAGCTCTTCATTATAAGGACGAATTAGACAAGGAAGAACTACCTATAAAATTAGCTGGAATAAGTCCTGCATTTAGAAAAGAAGCAGGAGCTGCTAATAAAGATCTAAAAGGAATATTTAGAGTTCATCAATTTCATAAAGTAGAGCAATTTATATATTGCCTTCCAGATGATAGCTGGAAATATCATAAAGAATTATTAAATAATGCT
Source organism: Acidianus brierleyi (assembly GCF_003201835.2). Taxonomy (NCBI): domain Archaea; kingdom Thermoproteati; phylum Thermoproteota; class Thermoprotei; order Sulfolobales; family Sulfolobaceae; genus Acidianus; species Acidianus brierleyi. Next base: position 1,711,842 of record NZ_CP029289.2, on the reverse strand, counting down.
GAAGAAATTTTTCAAGGATTAGAATTGCCATATAGAATTATTAATATAGCATCTGGTGATTTGGGTGCTTGCGCAGCAAAGAAATATGATCTAGAAGTATGGATGCCTGCTCAAGCTAAATTTAGAGAAATGGTTAGTTGTAGTAATTGTACTGATTGGCAAGCGTACAGGATGAAAATACGTTATGTAGATAGAAAAGAGAGCAAAAAGGGATATGTACATACTTTAAATAGCACAGCTGTAGCTAGTACTAGAACGATCACAGCTATTCTAGAAAATTATCAAAAATCAGACGGAAGTGTAGAGATTCCTAAAGTATTACGAAAATACCTAGAACCTTTCAAAGCAGCTCCAAAAGATTATATATTACCCGCAAATAAAAAGCCGTGACTTTATTTCTTCATTTGAGTCTCTAGCCACGCTTCTACTTTTTTCATTTTTCTTTTAGCAGCAAATAAGAACATTTTTAAAGCTATTCTTACTGGGTAGTATATAGGACCTTCAATATAGAACTTATTTATTATGTCTTCTGCCCAATAAACATCATGCCAAAATACTCTTTTATATAGCTCTATATGGGCATCGTTTAACTTAATTTTAGTAAACCAATCCTTATTCTTAAAGTACCCCATTGGGACGAAGAACATAGGAACTAGTATACTTCTATATGATCTTAAATTATCTACTAATTCTATTGTTTTATATACATCTTCTTCTGTTTCTTCCGGAAGTCCAATTATCATAGTACCAGCTGGTATTATATGGTTTTCATGCATTATCTTAAATGCCTCTTCTACTGTTTCAGGATAACTTTCTGGTTTATATGGGGCCGATTTAGCAGGCATTATTTCCTTAGCTAGTTTTACCGAACCAGTTTCTATACCTACTTCTACTCCCAAATATTTCTGATTACCTTCTCCGTATATTATTTCGGAAAGTTTACTTATTAACCCATATTTCTCTTGAGAATATCTTATGGCTGCTAAGCTTGCGTGACTCCATGCTATTGTCTTATAGTATTTCTTAACTAGTTTATGTAATTTTATTAATGGTTCGGGCCTAGGTAATATACCTACTGCTCCATAAAATAGCACATCATCGCTATGTATAACTCCACTATGAATGCCTGCCTTTACATTTACTTGAAGCTCCCTTTCTATTTTATCTAATGGATAATATCTAGTTGGTCTTAATGTTACCGAACAAAATCTGCAAGATCTAGCGCATCCTCTCATTATTTCTACTAAACCGTTAACACTTGCGCCTTTTATATCTGGAATATCTTCTAGGTCAGGAACATCATCTCCACTAACATATACATATCTAGGCAAAGGCTCGCCGTCTATAATAGACTGAGCAAGTTTTACTATTACCTTTTCGCCTTCTCCATCTACTAAAGTATCAACACCTAATTTTTCAATCATGTCTTCTCTCCATAGCCATTGCCACGTAGAAGGTCCACCTACTATTATTTTCATGCCTTTTTTCTTAGCTTCCGAGATCTCTGGCTTGTTTATAAGTGCTTGAAAACTTTTATAGTTTATAGGCTCTTTTTTTGTAATTCCCCACCATGTAGAAGAAGGTGGACCAAAAGCAAAATAATCATGGTGAGAAAACATTAGAGCTTTTGCATTATTAAGGTACTTATCTATATAATCTGGATCTATTATTGCTGCATTAAAACCCTCATCTATAAGTTTCGCTTCTATTTTTCTCATGCCATAAGGAGCCTCTAAAGGTCTTCCTAGCTCGTCCACTTTCATCTTTGGGCATGCTAACCATTTCCATACAGATTCTGGCAATCCAACAGCAGGTCCAGTACCTAAAAATCCTAAAAACTCCTTATGATGGTGATCAGTCATTAAACATCTATCAGTAGTTAAAATAAAATCAAACTGCGTCATTCAATTCACCTAATTAGTACCCTAGTATAAAAATATATCTTATAAACGTATTATTATTTCTCTAATAACCTTTTTAATATCGTCCGGAGCGTTTGACCAATCAAAAGATTTTATTCCTTCAGTTTTCTCTTCCCATTCTTCTCCATTTGGTAACGTATATTTTCTTACCTCAGATATAGAAAATACCTTTCTTCCTTTCTCATCCTTTAATTCTTCTAACAAAAATTTTCTTTTATTAAAATTTACTAAATATTTTTCTGTTGCCTCTGTTATCTTCATACCACTTTACTTTACAATAAAAATTTATAATATTATCTCTTTAGTCTTCATCGTTTTCTTCTGAACCTTCTAATTCGTCTCTTAATAGTTCTAAACCTATTTCTTTATAATATTCTTCTCTTTCTTGTTCCCATTCGTCTTCGTCTCTCTTTCTTCCAGATTTATCACTAACTATGGATGTAGTTAGAACTTTGTTAGATTTTCCTTTACTTTCTTTAATTTCGTAAGCTTTTTTGGCCTTATTATCCATCTCTTTTTCATATCCACATTTAGTACATCTTAGCACCTCTTTGCCATCTTTTTTCACTGGTATCATCATTCCTCCACACTTAGGACAGAACTGCAATCAAATCACCATATAGTAAATTAAAGCAATAGTATTATATTTAAGGCTTTTGGAAACAAACGTATACATTAACGTTTTTTATCTTAATATAATTAAAGAATTTAAACTCTAACTCTAGGATCTTCTTTTACTGTGTTTAAAACTATACTTGTATAAGTTCTTTCAACTTTAGGATTTTTGAGTAATTGTTTTAAGAAATTATCCAAATCCTCCACGTTTTTGAATTTAGCTATTAGTACTACATCGTATTCTCCTACTACATCATATACTGCTACTATATTATCAGTATTAGCTATTTCTCTTTCAAATTCTACTAAATGTTTTCCATCAACTTTTGCCATAATTACTGCGGATAAAGAATAGCCTAACTTTGTATAGTCAACAAGCGCAGTGAATCCTCTTATCATTCCTTCTTGTACTAATCTAGTTAATCTATTATGTAACGTAGCCGGTGATACATTCATTTCTTCAGAGAGTCTCCTTAAACTTGTTCTAGCATCTCTTAACAATTCAATTAGTAATCTTCTATCTATCGCATCCATGTCTATTTTTTTCTTATTATTAGACATATACTTCGTAAAAAAGTAGGTGGAACTTGTTAAAAAATTTTTATTTTAACTTCGGATTGTCATTATAAGTTAATTTGAGATATACCTTCTAGAATTAGCTGAACACCAAAAGCAGCAATTATAATTGCGGTAAATCTTCCTGCAGCCACAGTACCAGTTCTTCCTAGGGCCTTAATTAAAAGAGGTCCCATCATCAATACTACATAAACCAAAAATGCTGATATCAAACTTCCTATGATGAGATAAAAAACATTAAAGGTTACTGACAAAGAGACTAATGCAGTCATTGTACCTGGGCCTACAATAAGTGGAGTGGCTATAGGAGTTACTACAGCTTCTGTAATGCTCTTAGACATAAACCTTAGCTGTTGAAAGCCACCCATCGTGTCTATACCTAGATAAATTAATATAATACCTCCTCCTATTTCTAGAGAAACCGGTTTTATACCTAAAAAATCTAGCATAGGTTTTCCTATTATTGAAAAAAGTAGTAAGAGTACTATTACTGCAATTTCTACTTTATTGACTAAAAACCGCCAAGTTACTTTTGGATCGTTTTGACTAAATTCTTCAAACATTGCAAGAATATATGGTATTATTGAAAATGGATCCATTATTGCAAAAAGCTTAACGGCAATTACTAATGTTTGAGATAATTCCATTCTTATTCTAGGAGGTTTAAAATATCTTTGAGATTTTTAATCTTTTCATTTTGGTCATTAGTAGCTAATGCTATTAACATTTTACCTAAGATTTTATATATTCTACTTATTTCTTCCTTACATTTTTTACTATCTGATTCAATATTATTTATTCTTCCCTCCATAGATTGTATTCCAGAATATAGTTCTCCTAGTACTTCCTCTATATTTGGTTCATCATTATGATGATGCTGAGACTCTATTTCTCTTTGTATTTCTTGTAGATCTTCGTCACTCTTAGGAAGTTTGTCTATCCTGAGTTTCATCTTCTCCCTCCGTATCTATACTTCCTGTTACCTTTTCATTTGTTACTATATATTTTCCTATTCCCATTCTTAGGTAATGTTTCATAACAGTTGTTATCTTACCTGCAGCTCTAACTGGTATACATTCTGACTCAACTTCTTCTCCATCAGTAGTTTTTGCCACAACTTTAGCATTTTTCTTATCATCACTACAGAATTCTATAGTTACTGAATCAATTTTACCTAAGAAAACTAATCCTTCTAAATCTCTTCCTTTCATAACCGTTCTAGATGTCATCTTTTCACTGCTTTACCTATTATATCTTCTAACTTTAATCCCTTTTGATTTAAATAAAGATCAAGATCTCTCCTTATCTCGTTTATTATATCATATCCTTTGTCTATTATTGCGGTTCCAATACCTACAAGTTTAGCCCCTACACTCATTAGCCCTATAACTTCTTTATATGAGAATACTCCTCCTACTCCTATTATTGATGGTTCATATTCTTTATAAACTTCGGAGATTATTCTAAGACTTAAAGGATATATACACTTACCCGATATTCCTCCAGTTTCATATGTTAATATAGGTTCTAATGATTCAACGTCTATAAGAAGTCCCTTAAGAGTATTTATTAATGTTAATCCATCAGCTCCTGCTTCTAATGCCTTACCGGCAATTTCCAATATATTATCCCAAGGACCTAACTTTACAAAAACTGGTTTAGATACACTTCCTTTAACATCCTTTACTATTTTATAAACATCGTTAGCTAAAGAAGCACCGTATCCCTTTCTGTTTGGGCTACTAATATTTATTTCTAGAAGATCGGCTTTATTTTGAGCAAATTCTGCAACTTCTTTTATTTCTTGAACAGATTTGCCTCCTATACTTATAAACAATTTACATCCTATATGAAGATCATTAATAAACGTCATTCCAGGATTTCCTAATCCTATAGCATTAATATAGCAATTATCGTGAAATTTTAATATTGTGGGAGGATTATGAGGACTTAAAGGATTCTTTGTTAGTGTTTTTGTAGTTATCGCGCTCGGTTTATATTTTGTACATATATCTTGAATGACTTTTTTTACATCCGGTATAATACCAGACGGTATTATTATAGGGTCATTAAAATTAAGTGTTCCCAGATTTATCAAAAATATTTACACCCCGTATAGGATAAACTTCCTCTCCATCATAAGCTATTTTACCTTCCACTATGGTTGTCAGAATATTAGCTTCTAATGGAAACTCATCCAAAGGAGTCTCCAATACTTTAGAGAATTTAGTATGATACCTCCAGTCGTTAAAACTAATAATTGTAAAATTAGCTATTTTATCTTCTTTAATTTCTCCTAGATTAACTCCCAATATTTTTGCAGGATTTTTAGAAACTAGCTCAACAGCTCTCTGAAGAGATATTATTCCTTTCTTAAACATAGTATAAACAAATGGAGTAGTGAAAGAGACTGCAGCAATCCCTGGAGGGCATATTTCATATGGCATATTTTTCTCTTTAGATGTATGGGGCGCATGATCACTTACTATAGTATCGGCCTCAAACAACGCTCTTATTAACTTATTTTGTTCTGTCTTATCTCGTATAGGCGGATTTACTTTACTTAAGCAATCTTTTTCTCCACTAACTAGAAGGTGATGTGGGGTAAAGTCTACAGTAAATCCAAATTTTTTAGCTAATTCTATTGTATTATAATTAGTAGCATGTGTAACATGAATTTTGCCTTGTACAAAATAGAGAGACGCAAGTTCTTGCCACATTTCCCTCAAATTTCTGAAACTATTGTTAGAGATAGGAATTTCTGGATGTATTATTTTGAGTCTTTTTGATGATAATATTGATTTTAATTCAGGTTTTTCTAGGTCTTCAGGGAATATTTTATATCCTGCTATGGGATCTTCGTCTACTCTATTATCATCGGTTACTCCGGAATATATTCCATAATCTGTTCTTGAATAATTCTCAAATTCTCTAAGTCTAGATAATACTCTTTCATGGGTATTTATGTAAGGCTTAGTGTTTGGCATATCTACTATAGTTGTTACTCCTCCATACGCTGCTTCAGAAGTCGCTGTAATTATATCTTCTTTATATGACAATAACATACCTCTAGTATGTACATGCATGTCTAGAGATCCAGGCAAAATCAATGAGCTAGAATTAAAAGAAATATCTGGTTTACAATCCTTTTTTATCTGTTTTATTTTTCTATCAAATTCTATACAACAGTCTTCAATATTATCTTTTATGAATGCTTTTCCTTTAATCCACAATTTTACTCACTTCTAAGAAGGGTCCTTCAATACAAGGCAAATATCCATTTATTTCACAAGCTCCGCATACTCCTAACATACAGTTCATTTTTATCCACCTTAAATATACTAGAGCGTCTCTAGGCAAGGTTTTCACGTTCTTTACGGATGCTAGAATAGTATCCCATTTTTCATTTGAATCTGGTTTTCGAAACTCAGAATTACATCCAGTGCAATTTACTGCAACATCAAGACCGTTTCTTTTCGCCTCACGCAAAGGGAAAAGAATATCGTAATATAGTTCACCTTCTGCTATACCTAAAACTTTTCCTTTTAGTTCAATGGGTTTTCCAAGTGGTCCTTTAACTATAACTTCACGTCTATGTGAAAGAATATTTACAATATTTGCAGAAGAAATATGAAGCTCTAAAATATTATTCTTATAATCGCCTATACTTAATGGTATTTCCATTTTAGGAAGAACTAACGATATAAATTGTCCTGGTTTTACTTTAAACTCTATTTCAATTTGTATTTGACTAATATTTCCAATTTTATTTATGGATAAAATTTTGCCGTAATTCATGACAATATTTGCCTCAGTACCTCTTCTTCACCTATTTGAGTTTCACAATAATCGCATCTTAATAATATAGGATTCTTACTAATTGTAGTAAATATACTAATAGCTTCTACATCATTATTAGTTATACATGATGGATTAGGACATCTTAGTAAGCCTTTAACTTTGTCTGGTATTCCTATTTTTCTTTTTCCTACCACTTCATAATTTTTTATAATGTTTATAGTTGCAGACGGAGCTATTAATGTAATTAATTCTGCCTCTTTTTCTTTAATTTCTCTTTCTTCAATTTTTACTATATCTTTTGTCTTCATTTTTTTACTTTCTACATTCATTACTAATGCTACTCTACTCCCTTCATTTCCCTTTATTCCTAGTATTTTTAGTACTGCTAAAGCTCTTCCTGCTGGGATATGATCTATTACTGTTCCATTTTTTATTTTACTTACAATGAGTCCATTCTCCAAATTTACTCACCTATAATCTTGTAAAGTAGTGACATTCTGATTGGAACTCCTAAAGAGGCTTGATAAAAATATTTAGCTTGAGGTAAAGAGTCTATTCTTCTATCAATTTCATTTATTCTTGGTAATGGATGGAGTATTATAGAATCTCTTTTCATGAATTCAACTAATTTTTGATCTACAATATAACTCTCCTTAATTTTTTCATATTCTACTTCGTCTGGAAATCTTTCCTTTTGAATTCTTGTAACATATAAAATATCAATATCAGATATTATATCGAATGGATTTTCTAACTCTTTTATCTCATAATTAAGTTCTTGAACTATTTCTTTTCTGGCTTTAAGTTGTGGAGGTGATATCAAATAAACTATTTTTGGTTTGAATCTGGTTAAAGCTCGTAAAATACTATTTATTGTTCTAGCATATCTTAAATCCCCAAATAACGCATATGTTAGATTATCTACTTCACCAAATTTTTTATATACTGTGTATAAATCAATTAAACTTTGAGTAGGATGTTCATGTTTTCCGTCTCCCGCATTTATTACTGGCTTTTGAGAAATTTCTGATGCAAATTTTGCCGCACCATCGTATTTATGCCTTATTATTATACAATCAGAGTATCCTTCTAACATTCTGACAGTATCGGCTAAATTTTCTCCCTTAGCTATGGAAGTTCCTTCCGGCGAGGTAAATCCTACTACTTTAGCGTCTAATTTTAAAGCAGCAGTAATAAAGCTCGTTGCTGTTCTTGTGCTAGGTTCAAAAAATGCTACTGATATTATTTTATCATTTAATTTAGGCTTAATTTTCCCAGTTATTATATCGTCAGTTAATTCAAAAATACTTAGAAAATCCTCTCTCGAAAAATCGTATGAGGAAATTATATTTTTCACTAATTGCCCTTGGTTTTAATTAAAGAAAACTGTATTTAAACTCTTTTCTCTAATTTACTGAGATGAGCATAGGAGATATATTATTAGATAGGAAATTGCTCCTAATAGGAGATTTTATTCTAACTTCAGGAAAGACTAGTCCATACTATCTAGATTTACGTAGGCTTCCAAATTATCCTGAATTTTTCCAGATAGTAAATGACTCTATAAAAGTTATAGAAAAGTTAGACTACGATATGATAATAGGAATAGCTACTGGCGGAATACCTCTGGCATCATTTTTAGCATGCAAGTTAGGAAAAACTATGGGATATATTAGACTGGAGAAAAAGGGATATGGAACAGATAAACTTCTTGAAGCCGATGTAGAAGGCAAAAAAATTTTACTTATAGATGATGTTGCTACTACTGGAGGATCTATTGAAAAAGCATCAAAAGAAATAATAAATAATGGAGGAAAAATAGTAGGAGCGTTTGTTATTGTTGATAGAAAAGAAGGTGCTAAAGAAAGATTAAAAGAAATTGGTGTAGATCTTTATTCTCTTTATAATATCGAATATATTTTGAAATCCGTTTTGAATAGAGTTTCTCAAAACGAGAAAAAAATTATAGAAGATTATTTGGTGAAAAATATTGAATAAAATAATTTTAGCGTTGGATGAACCTCTAGATTATAAAATTTTGAAGGATATTTCCTCACAAGTTGCTGGAATAAAAATAGGCTGGCCGTTAATATTAGAGCAAGGTTTAGAGGGAATAAAAAATATTTTAAAAAATTTCGATAATAACATTATTTTTGACTTAAAGTTAGCGGATATAGATTCAACAATGATAAAGATAACTACTCATCTAAAAAATTTAGGCGATTCCTTTATTGTACATGCGTTTGTAGGTTATAACGAAAGTATAAGAGAACTCAAAGAATTTCTTGACAAGGAAAATAAGAAAATGTATTTAGTATCATCAATGTCCCATAAAGGTTGGAATGATAATTTTTACCCTTATATAAAAGAAGTGATTAAGATGACTAATCCTTATGGCTTAGTTGCACCAGCAACAAGGCCTAAAATACTTAAAACAGTTAAGAAAGATTTCCCAGAAAAGATAATAATTTCACCGGGTATAGGAGCTCAAGGAGCAAAAATAGGTGATGCTCTCTGTAACGGAGCAAATTATGAAATTATAGGAAGAAGTATATATAATTCTAAAGATCCTATAGGTACTATTTTAGAATTTCAAAAAATACAAGAGGAAAGATTAAATGAGTGCAAAAGAGCAGAAACTAGATAAAAACAACAAAAGTTTGAATATAGCTAAACTATATAGATTATTAACAATATCCGAAGATTTACATGAAATAACTGGAGTACCTCCTACTACTGATCTAGAATATGTTTATGTTAAGGATATTCCAGAAGATGAAAACTATGAAATTGTAAGAGTTGGATCTGGTAAATTTCAATATCAAATACTTTACAGTCAAATAGCATATGAATATATAGAATTTCTAAAAGATGTTATGGTACCTTATGCTAATAGAACAATGAGCAATGAAATAGAATTTATGAATATAATTCTTAAGTCAGGCGAATATCTAATCTTGGAAGGAGATGAGGATAAAGTGTCTTTACCAATTCCAGAAGGTATTGGAGTAGCTCATACTCATCCAGGGATATGCCTTTTTTCTCACAAGGATATAGAAACAGCAGATAATACATTTATCAAGGGATACGTAATAAACTCAGTATTGAATCCTCATTGCATTTCTTCTATTTTTAGAAAAGGCGCATATACATTAGACGACAGAGAAAATCTACTATCACTTGCTAAATCCGTTAAAAAAGCCAAAACTATGGATAGTTTAGTTTCTGCATATAAGAAATTTTCATCTGAAAATCTAGTCTTTGAATATAAAAATATTTAATTTTTATACTTTATCTATATTATTTCCACTTTTTGCCATAATATTAATAGTTGATTCGGCTATATCTAAGGAATACCTACTTATCCTTCTAAAGGAATCAGCTGATATCAGTAACCCAATTTTATATGGTGAATCTGAAGACAATATCTTGGATGAGATCTTCTTATGTATCTCATTAATTTCTGAATCTTGCTCTATTATGTTATTTGCTAGATCTTTTCTATTCTCCAAAAACGCTGTAGTAGCTCTCTTATACATTTCTAATACTGTTTTTCCAAGATTCAGTAATTCTTGATCTTTTACACCGTGAAGCTGAGGAACTAAACTTGCTATTCTAGTTGAATGATCAGCAATTCTTTCAATAGATTTTATTGTAGAGTGAATATCAACTATTTGGGCAATATTATAGCCTTCTTCTTCTAATATCTCAAAATTAGAAACACTCAGACTTAGCTGCCTTGATATATAGAAATAAAATCTATCTACCTCATCGTCCCTTTCTATAACTTCATTAGCTATGTCTATGTCCCAGTCTTCCATCGCTATTAAAACGTCTTTTAACATGTTCTGGGATATAGTAGATGCTCTACTTATAGCCTTTGAAATAGGCAAATCTTTTTCGTTGACTAAAAATTGAACAGTTAAAGAATTAGCGTCCTCTTCCACAACTTCTGCTCCTAAAAGCCTTCTTCTTATAGTCTCTTTTATTGCCGCTCTATCTTCAGCCTTCATTCTATTGCAAGATAATGTAACAGTAATATAACCTGCCATGTAATACGCTATAAATTCTCTAGTTGCAAGATCGCTTTTCAAATTTTCGCAGTTTATTATAGCTTTTTCTTGTTTCTGCGGGGTAGAATTAGGCGTTAAAATTAATCTTAAGTTCTTATCCTGAATAATTTCTATTTCGTCTCCTGCTTTAAGCGATAATTGTCTAATCCAACTCTTAGGCAAAGATAATATATAAGTAGAACCACCAGTAAGTTGTATTTTTCGCACTAGTCTGTTTTGCATAACTTCTATAGATATATATAGATTTAAGCTTTTACCTTTATATTCTTCTGATTTAAGATAGAATCTGCTTCGTCCAATATAGCTTGAGCTTCTTGTGTAGCTTTTATTTTTATGTCTTGTGGAATCTCTATAGACGAGTAAAAATTACTAGATATATTATCTATCATGAGTGAAAATTCCGAGCTAAGAGACGGAGTTATATTCTTAAAGATTTTTAACGCTTCCACTATTTTTGGTGCATCATTAACTATATGGCCTACAGAAATTATCGTCTCTATTTTTATTTCTAACATTTCTAATAGTATATCCAATTTATCTAAGTAAGAAGTAATTTTTTCCAATTGTTCAGATTCTTTCGCGTACTGTTCTGCCAAAATAGAGTATCTAGTAGCATTAGCAGTAGAAAGTTTCTGATATTGCAATATTTTATTTCCTATTCTCGAATTCCATAACTTTATCTTATTACGCGCTATTCTGACGTCTGTTAATACTTCGGCAAGATCTTTCTTTTTCACAATACTAAATATTGAGAAGCAACATTTAAGACTGTTTTGCCTCTTTTAATAACTCATCAAAAACGTCTTTAAAAATATAGTACTCCGAGCTTAACTTGTATTTAGCTCCATATTTTTCTCCTTCTTTTATAATTATTTTATTCTCTATTAAAACTTCTAGGTGATGAATAACTGTTTTATAATCTAAATTTAATTTTTCTGAAATCTGATTTGCGTTGAGAGGGGAATTTTGTAAAAGCTTAATAATATTTAATCTAGTTTTTCCACCTTTTGATGAGAAAAAAAGAAATTTTAGCATCTTTTTTACTTGCTTTCTCTCTTTATCATTCATTCGCCCTTACTACTGCCATTCAAATTAATATATCTCTCCATAATAATAGCGTTGGGACGCTTCAGATAGTACTTCGGTTAATGTAGGATGGGAAAATGTCACTCTGTAGATATCTTTCATTGTAAGGTTGTTTTCCATTGCTAGAGCAATAGTGTTTATTATTTCTGTAGCTCCTTCTCCTATCATGTGGGCACCTAAAATTTTACCGTCATTATCAATAACCAATTTCAAAAATCCTTCAATTTCATTAACTGTCCACGCTCTTGGTATAGATGACATATCTACTTTTATTTCTCTAGCTTCAATTCCGGTTTTTTTAGCTTCGTCCAGTGTTTTTCCTATTAATCCAATTTCTAAATCTGCGAATATGGAAATTGGTATATATTTTGGCATAAAATTATCTTTTCCTCCTATATTATCTCCAGCTACTATTCCTTGTCTCCATGCCTTCGTAGCAGATAATGGAATACCTGCACAGTCTCCAACAGCATATATTTTATGATTAGACGTCATTGCCCTATTATCTACTTTAATATATCCTCTTTGGTCTACATCAACATTAGCGTTATTCAATCCTAAATTATCATTATTAGCTTTCCTCCCTATAGTAATTACAGCTAAATCTCCTTCTATCGTTTCAGAAGACGTAGGTAAATTAACGGAAAACCTAACTTTATCTTTATTTTCAATAACTTTCGATTTTGCATTAAGAAATATATTTATTCCTTTTTCCTCTAACCTTTTCTTTGTTTCATTAGCAATATCCTTATCAAATCCAGGTAATAGTTGAGGCATTAGTTCTAATATAGTTATATCTTTTCCCAAAGCTCTAAATAAAGTAGCTAGCTCTACTCCAGCAACACCTCCCCCTACAATGATTATAGACTGAGGTAACTCTGGTAAATTCATCGCTGACCAAGGATCTAGAACGTTCCTATCGTTAAGAGGAAAATCTGGTAATGAAATAGGCGAAGATCCAGTAGCTATTACCATTTTATCCGATACTATTGTCTCATTATTAACTTGAATTTCATTAGAACTTTTTATTTTTCCTATTCCGTTTATTATCTTTACATTAAATTTATTAAGATTTTTAATAAAATTCTCTCGTAGACTATTTATTATTTTTCCTTTATATTCGTTTAATTTCTCATAATTTATCTTACCATTAGTGTCTATCCAAGGGGAATTCTTAGTTTTAGATAGTATCTTTACAGCATCTATTAATGTCTTAGAAGGTATGCATGCTCTATTTATACATTCTCCTCCTACTCTATCCTTTTCAATTAAGGCGACTTCTTTCCCAAGTTGTGCAGACCTTAAAGCTGCAGCTAACCCTCCTACGCCACCGCCTATAACTACTACATCAAAGTCCATGTTCCATATTTTCTCTAGAAAGTATATAGGTTTTGAGCTTCTCTAATGCAGCTCTTATATCAGGATCGTTTATAAACTCCATACAAAACAGTGCAGCGTATTCTATCTCAGTATATACCTTGTATTTTCTATGTATATAACGTAGAGAAAATGACATATCTAAGTAATCTTTTACAAAATTTTTATTACATTTAGATATAATATATAAAAACCCTAGATCTACTATCCTTCTTCGTCCATTGTAGTTTATAACTACTTTAGTTCCTAAAGGTATTTCTTCATTAAATTCACCTTCAATTTGATCTTTAACTTCTATCTCTCTTTCCTCCTTTGCGAGAAAATCCTTTAGTATCTCTTCTATTTTCACATTACTTTTTTATTCTTGGGCATATAAAAAATCATCAAATGTCAAGTTGGCAAGATTTCAAGAAAAAGGCCTTAGAGCGCATCAATCATGATAAGGAGATTGGATATCTAGATCCTGACATCTATGATCTTTTAATGGCATTTTTTAAACGAGAAAAAACATATACGTATAGTAGTTGTAGCGGAAGAATTACCATAGTTGACTCAATTTTACCATGGGTTAGGAAAAACTCTACTATAGTGTTTAAAAATCATCTAGGTATAACAGAAGAGGACGTTATTGACATACTGAATAAAGGGCAGCTCTATAGACTTTGGCTAATAACTCAAGGACCTATTGTTCATGCTTATACAGAGGACGAAGAAGAAGCATGGAAAATAATAAAAATTGCAAGAGATGCAGGCTTTAAGCATAGCGGAATACTAACTAAAAATAGTAAGGGAATTCTAGTGGAATTAAGGACTGGCATAAGGTTTGTTCATTTAATAAGAGAAAATGAAGAACAGAAAATCAATTCTGAAGATGTGTCACGATTAGTTAAAATATCTAACGAAATTCTCCTTTCCGGCAAAGAAAAGATGAGAAATCTTCAAAATATTTTGGAATTATCTGTAGGAAATAATTCTGTGAAGCTGGGGGAGAACTCTGAAAGGAAGGTTCATTCTCATTATAGCATCGGCTAATTCTCTTAGACTTTCTATATAGTCTTTGCTAAGACCATTAGGTTGTACTATTACTTTTTTAGGGTTGATATTATGTTTTTCAATAAAGCTTTTTACTTCAAGTAAATCTTCCACTTTATCTATGACGAACTTATAGTATGAGGCCCAATCATCTTCAAAATTATAGTTGATTTTAAATCCTGAATTAGATAGTTTCGGAGATACAGAGAAAACATCTACAAGTTTTTTTAATTCCTCTGAAGGTTTTATTGTGCCGTTTGTTTCTACTATAATAAAATGTTCATACTCTTTTAACGTCTTGGCTAACGGCTCTATATTCTGTAAAAGAGGTTCTCCTCCAGTTATTGTAGTATATTTTATATTTAAATTAATATTTTGTAAAATATCTTCTATTGACATTTCTTTTCCATCATGCCTTATCCATGAGTATTTAGTATCGCACCAAACGCATCTTAAATTGCAACCTGCTAATCTTATAAAATTAGACGGATAACCTATAACATCTCCTTCTCCTTGTATAGACGTAAATATCTCTATTATCCAGTATCTCAATTCTTACTCTTGAAGTATCTGGAATATCTTATTTTTTAAATCTTCTATTCCTGATCCTTGTTCTGCAGATATTCTTAAAAAAGGTACATCTAATGATTTTACAATATTTTCTAAAAGTGAATTATCAGCATCGTCAATTTTGTTTATGGCAACTATAATTTTCTTATTAAATTGAAGTATCTCATTATAAAGATCTAATTGTTCTTTTGCAGAATAAATTGAATATTTTGATACATCAAATAAAAAAACTATTATACCATTTA
Organism: Acidianus brierleyi; assembly: GCF_003201835.2. NCBI lineage: Archaea > Thermoproteati > Thermoproteota > Thermoprotei > Sulfolobales > Sulfolobaceae > Acidianus > Acidianus brierleyi. The sequence goes on along the minus strand of NZ_CP029289.2, from coordinate 1,696,545 downwards.
AATTTTTAATGGCATTAAGAGCCTTCTTTTCTATCTCATTTCTCTTCTCGTTGGGTCTATCTAAAATTCCTGGGGTATCTATAACTTGAATTTTAGTATAATTCCAATCTATGTGCCCTACATGAATTTCCTTTGTTGTAAAAGGATAACTAGCTATTTCTGGCTTGGCAGAAGATATCTTAGATACAAGAGTAGATTTTCCTACATTCGGTGGTCCAGCCACAATTACTGTAGGCAAATCAGGATTTATAGCTTTCAATTTTTTTAATTCTTTTATAAGATCTATTAACCAGTCAATGCATCTGTCTTTTCTCAATACAGACGATGCTCTGCCAAAACCTTGCCTCATCAACCTATTACTGAGACTTTGGTCAGATCTTTTAATATTGGAAATATATTCATTTAATATTTTTATAGAAAGATTTATGGTTCTCATAGCAATTAAAACACAAAAATCTATCTCTTTTGATGATTTTTTTGCTATTATTTCTACAGACTCACGATAAAATGGGTGTAACTTATCAATTTTAGGTAAAGATCTAATAAACTCCAAGTATTTTTTTAAATTGTCACGATATGAAATGAGTCTTCTAATTTCTCTATCTTTAATATTTTCTCCAGCTATCTTAGGAAGTCTATCTAATTGAATTTTTATCATATCATTTATTTTTGGTGGGCATTTTACTTTCTCAAAAGGATTCAGCATATTCTTGTGCCTGATGGTACTTCAGAATCCGGTGTTAAAAGACTTGGTTTTATCCCTTTTTCTTCGTCTTCTTTACATCCTGCTGCAAGTATCATTCCTTGACTTTCATATCCTCTAATCATTTTTGGTTTCAAATTCGTGAGAACTATAACTTTCTTATTTATCATTTGTTCAGGCGTATAGTACTCTGCTATTCCAGAAATTATTTGCCTATCTTCTCCTCCTACATCTATTATTAATCTTAATAACTTTGTTCCTTCAATTCTTTCAGCTTTTTTTACTATTCCTACTTTCATTTCTATCTTTGCGAAATCGTCTATTGTTATTTCCATATCACTCTGGACAATCATAAAGGATATTTAATGCTTGTTTACTTTACCAAGTAAATAATTACATTATGGCTTAGAAGATTTTTTATACCAGTTATGTTAATAGCCAGTATGGAGACCCGTAAAATCGGGGAAGGTAAAACAAAAGAAGTTTATAGTTATGATGCGTCCCATGTACTTCTAAAGTTCAAAGATAGTATAACAGCCGGTGATGGAGCCAAGGCTGATATTCTTAAAGATAAGGGTGTCATTAATGCACAGACGTCTGCAATTATTTTTAGAGTATTAGAGAGAAATAATATCAAGACTCATTACGTGGGTATGTACGATGAAAGGACAATGATAGCTGAGAAGCTTTCCATGATACCTGTCGAGGTCGTTTTAAGAAATATTGCTACTGGCAGTATAGTGAAAAGACTGCCTATAAAAGAAGGAGAGGTATTTGAACCTCCAATTATAGAGTTTTTCCTAAAAGACGATAGTAGGCATGATCCTATGCTTAATTATTATCATATGGAATTTTTTAAATTGATGAAGAAGAACGAGGCTGAAAAAATAGAAAGTATTATGCTTAAAGTAAACAAAATTCTATTAGATCTTATAAATAGGATGGATTTTGTCTTATATGATTTTAAGTTAGAATTTGGAAGAAATAACAACGAATTAATCATAGGAGACGAAATAACGTTAGATTCTATGAGAATAAGGGATAAGAATGGAAGAATACTAGACAAGGATTTGTATAGAAAGGGATACCCTTTAGATATAGTAGCGTCTTCTTATAGAGAATTCTTAGATAAATTAAGTAAGGTGGTATAATGTTTAAAGTAGAGCTAATGATACTAAATAAGGAAGGTATTAGAGATCCAGAAGGAGAAACTATTCAGAGGTATATAGCTAAAAAGAACAGCGATAAAATAAAGAACATAAGAGTAGGTAAATATTTGCTTTTTGATATAAATGCAAATGACGAGGTGGAAGCTAGAGATATTGTGTATAAATTAGCAAATGAGAATAGACTGTATAATCCTATAGTACATAAAATTGATATAAGAGTGAATAAAATTGAAGACTGCAATAATTAAATTCCCTGGAACTACTTGTGACAATGATGTGTTAAAGGCATTAAATGAAATTAAAATAGATGCTGAAATAGTTAGGTACAAGGATTTTGATCCTGACAAATATTCTTCTGTAATTATTCCTGGAGGATTTAGCTTTGGTGATTATTTAAGGGCGGGTAGTATAGCGGCTAACACTGAGACAATGAAACGAGTAAGAGAAATGGCAGACGATGGAAAAATAGTTCTTGGAATATGTAATGGTTTTCAGATATTAACAGAAAGTGGCTTATTAAAAGGTGCACTACTACCTAATCTGAATCTTAAGTTTATAAGTAAGTGGGTGAATATTAAGGTAGTAAGAAATAATACGTTATTAACAAAAAAATTACAGAAAAAAGTTCTAAGAATGCCTATTGCTCATGCAGAAGGTAGGTTCTTTCTAAATGAGGAGGAGGCTAAGGACTTAATGGTTTTTCAGTACTCAGATGAGAAAGGAAACATAGAAGAAAAATATAATCCAAACGGTTCAATATTGAATATTGCTGGAATTGCTAATGAAGAAGGAAATATAATAGGTCTCATGCCACATCCAGAAAGGGCTTCTTTTAACTTAACTTCTATTGACGGATCTACTGATGGACTTTTACTCCTTAGGGGTTTGAAATGGTAAATCTTACTCAATACGAAATAGATTATGTTAAAAAGGCATTGGGGAGAGATCCTAATGAAGCGGAATGGAAGACTATAGATGCTTTATGGTCTGAGCATTGCTCATATAAATCATCAAAAATCTTTCTTAGAAGTTTTCCAAGCGAAGGAAAAGGAGTAATTATGGGTATAGAAGATTGGCAAGACGCAGGTGCTGTTGACATAGGAGATAACTATGCAATAGTAATCAAAGTAGAAAGTCATAATCATCCTTCTGCTATAGATCCTTTTAATGGTGCGGCAACTGGGGTAGGAGGAATTATAAGAGATATAATAAGCAAGGGTGCAAAACCATTAGCCTTATTAGATATGATAAGAGTAGGTAACCTATCAGATAATAAAAATAAATGGTTATTGAAAAATATTATTTCTGGAATAGGATTCTATGGTAATAGTATAGGTGTTCCAGTTGTAGGTGGAGAGCTAGCATTTGATAATTCTTATTCAGATAATCCTTTGGTTGATATAGCATGTGTTGGTATAGTAAATAAAAACAAAATAAAACCAAGTATAGTAAATAGGAAAGGCTTAAAGATAGTTATTGCTGGGCTAACAGGAATAGATGGACTAGGAGGTGCGTCATTTGCATCAAGAAAATTGAGTGGAGAAGATGAAATAGGTGCTGTGCAAATAGCAGATCCTTTCGCTGGAAAGATAATAATGGATGTTACACTTGAAATTCAAGACAAGGTAGAAGCCATAAAAGATCTTGGCGGAGGAGGTTTAGCCGTAGCTGTAACTGAAATGTCTAATGGATTAGGAGTAGTAGTTAGCCTAGATAAAGTACCGCTAAGGGTAAAAGATATGAGACCAGAAGATATACTAGTTTCTGAAACACAAGAAAGAATGCTCTATGCTGTAAAAGACGAGAATGTGCAAGACGTATGTAAGGCATTCGAATATTATGACTATCCATGTTCGGTTATAGGAGAAATTACTGGTGATGGTGTAGTAAGATTCACTTATAATAATAAAGAAATAGTGTCATTATCTTCTGACCTTCTTTTATATCCCCCACTCTATGCTTGGCCTATAGAGGAAAAGAAGGAAAGTAACGAAGTAAAACCTAATATAGAAATAAAGACAGCAATAGAGAAAATATTGTTAAATCCAGATTTAGTAAGTAAAGAATGGGCATATTCCCAATTCGACTATGAAGTAGGCACTTCTACAGTGTTAAAACCAGGAATGGCTGATTCTTCTGTTATATCATTGCCTAATGGAAAATTATTAGCAATAAAAGGCGACGCAAATCCGGACCTATGTGAAGAAGACGCTTATGAGTGTGGAAAATATATATTTGCAGAAGCTTACAAGAACCTGGCATCTGTAGGTTCTAAAGGTATAGTGGCAGTAGATCATCTTCAATTCGGCGATCCAAAAAGACCAGAAATCTATAATGATTTTGTAGAATCTGTAAGAGGTATAGGCGAAGCTGCTAGGTTCTTTTCTATTCCTATAGTTGGTGGAAAGGTTTCCTTTTATAATGAAAATAAGAATAACATACCAATAAAACCTACTCCACTAATTGTAATGGCGGGTTTAATTGAAGGAAAACTATTAAAACCTAGAATAGAAGAAGGCAATATTGTAATTTTAGGGTATACTAGAAATGAGATGAGAGGCTCGCTATTTTCAAAGATATTTGGAAAATATGGAAATATACCTAAAAGTAGGCTTCAAGAAGATCTTCTAGCGAGTGAAATTACATTAAATCTCATAAATGATGACAAAATATATTTTGCAAAGGATGTTAGTAGGGGAGGTATAATAGGTTCTCTTATGCCTATACTAGCTTATGGTTATACTGTATCCATAGACACTTCCAAAATTATAGGAACTGAGGACATATATGCAAAGCTATTTTCAGAAAATAGTGGTAGATTCGTTTTTATTACATCTGATCCATTTTCAATTAGTGATTTAGCTAAGAAAAAAGGTATGATAGCATCTACTATAGGTAAAGTAAGGAAAGGAAACTATTTAGAAATAGATTCATTAAAATTCAATATATCTCACATAATAGATCATTATTATAATTACTTAAGAGATGAGATAGAATGATTAAAGAACACTGTGGTGTTTTTGGATTTATAGGTAATAACTCTATAAAATATACATATGAAGGTTTGAAATTATTACAGCATAGAGGACAAGAATCTGCAGGTATCTCATATATTAATGCTAATGATCTAATTACGCAAAAAGGTCTAGGGTTAGTTGAGGAGGCATTAGATGAGAATATTACTCTCAATGATTCAAAAATAAGTATAGGGCACGTAAGATATTCTACAACGGGTAAGACTAGTCTAAAAGAAGCACAACCATTAAGTAATGAGAAGATCTCTATAGCGTTTAACGGAACTATAACAAATTACTTCGAATTTGGTAAATATTCTACTGATACCGAATTTATACTTGATTTCATAGATAAGGATATAAAAGAGGGAAAATCTATTGTTTCAGCTATAAAACATTTTATGGATATTGCAGATGGAGCCTATTCTATGTTGATTATGACAAAAGAAGGCGAAATACTTGCAGTAAGAGATCCAAAAGGATTCAGGCCACTGGTAATGGGTAAAATCGGCCAAAATCTAGTATTTTCTTCTGAAGATTCTGCTATAAAGCAATTAGGAGGGAAAGTAATAAGGGACATAAAGCCAGGGGAGATAATTAGGGCGAAAAATTCTGAAATAGTATCAGAAAGAATTGAAAATTCCAGGGTAAGTACTTGTGCGTTTGAATATATATATTTTTCAAGAGCTGATAGTACTATTGATAATATTTCGGTATACGAAGCAAGAATAAAATTAGGCGAAGTTCTTTATGATAAACATCCTGCTAATGCAGACATAGTAGTTCCAGTTCCAGATTCTTCAAGACCTATAGCTATAGGCTTCTCTAGAAAAGGTAAGATTCCACTTGAAGAAGCCTTAATTCGTACTATAGCTTCAAAAAGATCATTCATAATGCCTACTAACGATAAGCGTAATGAAGTAATAGAAGAAAAATTCGGAGTAGTAGAAAACGCAGTAAGAGATAAAAGAATAGTTCTAATAGACGATTCTATAGTTAGAGGTAATACTATGAAGAGAATTGTCTCTTTCATTAGGAACGCAGGAGCAAAAGAAGTTCATATAAGGATAGGATCTCCACCCATAAAGTTTCCATGCTATATGGGAATAGACTTTCCTAGCAGAAAAGAACTAATAGCTTCATCTAAAAGTGAAAATGACATAGCACAATATATGGGTGCTAATTCTATAGAATATCTAACAGTTGATGAAATGATAAAGGCTATAGGTAGAGAGACCTTATGTACTGCATGTTTTTCTGGAATTTATCCACTAAGAAATAGGTATCCAATAGATAAATTGGAATCAATATTTAATGGGTGAAAAAATGGCAGGAATTATAGGAATTATGGCTTTTGATAAAATCTGGAATATATCTAAATTTCTTTATTATTCCCTAATAGGTTTACAACACAGAGGCTATCTACGTAGTGGAGTAGTTACTTTAAATAATGGATTTTCTAAAATACAAGGAGAAAAACCTCCAGAAGATCTTAAGTTTTCACTTGATGGTTGGGCTGGAATAGGATATACTGGAAATAGCGCTTATTATCCAATAATTTTTGATGATGTAGCTATAGTAGTAGATGGTATAATAAAAAATAAAGAACTATTAAATAAAGTAAATAAAGATCCGGATACAACATTAAAAGAGTTAAAAGGTGCATTTTCTCTCATAGCATTAACTAAAGAAGGACAAATTATAGCATATAGAGATGAGAGTGGACTGAAACCACTTTCTATTGGTGCTTTTGGATTTGATATGGCTATAGTATCTTCGGAAAATGTTGGTATAAATGTTATTGGTGGCGAGACTAGAAGAGAAATAAATCCCGGAGAGATGATAATTATTGACAAATATTATATAGATTCAGTAAAACTAAAGGAATCTAATAAGTCATATTGTTCAATAGAATATATATATCAATCTAGAATAGATAGCAAAATAAACGAAAGAGAGATTTATTCTTTAAGAGTGAAAATAGGTGAGCAATTAGCTAAGGAAAAACCATTAAAAGGTGATACTATAATTGGCGTACCGGATACTGCATTACCTTTTGCAGTAGGTTATTCTAGAGTGTCTGGTATTCCTCTGGATTTAGGCTTTGCTAGAACAGGAAGTCCAATAAGAACTATGCTAGCGGACGATAGCTTCATGAAAGTCGTAGGTGTTCAATTAAAACTTAATACAATTAAATCCGCAGTATATGGAAAAAGGTAATATTAATAGATGATTCTATGGTAACTGGATTAACGTTAAAAAATACAGTAAATAGTCTAAGAAGAATGGGGGCAAAGGAAGTTCATGTATTAATTGGAAGTCCAAAGTTAATATCTTACTGTCCGTACGGTGTGGATGTTCCTAAGTCCTCAGATTTAATAGCTGCTAATTTAAATGATGAAGAAATAGCAAAAGTAATAGGTGCAGATTCGATTTATTGGCTTAGCCTAAAAGGTTTGTATGATGTTATTGGAATTAAATCAATATGTGTAGGCTGTATGACTGGTAATTATCCTAAGGTGATATAAATGAAGGTTCTTTTAATAGGAGATGGAGCAAGAGAGAATGCATTGGCTAAGGCTATAACAAAATCCTCTAACGATTATACATTATATGCTATATCTTCCTTTATAAACCCAGGAATAAAAGAAAATGTTGAAAAGTCTAGAGGAACGTACTTTAGAGGAGACATAAATTCTAAAGATTATGTAAAAACCATAATTAGAAAAATAAGTCCAGATTTTGGAATAATAGGTCCAGAAGATCCTCTATTCAATGGAATCGGTGATGTATTTAGAGAAGAAGGAATACCAGTTGTTGGTCCTTCAAGTAAGGGATCTACCATAGAGAAATCAAAAGTTTGGATGAGAAACTTAATGTGGAAATATAAGATTCCGGGCAGGCTTAGATTTAAGGCATTTGATAGCATGCAAGCAGCAGCAAAATTCGTGTCTGAATATGGAGGTTCTATAGCTATAAAACCTTCAGAACAAGTAGGAGGAAAAGGAGTGAAAATCGTAGCAGATTTGCAGGCTTATCTATCTCAAGATAAGAGATCGGCTGCGAGCAGAAGTGTAGAAGAAATAGGAAACTTAGTTAAAGATGAAATAAAAATAATTATAGAGGAAAAAGTAGATGGGCCAGAATATACTTTGCATGTTCTAACAGACGGTTATACATATTTGCCTCTACCTTTAGCTCAAGATTACAAACACGCTTACCAAGATGGAATAGGGCCAGAAACTGGTGGTATGGGCTCAATCTCCGGCCCTGGAAAATACTTACCATTTATTACAGAGGAAGAATATGAAAAAACATTCGAAATAGTAAAACAGAGTACTGAGGCAATTAACAAGGAAACAGATGAGAATTATATAGGTTTTATTTCTGGTCAGATGATGCTTACAGATCTATGGGGCCCAACTGTAATAGAATTTTACTCTAGAATGGGAGATCCTGAAACTGCGGCAATAGTACCGAGAATATCTAGTGATTTTGGAGAAATATTGGAATTAACTGCAGAAAAGAGATTAAATAGAGCTAAACTAGAAGTTATGGATGAGCCAGCAGTAGTAAGAGCATTTGCTCCATTAGGTTATCCATTAAACAAAGATATTGCGAAGGGAAATATAATATCTATAAATATAAATAAAATAAGAGAGAACGGATGTGATGTATTTTTTGGAGCAGTATCATTAGAAAATAACCAATTAATTACTACTGGATCTAGAGCATTAGAACTAGTTGCAATAGGGGATTATCAAACGGCAGTTAAAAAGCTAGATATATGCACATCATTTATTTCATCATCGTCTAAGTTAATCTATAGAACTGACATAGGAAGATCTATAGAAGATCAAATAGAAAAAGCAGAGATAGTAAGATATTCGTATAAAAATAGAGAGAGAAAAGGAATTTTAGGAGTTTCGGCAGATTGGTCCCCTAATGGTGGTTTATGGTGAAGTATTCTGACTCTGGTGTAGATCTAAATAAACTAAAGGATTATCATGCTTATATTTCTAAGATTGTCTCTTCTACATATAAGAATACAATAGTAGGCGCTGGACATTATTCGGGAATAATAGATATAAATGGAGTAAAAATAGCATTACACACAGATGGAGTGGGCACTAAAACTTTACTTGCCTCTAGAACTGGAAAATATGAAACTATAGGTATAGATTGTGTTGCAATGAATGTTAACGATCTGGTATCTGTTGGAGCTAAACCAATGGCTATAGTTGATTATATAGCAATGGAAAAACCTATGGATAAGGAACTAGACCAATTAATAAGAGGTTTAGTAAAAGGCTCGAAGGAAGCTGAAACTGAAATTGTAGGTGGAGAAACTGCCATAATGCCGGGAGTAATAAATGGATTTGATATGGCTTGCAGTGCACTTGGCGTAGTTAATCAGCCTAAACTAGGTAATGACGTAAAGCCTGGTGACTATATATTGGGTCTTAGAAGTAATGGCATTCATGCTAATGGTTATTCTTTAATAAGAAAACTAATAGATGATGGTAAACTTTCACTAAAAGATTGGGAAAATGAACTAATGGCTCCTACGAGAATATATGTTAAGGAGGTCCTAGGTGTTTTAGATAAAATAAAAGCTGCTGCTCATATAACCGGTGGATCTTTTACTAAATTAAGAAGAATAACAAAATATGGTTTAGAACTACATTTACCAGAACCTCAAGAAATATTTAAAGAAATAGAAAAAGCAGGAGTCCCGCATGATGAAATGTATAAGGTATTTAATATGGGTATAGGAATGATCATTTTCACTTCACAAGAATATATGGAAGATGTTAAAAACTTTTTAGAAAAATATGATGAAGTTTTTGAGATAGGTAAAGTGATAGAAGGATCTAGCATAAATATTATAACATACAAAAACGTTATTCTCCATCTATAGAATTTAATGAAGTCTTTTTAAACTCTGAAGCTATAAATGTGACTCTAGTGACTAATATGAAACCCGTAGATATAAAGTCTCTTATAAATTATGTATCTCTAAAAATATTGGGAGGAAGCGACTATCTATTAGATGCTTTAGAAGAATACTTAGTAAATGGTGAAGGACCTGCTATTGTAGCACATAAATATAACATATCAAAACATCAGCTTAGAGGTTATGCCCAGAGAATTATTGAAAAGAGCGGAAGTGAAATTAGAGCTAAAAAAATTATTCCGATACTTAAGCAAATGGCAGTAGACGTTAAACCGATTGTTGTTCGTGATGAAAATGGAGTTTATACATGTACGCTATGTAATACAGTAGTTGCTAAAGAAGATTCAGAAGAACATGTAAGAAAGTATCATAAAGATATGTTAACATTAGCCATAACAAACATGTCAGAGAAACTTGATGAGATTAGGGCTAAAAAGGAAAAGCCTGTAATATTTACTTCGGCAAGTTAATAAAAGTTTTTTAAATACAGATATTTTTATCTAACTATTCTTTTTGTCTTTCAAGCTAAAACATTTTTATTTTAATAATATCTTTTCTACATTGATGTATATGAGAAAGGTAATAAGCGTTAGACTAAAGGAAGATATCTTGAGAGAAATAGATAAACAGTATAAAGACATGGGTTTAGAAAGTAGAACTGAATTCATAAAAAAAGCCCTAGAATTTTATATGAAACGAAGAATGTGATTTTTGAGGAAATCCTTCAACATTCTCTATATTAAGAAATACGTTAAAATCATTTTCTTCATAATTTTTAACTAAAGTCGATACGTTTTGAGTAAGATGAAAATAATCTTAGCTTACTCTGGTGGTTTAGATACCACAGTTTCAATAAGATGGTTAAGAGAGTCCTTCAACGCTGATGTTATCACAGTAAGTGTAAATGTAGGACAAGAAGACGATTTTAAAAAATTGGAAGAAAGAGCATATGCAGCAGGATCTGCTAAACATTATACAATAGATGCTAGGGAGGAATTCGCAAAAAATTACATAGCGTATGATATAAAGATGAATGGATTATACGAAGATGTATATCCTTTATCTACTGCATTAGCTAGGCCATTAATTGCTGAAAAAACTGTTGAGATAGCAAGAAAAGAGAATACTACTTATATAGCTCACGGTTCAACATCTAAGGGTAATGATCAAGTAAGGTTTGATCTAGCTATAAAGGCTACAATGCCTAATGCTACTATAATAACTCCTGCTAGAGTTTGGAAAATGACTAGAGAAGACGAAGTAGAATATGCAAAGGAGAAAAAAATACCAATTAAAATTGAAAGTACAAAATATAGTATAGATGAAAATCTATGGGGAAGGAGTATAGAGGGCGATATAATTTCTGATCCTTCTAAGGAAGTTCCTGAAGACGCATTTGAATGGACAAAAAAAGAAAAGAATGGAAAGACAAAAATTTCGATTGAATTCGATAATGGAGTGCCTACAAGAATAAATGGAGAAAAAATGAATTTAGTTGATCTAATAAGATTTTTGAATTCTGAAATAGGAAAATATGGATTTGGAAGATTGGAACACTTAGAAAATAGAATTGTCGGTTTTAAATCAAGAGAAATATATGAAGCCCCGGCCGCGTTATTGCTCATAAAAGCTCATAAAGATCTCGAGAAGACGATTTACACTCCTTTAGAATATAGATTTAAGAAAAATATTGATCAAGAATGGTCTGATTTAGTTTATGAAGGTTTATGGTATGAACCACTTAGAGAAACCTTACAGAATGTAGGCAATGAAATGAATAAATGGATATCTGGTGAGGTGAAGATGGAAATAGAAGGTAATGGTGTTACAATAGTAAGTAGGGATTCTCCATATTCTCCTTATTCTGACAAAATAGCTAGTTACAATAAAGGTTGGTATCCAAGCGAAGAGATGGCTAAAGGTTTTATAGAAATATGGGGTATGCATTCTCTTTTAGCTAGAAAGATGAGGTACGGATAAAAATGCTATATAGGAAATGGGGATCAAAGAACGATGAAGTAATTAAGTATACCTCTTCTATAGATTCAGATAAAGAAATATTTCAAGAAGTAAAACTTGTAATGAAAGCACATGTAATAGAATTATATCTCGATAAGATAATAGATAAGAAAATATCTAAGAAGATTTTGGACGCTATAAATAATTTCAATGAGTTACCGGAAGGTTATGAAGATATTCATGAGGCTTTAGAGGATTTTATAATAAAAAACGTTGGAGAAGACGGAGGCTGGATTGGACTAGCGAGATCAAGAAACGATCATGTAGCTACAGCTCTCAGACTAAAAATGAGAGCAGAAATTATAGAGATATTAGAAAGTATAATAGAACTTAGAAAATTACTAATTGAAAAATCTAAGGTGTTTAAAAATGTATTATTTCCATCATATACTCATTTTCAGCCAGCACAACCTACTACTTTTTCTCATTACATGTTATACATTGAAGAAGAACTTAGTTCTAGATGGAACATATTATTCTCCGTACTAAAAAATATTAATAGATCACCATTAGGCTCAGGAGCAGTTGTAGGCACCAATACAGCTATTAATAGGAGTAGAGAAGCAGAACTATTAGGATTTGACAATATAATAATAAATACTATCAGTGCTACAGCATCGAGAGCAGATTTAATTTCTTCCGTATCAGAAATAACAAATTTAATGATATCGATGAGTAGAATTGCAGAAGATATGATACTTTTATCTTCTTCGTTTACTGGATATGTGAAAATACCAGACTCTCAAGTTAGTACAAGTAGCCTCATGCCTCAAAAAAGAAATGCGGTTACAATGGAAATTCTAAGATCTAAGGGCGGTGAGTGCATAGGAATATTGACCTCGGTGATGTCAATTTATAAAGGAATTCCGTCTGGATATGATCTCGATCTACAAGAAATTAATAAGAACTTATGGAATTGTATAAAAATAGCTAAGAGTTCATTAGAAGTTTTGAAGGATTTATTTGAAGGAATAGAAATTCTAAATAAGGAAATAGATAAATCTACTTTGGCTACTGATGAAGCTGAGAAAATTGCTAATGAGGGAAAACCTTATAGGCAAGCTTACTTTGATGTAGCAGATAAAGTAATGCACGGATCCTTTTCTCCAACAATTACATTGAATGAGTCAATAGAACTTAAGTCAGTTAGCGGATCTCCAAACCCTAAGATTCTAGAAGAAGATCTAAAACTTATAGGAAAAAGACTAGATTTAGATAAACTATCTCTAAGTGAATATAAATCATTAATAGTAAGTAAAATGGGCCAATTACGGGTGATAGAAGATGACATTATGCAGGAGGGGTTATAAAGCATATCTATACTTAGAGGATGGAACTTTACTTGAGGGTTGCGGCTTTGGAGCTAGAGCAGTCAAAGCTGGAGAAGTAGTTTTTACTACAGCAATGAACGGATATCCAGAAAGTCTTACCGATCCATCATATAAAGGACAGATTCTTGTAATAACCCATCCTTTGGTAGGAAATTATGGCATACCTAACAAAGAAATCGAGAACGGAATATTAAAGAATTTTGAGTCAGAAAGAATACAGATAGAAGGGCTAATTGTTGCAGAAGAGACTGAGCCTAAAAAATGGAATTCTTCTAAGTCATTACATGATTGGTTAAAAGAGGAAGGAATACCAGGGATCTCCGAAGTAGACACTAGAATGATTGTAAAAAGAGTAAGATCTAAAGGTGCAATGATGGGTGTTTTAGCTAGTGGATATGAGTTAGATGAACCACGGAAATTCCTCGAAAAAAGATACGATGAAATAGATTTTACTAAGTTTACTTCTCCTAAATCCCCAATAATTCATCCAAATGGTAATAATATAATAGTTGTTGTAGACTGTGGGACAAAACATGGAATACTATACGAATTATATAAAAGAGGTTTTACGATAGTTAGAGTTCCCTGTAATTTCTCTGCAGAAAACATAATGGATTATATGCCTAAAGGAGTAGTCTTTGGAAATGGACCAGGAAATCCAAATTTAATAAGAGACGTAGTAAAAACGTTTAAAGATCTTACAGAATACAGAGTTCCCATATTGGGTGTATGTCTAGGTCACCAGGTAGCTACATTAGCATTAGGCGGTGGAGTAAAGAAAATGAAATATGGACATAGAGCAATAAATAAACCCGTAATTGATACAACGGATGGAAAATGCTATATTACTACGCATAATCATGGATATGGAGTTTTTAAAAATGATATTCCACCTTCTTCTAAAGTCTGGTTCTATAATCCAGACGATGGGATAATAGAAGGTTTAATTCACGAAAAATTACCAATTATAACAACTCAGTTTCATCCAGAAGCAAAGCCCGGACCAAATGACGTAACTTGGGTTTTTGATAAATTTAAAAAGATGGTGATATAAAATGGAAAAAATCCTCATAATTGGGTCTGGTCCAATAAAAGTAGCAGAAGCTGCAGAATTTGATTACAGCGGAAGTCAAGCTCTTAAAGCAGTAAGAGAAGAAGGAATACAAACTATCTTAGTTAATTCAAATGTGGCTACAGTACAAACTAGCTATAAGTTTGCTGATAAAATATATATGGTCCCAGTAACATGGTGGTCTGTTGAAAAGGTAATTGAAGAGGAAAGACCAGATGGTATAATGATAGGTTTTGGAGGTCAGACTGCATTAAATGTTGGAGTGGATCTACATAATCATGGTGTATTAAAAAAATATGGAATAAAAGTCCTCGGAACACCAATAGAAGGCATAGAGAAAGCATTAAGCAGAGAGAAGTTCAGGGAAACTATGATAGACGTAGGTCTTCCAGTTCCCCCTTCACTTTCTGCTCAAAGTGAAGAAGAAGCCCTAAAGAAAGCTAAAGAGATAGGCTATCCAGTGATGGTACGAGTTAGCTTTAATCTTGGTGGTAGAGGTTCCATTGTCGCATGGAATGAGGATATGCTTAAAAAAGATATAGGCAGAGCATTATCACAGAGTTACATTCATGAAGTTCTGATTGAAAAATATCTTTACCATTGGAAAGAACTTGAATATGAGGTTATGAGAGATAAAAAAGGAGATTCTGCTGTAATAGCATGTATTGAAAACCTAGATCCAATGGGCACTCATACTGGAGAATCTACTGTAATTGCACCTTGTCAAACTTTGGATAATTATGAATATCAAAATATGAGAACCGAATCTATAGAAGTTGCTAAGTCTATAGACCTGGTAGGAGAATGCAATGTACAGTTTGCGTTAGATCCTAATAGCTACTCAAGGTTCGTTATAGAGACTAATCCTAGAATGTCAAGATCAAGTGCGCTTGCTAGTAAGGCTACTGGGTATCCATTAGCGTATGTTTCTGCTAAATTAGCCTTAGGTTACACACTTGAAGAAATAATAAACAAAGTTTCCGGATCTACATGTGCTTGTTTTGAACCTAGTCTTGATTATGTAGTAATTAAAATTCCAAGATGGGATTTACAGAAATTTGAAAATGCTGAAGAAAGTCTTGCAACAGAAATGAAAAGTATTGGCGAAGTAATGAGTATAGGAAGATCGTTTGAGGAAGCATTGCAAAAAGCCGTTAGAATGCTCGATATTGGTGAGCCTGGCGTAGTTGGAGGTAAGATATATAACAGTTTTATAACTAAGGAAGAGATATTTGGTAAGCTTGATAAGAAATATCCTTATTGGTTTTTATATGTTGCCAAGGCGTTTACCCAAGGTGCTTCAATAGACGAAATATATAATTCTACTGGTATTGATAAATTTTTCTTATTAAAAATAAAGAGAATAGTAGATTTTTACGAGGGCTTAAAGACTTCTAAGATAATTTCCAATGATATATTATTGGAAGCTAAAAAGCTAGGTTTTAGCGATGAGCAGATAGCTTCTGCTATCTCAACAAAGACTAATGATATAACTAAAAAAAGATTAGAAGCTAACTTATTGCCATATATTAAGCAAATAGATACGTTAGCTGGAGAATGGCCTGCTGTAACTAATTATTTATATCTAACTTATAATGGACAGGAAGACGATATAGAGTTTTCTCCTTCTGCTAATAAATTGTTAATATTGGGAGCAGGAGGTTTTAGAATTGGCGTATCTGTAGAATTTGACTGGGGTGTAGTATCTTTACTTGATGCAGTTTCAAAATATTTTGATGATGTTGCTATACTTAACTATAATCCAGAAACTGTTTCTACGGACTGGGATATTGCAAAGAAACTTTATTTTGACGAAATATCCGTGGAGAGAATAATAGATTTAGTTCAAAAGGAAAAGTTTAGATACGTAGCTACTTTTGCGGCTGGGCAGCTTGGTAACTCAATAGCAAAAGCCTTGGAAGATAACGGAATAAATCTTTTCGGAACTTCCGGAAAAAGTGTAGATATAGCAGAAGATAGAGAAAAATTTTCTACATTATTGGATAAGCTGAATTTAAAACAACCTGCATGGATATCAGCAAGATCTTTTGATGATGTTAAAAAATTTGTAGATAGTGTAGGATATCCAGTTCTAGTTAGGCCAAGTTACGTTCTTAGTGGATCGTCAATGAGAATAGCATATAATGATGAAGAGCTTTATGAATTTATAAAGAGAGCTAAGATTTCTACAAAATATCCAGTAGTTGTTTCTAAATTCATGGAAGATGCGATAGAAGCCGAAATAGATGCCGCTAGTGATGGAAAAGGTGTTATAGGTACTATTCTTGAACATGTTGAAGAAGCAGGTACTCATAGCGGAGACGCTACTATGTCTATACCATATAGGCAGTTAGATGAAAATACTGCAAAGTTTATGAAAGAAGCTGCATTAAGATTAGCAAGAGAAATAGAAATTAAGGGTCCATTTAACTTACAATTCGTCATAAAAGATAATGTACCATATATAATAGAACTTAATTTGCGAGCAAGCAGATCTATGCCATTTACAAGTAAAGCAAAAGGATTTAATTTAATTGAGAAAGCAGTAGATGGAATAGTTAGAGGTCTAGCTTTAGATGAGTTCTATGAGCCTCCTTCCAAGTATTGGGCAGTGAAATCTCCTCAATTTTCGTGGGCTCAAATAAAAGGTGCTTATCCATTTTTAGGGCCCGAAATGAGAAGTACTGGAGAAGCGGCATCTTTTGGGGTCAATTTTAATGATGCTTTATTAAAGAGCTGGCTATCCGCAATGCCCAATAGAATTCCAGAAAAAGGTAAATCTGCCCTAGTTTATGGAAAAGGCAATAATGAATATTTAAAGAAATCTGCAGAAAATCTATCTAAATTTGGTATGAATGTATATACGCTATCAGAACAGAAACTAGCAGATTTCCCAGATATAAGAAATAAGGATGCCTTAAATATGTTAACTCAAGGTAAGATAGATATAGTTATTACAAATGGATATTTGAAGAATATTGACTATGAAGTAAGAAGGACCGCAGTTGACTATAATATTCCTTTAGTTCTTAATGGTAGATTAGGTTACGAATTATCAAAATCGTTTTCTTGTAAATCCATTACGTTTTTTGAATTAAAAAAATATAGGGGTGAAGCATAATTAGAGTAGCTTTAGTTGTTGATATAGTTAGACAAGAAGAAAAACTAATAGTAAAGAGCCTAAATGAATCAGGAATAGCATATGATGTAATAAATGTAGGCCAAGAACCATTACCGTTTAATAAAGCACTTGGTAGATACGACGTTGCATTAATAAGATCAGTTAGTATGTATAGATCGTTATACGCAGCTGCAGTGTTTGAAGGCGCAAATGTACATACTATTAATTCTACTGAAGTTATTAATGTTGCTGGAGATAAGATTTTAACTTATTCAAAATTATTTAAAGAAGGAATACCAATACCAGATTCCATCATTGCAATGTCTCCTGATGCTACCTTAAAAGCCTACGAGCAAATAGGATATCCATTGATAGATAAACCACCAATAGGAAGCTGGGGAAGAATGGTTTCATTAATTAGAGATCTTTTTGAAGGAAAAACTATAATAGAACATAGAGAAATGCTAGCTAATTCTGCATTAAAAGTTCATATAGTCCAAGAATATGTTAAAGAGAAGGATAGAGATATAAGATGTATAGTTATGGGAAAGGAATTATTGGGATGTTATGCTAGGAATATTCCCCCAAACGAATGGAGAGCAAACGTAGCTCTCGGTGGAACACCAACAAAAATTGAAATTGATAATAAGCTTAAGGAGGTAGCACTAAAAGCTTCTGCAATAGTAAAAGGTGAATTCATTTCAATCGATATTCTAGAACATCCTAAAAAGGGCTATATAATAAATGAGCTTAATGATGTGCCAGAATTTAAGGGATTCATGTTAGCCACTGGTATTAATGTACCACAAAAATTAATTGATTACTTGAAATCAAATTTTTAAACTGGCCAAAAATACATCATGCCTAGTTTCTTCTATTATTCTTCTTAACTGATCTATTTTTTGTCGAAGGCCTGGTACTAAAGACTTTGGATATTCTAACTTCCAAAGAGTTTCATAAAGATTATCCATATAGCCTAGAATCTTATCTGCTTCGGTTATATTTCCATCCTTCCTTAATAGTTCTAATACACTTCTCCTCATTTCTCCTATGGAGTCTGCTATTCCTGTAATGTAATACGTATCAGGTATTCCTAAATCTTCTGGTAGATTTAATTTAACATCGAAATAGAAAGATAATATAATAGACGCTTCTGCTAGTTCTTGAAAAGATGTTCCTACGTCTCCGTACAGTAATTCAGGATAGTTAGATACTATATTTTCTATGTCTTTGGCCTTTTTAATTGCTTCCTCGTATTTTTTAATTGCTTCCTCTTTTTTATGTCTATGAGATAAGGAAATTGTTTCTCCACATAATCTTATTAACTCTCTTGACATCAAAAGTAATTTTTCTCTATTATCAGATCTTTCAGTTAATTTTGATTCTATTGAGTTTATGTAATCTATTATTTCTTCTATAGGCATATGGTGTTTAGATAAGGACAAGTGAATAAAAAATCAATCGATAGAAACATACTTATATTACTTATACAATAAAAGTGACTATGATAAAACACGTTGCGGTAATAGGAGCAGGTCTTATAGGATCAGGATGGGCTACCCTACTTTCTACTAAGGGATATGAGGTATCTCTGTACACTGATAAGAAAGAAACCTTAGAAAAAGGTCTAAACAAGATAAAGAGTTATCTTGATGTAATGAAATCATTAAATTTAGTAAATAAAGATTCTTCTGAATATCTTAAAAATATAAAAACAACAACAAATATGGACGATGCTATTAAAAACGCCGAGTTTGTTCTAGAGGCGGTGATTGAGGATTATAATGTTAAGAAAAACATTTTCGGTTATTTAGATGAAATATTAGATAAAAACGTAATTCTTGCAAGCTCAACATCAGGCCTTTTGTTAACTGAAATACAAAAAGCTATGAAAAACTCTCCAGAAAGAAGCATCATAGCACATCCATGGAATCCTCCTCATTTACTTCCCTTAGTAGAGATAGTACCGGGAGAAAAAACATCTCAAGAAACAATAAATGCTACAAAACAATTTATGGAATCTTTAGATAGGGTAGTGGTAACTTTAAAGAAAGAAGTTCCAGGATTCTTAGGTAATAGACTGGCATTTGCATTATTTAGAGAAGCAGTATATCTAGTTGATGAAGGAATTGCAACGGTAGAAGATATAGATAAAGTTATGACGGCAGCTATAGGTTTACGCTGGGCATTTATGGGGCCGTTTTTAACATATCATCTTGGCGGAGGTGAAGGAGGATTAGAGTACTTCTTTAACAGAGGTTTTGGATACGGAGCAAATGAATGGATGAGCACTTTGGCAAAGTACGATAAGTTTCCTTATACTGGTGTAGTAAAAGCGGTTCAGCAAATGAAGGAATATGAATCAATAAAGGGAAAAAGCTTTCAAGAACTTTCTAAGTGGCGTGACGAAAAGCTATTTAAAATATATAGAATAGTCTGGGGAAAAGATTAGATATTTATTATTTTTCTTTAAATTCTAAAATTCCTAAGTTCTCTAGTAATCCTGAATCTGTAACGTCAAACAGTATAACGTCATTTTCTCCAGTATTAACATGGCTATGAATAGCATTAGCTGGTACTACAAAAACATCTCCTTCTTCCCAAAATAGTTTTTCATTATCTACTATAGAATATCCTTTTCCTTTGACAACTAGATATATAGAAGCCATGTTATGTGAATGAGGTTTAGTAACTTTCCCTTTTTCAATTAACTGAAAACCAGCCATCATAGTAGGTGTCAGACCCCTAGATCTTCCAGTAGAAGGTGAATACAACATTATTTTGGCTACTCCCTCTTCTACTTTACCTAACTCTGCTATCGCTTTAAGTAATTTTAATATCTTTGAAAACTTTACAACTTTAGGTTTTACTTTATCTGGAGGAGATGTGTATTCCATGAAAGTTACAACTTTCAGATCATTGTTTTCTATATCATTTACAAGATGTATAATGTTTTCAGTTAATTCTTTTTGCCTATCTTTTCTTTCTAATGTTTCCATAAGTTTATATTGTTTAAGCAGTTTAAAAAGGTGGCGATAGTGTATATGCAATGTTATATTAAATCTGGTGATCAAATTTGTGTAATGATATGCGGAAAGGTTATATGCGATTCAGAGACTGTAAAAGATTATGGACATCTTTGCGAATCTTGCGTAAAGGGAGATAGAAAGGCTTGCCAAGAAATGTTAGATAGATATGGTTGCTGGAGCTCTACCGGCTGGTGGTTATAATATTAAAATACTTAAATTTAATGATTAATTAGCATTGTTATTAATACAGTTATTATTCCGGCAATTATAATTATTGCTCCAGACTGAAGCTTTTCCTTTAAGTCTCCTTCATAAGATAAACCTAGAATAAAAAGTATAATTAGTGATATTAAAATTCCATAAAATATATCCCTGGTATAATCGTAAACAATTACAGCAAATACACCTAAAAATGGAGAAAAACCATGAGAAATTACAGAGAGAATTATGGTTGATTTCATACCATAGTCATAAATAGTTCCCTTAAGTCGTTTCATCATCTGTCTTTCCAACTGTTCATATTCCAATTTTCTTTCCTTAGCTTCTACTACTAGAGAATTCCACATAGAAGATATTGCAATTGCAATAATACCACTTAAAACTGCTAGATTAGTGTCTTGTATGCTTAATTTGCTAGCAGCAGCGGAAATAAGAACTCCAGTAGCTAATAGAATACCGTCGAACGCACCCAAAATCAAATATCTCCTTAATATAGATTTGTCATATTTTATAGAATATTTTAATCCATCAATTATCTTCTCTAACACTCTTACATATATTGATTCGATTTAAATATTAGTGTTTTTATACTGGATATCGACCATGAATAAAACAGTGCTTTTGGCTTTAGGAGTAATCATACTAATCTTAACTTTCGCTGGAGTATACTTAGCTTCAAGTTACAAGACATCTTACAGCATTTCTACTTTTTCAACACAAGAAGTTGATGGAAAATATATCCTTAAGGTTCAAGTTATAATGAACTATGGACCATTTGGAGGAAAATCGCCATTACAAGATGCGACTGTTTGGGTAAAGAACCAAAATAGTTTTTATCAAAATTTTACAAATTCTCAAGGAATTGCAGAATTCTACTTACCTCCCGGTAATTATAGTGTGGAAGTTACGCAGCTAAATCATTATACACTTCACGTCAGCATGGATAACGATAAAATGATATCTATAAGCTATGCATATTTACGCTCCTAAAAACATTTAATTTTCTAATTTTTTAATTCGTTATATGAGTGTTAAAATAGATGTCATAAGGGTTGAGATACCTGAAGGTACTAATGTAATTTTAGGCCAGTCACACTTTATAAAAACTGTAGAAGACTTATATGAAACTCTAGCATCGTCTTCACCTAGTTTAAAATTTGGATTCGCTTTTTCTGAAGCTAGTGGAAAAAGATTGATAAGATGGGATGGAAACGATACTGAACTTATAAATGTTGCAATAGAAAATTGTAAAAAAATAGCTGCAGGACATACGTTTATCTTGTATATAAAGAATGGATATCCTATAAATATTTTAAATAGATTAAAAAGTGTAGACGAAATTGTAAGATTATTTGCCGCTACTTCAAATCCTTTACAAGTATTAGTAGCAGAAACTGATCAAGGAAGAGGAATTATAGGCGTGATAGACGGATATACTCCATTAGGAGTAGAGTCCGATATCGACATAAAAGAAAGGAAAGAGATCCTTAGGAAGTTCGGATATAAGCGATAACGCGTTTTGTAATAATTTATCTGATATATCAATCTGATTTTTTAAAAATTTTATCATTGCGGCACAAATTAGAATTAGTGCTTGTAGATATTTCTTTAATTCTCCAGAAGATTTCTTCCATTCTCGCTCTAGTACTTCATGAGCCTCCCAAAAACGACATTCATAAAAAAGTTTTTTAAAGTCTCCCTGAATATTATCTGTATCTACAATAAATAAAGGAATCCCCAATAGTTTTATGACTTTATCTGGAGAATCAATAATGTCTATTTCTGTAAATTTGCATTTTCTTATGTCAATAACATTTACTCCATTTAGATCTTTAACATCTATTAACGGATAAAAGAGAATATACCTCTTAGGCATGCTTTTATTTTCAGAAAACAAGATTATATATAATGAGTAAGGAAGCTGTATTGTATAAGAAAGAACAGAATAAGATAAGATGCTTAGCTTGTGCAAGAAGATGTTTAATCGGTGAAGGACAAATAGGTTTTTGCGGAGTTAGGTCCGTTAGGAACGGTAAATTATATTTAGACGTTTATGGTAAAGTAGCTGCTGCGCACGTTGATCCGATAGAGAAGAAGCCTCTTGTTCATTTTTATCCTGGTTCTAGAGTATTTTCATTTTCGACATTTGGTTGTAATTGGATGTGCATGTATTGTCAAAACTATGATATAAGTCAAAGAAGACGAGCAGAAGGTACAGAACTCTCACCAGAAGAAATAGTAGAAATGGCATTAAGCTATGAAAGTGAAGGAATAACATATACTTATAATGAACCAGCAATATTTGCGGAGTTCGCTCATGACGTAGGAGTAATAGCGAGAAAGAAAGGATTGTTTAATACTATGGTTACTAATGGCTATTGGACTCCAGAGCTTGTTGAGTATGTCAAAGAATTTCTAGATGCAGCTACAGTAGATTTCAAAGGCAATGGAGAAGAAAAATTTATGAAAAGGTATACTGGAGCTAATGGACCAGAACCTATAATAGAAACTATAAAGGAGCTAAATAAAAAAGGCATTCATGTAGAAATAACTGACTTAATTATACCACAGATAGGAGATAGTCTTGAAGCTGCTAAAGCATTATTAAGGAAAATTTACGATATTCTTGGACCAGATGTTCCAATTCATTTTTTAAGATTTCATCCAGACTATAAACTAAGTTATTTGCCTGATACTCCAGTGTCTACTTTAGAAGCCCATTATAAAATAGCTAAAGAAATGGGATTTAAGTTTCCTTATATAGGAAATGTACCTGGACATCCCTACGAAAATACATATTGTCCAAATTGTGGTAGAATGGTTATAAGAAGATATGGATTTTCTATCCTTGAATGGCATTTAACTCAAGATATGCATTGTGAATATTGTGGATACAAACTACCTATAATAGGAAAGTTATCTAAGCACGCCTTTGATGATAGATTCGAACCAGTGTTTATCTAAAAAATTATTTTCCTTTAAAATTAGGTTTTCTCTTATTTAAGAACGCATCAACTCCTTCTTTTTCATCCTCTGTAGAGAATACATATCCCCAACCTAGACTCTCCATATTTAGTCCATCAACTATAGGAGAATCATTACCATAAAGTATTATATTCTTTAAAATAGATAATATTAATGGAGACTTCTCAAGTAATTTAGCTGCAAACTTTAGTGTTTCTTCCTCTAGGCTTTCCTTAGTAACAACCTTGTTTATGAGACCTATTCTTTCTCCTTCATCGGCTCTTATTCTATCTCCAGTCATCATTATTTCCATAGCTTTAGGTTTTCCTACTAATCTTACTAATCTTTGTGTTCCTCCGAATCCTGGATATATACCTAAATTAATTTCTGGCAGGCCTAGCATAGAGTCTTCAGACGCTATTCTGAAATCACATGCCATAGCTAGCTCTAAGCCTCCTCCTAAAGCGTAACCATTTATCATTGCTATTGTTGGTTTCATAAACCTTTCTATATAATCCATTAATTCACGGCCTTTCCTAGCAAAATTCCATGCAGTCATTGTATTAAGTTCCTTAAACTGAGAAATGTCAGCTCCAGCGCAAAAAGCTTTTCCTTTTCCTGTAAAAATAACAACTCTTATTTCATTATCTGTCTCAAAATCTTTTAGAATTGAGTCGATTTCATTAATCATTTTTAAATTAATAGCGTTTAATTTATCTGGTCTATTTAAATAAATCCATCCTATTCCATTTTCTTTTTTAACGTCTAGAGTTTCCATGTCTAATATCTCTATGAAAAGATATTTAAATAACGCTTTAATTCTAGTTTGTAGTAATTTCTATTATGAAAAGCTTAGAAAGAAGTAATATACTAATAGCTTTGACTTCAGTAATTCCATTAGTAGGTGGACCAATAACTGGATATTTATTAGGGAGAAAAATTAGAGATTTTGAGGATTCTCTAGTATATTTATTTATGGGTTTCCCATTGTTTATTTTAAGTTCTTCGATTCTTTCTTTTATATATTTTCGTAATTATCTCTATTTAGTTCTAATATATGCTGCAATATCTCCCTTTTTAGTTGCATATCTAATTTCTAGAAAATACGAAAATATGCAGATCAATGTTAATGAGTATTATATTGAAATAAAGCTTGAAGTACCAATTGATCTAGAAGAAAACACGGATCCTAATGTAATTTTTGAGAAAATATTTAACAAAGCTTTGAAAAAAATGAAAAATCCTTACTATTATTATAAATTAAAATCTTTAAATTCGTGCTCTAATCTAAAGGTTTCCTTATCAGAAAATAAAATGATACTTAGAAGAAGATGCGGAGATATAATAATAGAAATAGAGTTAACGAATAAAAATGTAGCCGATATGAAAGTTTCTATATCATATTGAATTTTTAAATAAAAGTAATAAGCCTTATTATTATAATTGATAGAAGAATAATCGCTAGATATGGCGCGGAAACCTTGAAGGATGTCCAGGCTTCTTCTCCTGTAGGATTTTTCAATAATCTTATACTAAAATACATTAATAATATCGACATTGCTACTGAAACTATCAAATAAGGAATACCAACAAAAAGATATAGTGAAATTGCAAAAGGTATCATTAATGCGTTCGAAATTGCTATCATTCTAGCAGAGAAATTCTCTGGCATAATTACTGGAAGCATTGGTATTCCAGCCCTATCATAATCTTCTTTGAACCTTAATGCTAATGACCAGAAATGTCCAGGAGTCCACATAAATATTAAAAAGCCTAATAAAAAGGCTGCTAAATCTAATTTTCCTGTCATAGCAGCAAAACCTGCCCATGCGGCAGCACTTCCTGCAAATCCGCCAATTACAATATTTAAAGGAGATCTAGGCTTTAACCATATTGTATATACTAGGACATAAATTAATCCGCCTAGAAGTATAAACATTGAAGATAATGGATTCGCAATTAATCCAATTAAAGTCCCCAATATTAAGAGAAATGTACCGACTACAATAGCTTCTTTTTTACTTACATACCCCATTACAGTAGGCCTATGTGATGTCCTTTTCATTACTTTGTCTTTATTGATTTCTATTCCTTCATTTATTATCATAGAACCTCCAGAAGCCAGCGTGCCTCCTATTAGTACTGCTAATAAATTTACAAGGATTATTTTAGATGCAAGAAATGCCCCACCTAAAGCGGCTAAATCCAATAACCATATAATTCTAGGTTTACTTAATTTAGTGTAATATATCAATTTACTTGGTATACTTAAGGCCATCTTAATCTAGTGTAAATTTTAGAGTATAAAAATAAAAGCTTGTTTATAATACGCCTTTTATTAATAAAATAAGATCTGAAAGCGCACCATAGGCAGCATTTATTGGACCAGCACCTGGTCCAATAATAGTAATTTTTTCTATATCTGATTCTATTTGCAATGCATTATTGACATAATCAACGTTAAATAACTCGTCCTTCTGATCTATAGCAATAGGTGATACATAGTTTTCTTTAGAGTCTGCATATGCTATTAACTTAATCTTAGAGTTAGTCTTTTTTGCATCATCTATTGTATTACGATTTATATTCTTTATTCCTTCAAATTTTACTTCGTTTATTGATATATTCTTTTGGAAATAAACGTTAGTTAATATAGCTAGTTTAGCAGCCGAATCAAAACCGTTAATATCTAACTCTGGATTAGCCTCAGCATAACCTTTTTCTTGAGCTTCTTTTAGAGCCTCGTTATAGCTTGAACCTTCAGACATTCTAGTTAAAATATAATTAGTTGTTCCATTCAAAATTCCTCTTATCTTTATTATTTTCATACAAGGCAAAATTTTATATAGATTTATTGAAGGAGTTCCACTCATTACAGTAGCTTGAAAGCCTATTTTGGCATTGTGCATTTTTGCAGTCTCCATAATTTCCTTGAATCTGAGAGCTAATGGAGACTTATTTGTAGTAATAACATGTATTCCTTGCCTTAACGCAGATATATATAAAGAATATGAAGGCTCACCATCTTTGTAGTTAGCTACGCTCATATCTACTACGATATCTGGTTTTATTTCTTCTAATGCGTCTATTGCCATAATCTTCTTTTCTACTTCAAATTTTTCTGAATCTTTAAACATAGCTCCTTTACTGGTTACAATACCTCCTATTTCGACATTTATTTTCCTTTCATGAATTAAACTTCTAAATGCTTTTCCAACATTACCATAGCCAACTAGCATTAGTTTCAAGCTATTATTACCTCGTGAACTATTTTACCTCCTAACTTAGATAAAAGGTTACATGTAATATTTACTGCTCGAATAACTAACTCCTTATCTACATTAAGTACGCCTGCACCTACTATAAGTACATTTCTAGTATTAAGATCTACACTGGTTAATATGGAGTCTCTATGAGGATATATATGCATTACCTTACCTTCTTCATCAATCAAAATAGGTATGCCTTTGTTTACCTTTTCTGGGTCCTTTTTGCCTATTCCATAAAAAATCTCATTACCAGACGAAATAATCAAAGATGGGTCTCCTCTTATTTTTGACATATCATATATTCCAATAGGTACCAATGTGTCTGCACTAGCTATGTTTCCTGAATCTACTATATCATTAACTCTAGGGAGTTTTCCGTTTCTATTTATTCTTCTACGTAGAGCTTCTCCACTGGGTCTAGTCTTTGTGGGATCTACTCCTATCTTCCAGTAAAAATCCCTATAGGCTCTAACAATAGGATTGTCTTTTAATTCTTCGGGGTTCTGTGAGGAATATTTTTTCTCAATCTCTAATATTTCCTTTTCTAAATTGTTTTTACCATTGGATATCCCTAAAACTTCTGTATATGCTATGAAAATTCCCATTAATTTGCAGCTATTATCTACGCTGATATTCATCTTTCTTCATAAGATATTAAGAGTCTAGATTTTTTAATTCCACGTAATTGTGAAAGCCTAGAATTTAAGGTTACTAGATCACTCTTAGTCCCTCTTACTGCTATTGCTTCCATACAGTCTCTTTCATTAATATGAATATGCAAAGTCGATATTATTTTGTCCAAATTTTCATGTTGTAAAGTAAGAAAATCTTCTGTAGCCATCCTTTCATCGTAGACTACATTTATAATTCCATATACAATTTTTGTGTCTTGTTCATTTTCATCTAAATAATTTCTTAATGCTATTTGAAATATTTTTGATCTATCGCTTGCTAAATTGCTCTTCATAAAGTTTTCAAGTTCTTGTACGAGATCTTTGGGTAATGATACACTAATCTTTTCTACATTCATAAGTAGTATATAGAGGTGATATTTTTAAAATGCATGATCTTATAGCAAAGGCTGAGGACATGGGCGCATCGTTTGCTGATTTACGTTATTACAAGACTAAAGAAATCAGTATAGTAGTAACAGAAGATCGTCAATACGTATCTGTTAATGGTATAGATGAAGGATATTCTCTAAGAACTCTTTATGAGGGAAATTGGGGATATTCAAGTTTTGTAAAATCAAAAGATAATGAGCTAGAGAATGCTATTAAAAGCTCTTATGGAAACGCAAATGTTAATATAGTTTATCTACCTCCTAAACATGATATTGTACATATAAAACCTAAAAAAATGATTGTCAAATCTCCAGATGAGATAGCCAATGACTTGAAATTAATAAAGAACGAACTACTTAAAGATGAAAGAATTAAATCTGTTAATATAAGGTACTATCAAAACGATTTTTATAAGGAGTATCATAGTACTGAGGATAGAGATATAACACTTCAATATGCTTTATCTGGTCTTTATATAAGTACAGTTGCAAGAGAAGGGGATATAGTTGCTGCCGCATTCGATGGAAAATCAACCTATTTAGGATATCCATTAGAGGTCTTTGACGTAAATGAAATGATATCTACGTTAAAAAAACGGATAAACAATCAACTCAAAGGCGTTGCTACTAAAGCTGGAGAATTTGATACTATTTTAGCTCCAGACGTTGTGGGAGTGTTCTCACATGAGGCTTTAGGCCATTTAGCTGAGGCGGATATTGCAATAAATGGAATTTTAGAACCTTTAAGAGGAAAGAAGATAGCTCCAGATTATGTTAGTGTTGTGGACTCTCCTAATTTAAGTTTTGATATGGCTATAGGTTTAACTCCGTATGATGATGAGGGAGTCGAAGGAAGAGAAGTCAAGATAATAGATAAAGGAGTGGTATCAGAATTTTTAGTAGATAGATACTATTCCGCATATCTAGGAGAAAAACCTTCTGGAAACGCAAGAGCAGAAGATTTTAGAAGTCCAGTAATAATCAGAATGAGAAACACTTACATGCTTTCTGGTGAATGGAACTTGAATGAAATGATAGAGGATACAAAAGACGGATACTTGCTTTCTTCTCCGTTAGGTGGGCAAACCAGTCCAGATGGAACATTCCAGTTTGGAATACAAGAAGGATATAAAATAGAAAACGGGGAGATAAAGTATCCTCTACGAAATGTTGGCATATCAGGATATACACTAGAAACGTTAAATAGAATATCTGCTGTATCTAAGGAATTTGATGTATGGCCTGGATTTTGCGGTAAAGGAGGACAAAGTGTTCCAGTAGGAACTGGAGGCCCATATATTAAAGTCAAGATAAAGGTGGGAGGCGTTGCTTGACAATTTAATTTCTAAAGCTAAATCACTAGGGTTTGCAGCAGAAATTTTCTACATAAAGAGAAATGAATTCTCAATAAATTCAGAAAAACAAATATATTCCAGAAACCTCAAGGAAGAAGGATATGGATTACGAATCTTTAAAGATAAAAAAGTAGGATTTGCCTTTTCTACCAATTTAAATGATGAATTACTAGATAATGCTATAAAGTCATGGAAAATATCGGAGAAAGATGATGCTAACGAAATTCCTCAAATTTCTACTGTAAATAAATTACAGCTATTTACTGAATTCGATAAAAAAGATGTTTGTATAAGTTTATTTGAGAATTTGAATGAACTTAAAACACTTATGAATGTAATTAGTATATATACTGAAGCCCATGAAAGTGAAGTAGGAATAGTAAATACTGAAGGGGTCAACATAAGCGAGAATAGATCCGGAGTAACAGTAGGTATAGTCGCAAATAATAAGGAAGGGGCTAATGTATCACCGGAAATCTATGAGTATAGATCATTTAGAGATCCTTCATTTAATATTGATGAAATTAAGGAAGATATAAAATTTAGAATTAATATTACTAAAAATAGACAAAAATTTGATAAAAGGACTGATACTGTAATATTAACGCCCAAGGCTATATCTGAACTTTTAGTGCCATTATTATCATACGCAATAACTGAAGAAAACAATTATCGTGGAAAGACACCTTTAAAAGAAAATATGGATATAAAATCCGGCTTAAAAATAATTGATGATCCTACTATACCAAATTCGTTGTATAGTAGATCTTTTGATAGTGAAGGTCAACAATCTAAAACGAATGTTATAATAGATGGTAAAGTAAAAACGTTCCTAAATAATTGGTATTGGTCGCTAAAGGCAAAAAAGCAAGAAACGTCATCAGCATCTAGAAGTTATTCTACAATTCCTTCAATTTCTCCTTCTAACATAAAAATAGACTTTAATGAAAAATTATCTGCTGATGAGAATTATGTAGTAGTAGATCAAGTTCAAGGAGTGCATACAAGCAATTTTGATACTGGGGACTTCAGTGTAGTTGCTTCAGTAGCGTGGCTCTCCAAAGAGGAAAAGGGAATAAGAGAAATGATCTTAACTGGTAATATTCTTAATCTATTAAAAGGAATAGAGGCTGAAGATCATAAATATAAACAATACAATAACGTATTAACAAGTAACATTTTGGTTAAAGGAATTTATCTTACGTAAAAATCATTCAATAAATTTATATAATTAATTCCCTATAAAGAAATTCATGTTTAGCCATATAGTAATTGCGTATGATGGTTCAAGTCATGCTAAAAGAGCTTTAGATATAGCCATAGATTTAGCATCTAAATATTCTTCTAAATTAGATATAGTTGAAGTAGTTGATTCTACAGTTTTTTCTGGAGCAGGAGTAGCCCCAATACCTGCAGATGTAATTGAATCAGTCTATAATAAGGCAAAATCAGATATAGAAGAAGCAAAAAAATTAGCTTCCCAAAAAGGAGTTAACGCTGAGGGTGTGGTATTAGAGGGAGATCCCGCGAATGCCATATTAGATTATGTCTCAAAAAATAACGCAGATCTTATAATAACTGGAAGTAGAGGTTTATCGACCTTTAAAAGGATGCTATTAGGTAGCGTATCTACTAGATTAGTTCAAGAAGCTAAAATACCCGTAATAGTTGTAAAATAAAAGGTTTTTTATGTATTCTTTGTAATATATTTTATCATGAATATAACAGTAGTAGGATCTGGACCAGCAGGTCTTTACGCTGCTATTTCTGCTGCTAGAACTGCTAAAGTAAAATTAGTTGAAAAACAAGATAGACTTGGAGGCACTTGTGTACTTTATGGTTGTATTCCATCAAAAGCGATGCTACATCCTAGTATATTGGCTTATGAACTTAGTAGACTAGGCAGAAAAATAGATTTTTCTTTTGATGAAGCACAAAAATTTGCTAAAGAAGCAATAGATAGGCTCTCTAAAGGAGCGGAATATATGTTAGAAAGTCAAGGAGTAGAAGTAATTCATGGCACTGCTACTTATAGATCGGGAAAGATAAACGTAGGTAATGAAAGTATAGAAAGTGATGGAATAGTAATTGCTACTGGAACAGAGAAACCTAAGGTTAATTTCACCATAGCCTCAGATGATATACCATATCTCAATAAAGATTTTAATTCAGTCGCTGTAATAGGCGGAGGAGTAGGAGGAGTAGAATATAGTTGGTTAATAAAAATGCTAGGTAAAGACGTGCATATTTTTGAAAAACAAAATGAAATTTTACCATATCTTGATTCAGATCTTAGAAGAGAAGTAACTAAATACTTTAAGAAAATTGGAATAAAATTACATTTAGGACATGATGTAACGATAAGTGAGAATAAAGTAAGATTTGCTGATGAGGAATTTAGTGCTGATCTTATACTTTTTACATTTGGCAGAAAGCCCTTATTGGATGGATTTGAGGAAATACCTCACGAGAAATGGATCAGAGTTGATGAAAGAATGTACACAGGAGTAGGAAATATATATGCTGCCGGTGACATAACTGGAAGTTTTACTGCCCACGAAGCCATAAATAAAGGAGTAGTAGCAGGATTAAATGTTATAGGTAATAAAAAGGTCTATAGTCCTATAGGAGTGCCTAAAGTGCTATATATAGAACCACAAATAGCCTATGTTGGAAATACCAATGGAAAATGCGTAAAAATAAATATGGCCGAAGTAGCGAGAGCTATTGCAGAAAAAGAAACTGAAGGTTTTGTTAAAATATGCTTTGAAAATAATAAGATAGTTGGCGCAGTTGCTTTTAGTGAAAGAGCAGAAGAAATAATATCATTGATTTCCGTTCTAATGAGATCGACCCTAGAAGAGGCTAGGGAATTCATTGCACCACATCCATCTTACTTGGAAGCTGTATGGGAAGCTTTAAGACGTTTCGAGCCTTAAAACGTCTTCGACCTCAAATATACCGCAGTCAGTTATTAATCTTCCAAGTCTATCCACAAACATGGCAGTACATGTTTTATTCCAATCATTTCCATATAAATTAACTTTTTTGTTTTTTATATAAAGAAATGTATTTATTTCCTCTATTGTAGATTCGTCATCCTTATTTAAATATATTTCAATAGAATTTATTATATTTTTCAAGAGTTCATCATTATCCAATTCTTTACCTTTTTCGATTAGAACTGACGTAGCATTTAGCTCACTAGGAAAATTTTTAATATTAGTATTAATACCGGCACCTATGAACATTGTAGAATCGTTTCCTTGTAATATTCCTTCTATAAGTATTCCAGAGATTTTCTTACCATTAACTACAATGTCGTTTGGCCATCTTATTTTTGCGTCGACATATTCCTCCAGAACGTAACGTATGGCTAAAGCTACTTTAAGAGTAGCTATTGGTATCTCTTCTATTGGAAATCCCCTTTTACAATAAGTAAACCATAGACCACCTTGTGGAGAATACCATTCTCTCCTATATCTACCTCTAGCTTTAGTTTGCTCACCTGCAATTACAACGAAATCAGAATACAGCATTGAATATACTGCTTCAGCAAAATCCTGCGTAGATGTAACTTTATTTAGTTTAATTAGCATACTTGTTAATATCCTCCATAGAATTTATTATTGAAAACCCGCAGGCTTTCCTAGATCTATTCATTATTGCTAATCCTATTCCGCTTTCTGGGAAAGACTGTAAAATTCCCAATTCGACATCTAATTTATCAAGTTCTCTAAATGCTACGAATAAATTTCTTGCTATCTCATATAGATTCTTTTCGCTACCTAAGATAATTTTAGGCTCATCAAAAAGAACAGCTTTCTCAGTAGAACATAGAACAGCAACTTTATGCTTTTCTCTTAACTTATTTACAACATCCTTAAATATAGTCATGTTCTCTACTAATAACATCTTCTTTGAAGGAGCGTAATGTTTATACTTCATACCTGGAGCTAACGCTACACCAAATTCCCCTTTTCCTTTTATTTGATCGGGTATTATTATTTCACCAAATAATTTGTTCAATTCTTCTACAGTAAATGGACCGGGCCTTAATAGTACGGGAGGACTTACTGTTAAGTTTATAATTGTCGATTCTACTCCAAAGAAACTTTCTCCTCCATCTAAGATCACATCGACCTTATCGTCTAGATCTGCATAAACATCTTCTGCTCTTGTAGGACTTGGTCTAGTTGCAAGGTTTGCACTAGGTGCACCTATAGGTACTCCACTTTCCCTGATTAGTTGAAGGGCTACTGGATGAGCTGGCATTCTAACAGCTACCGTATCTAATCCTCCCGTAGTCACTTTAGGTACCTTACTGCTCTTTTTTAAAATAAAAGTTAAAGGCCCAGGCCAAACTATCTGAGCTATTTCTAGTACCCTATCGGGTATATCTTCCGCAACCTCATATAATTGCTCTATATCTGCTATATGCACTATTAATGGATTATCCATTGGCCTGTTTTTTGCCTTAAAGACCTTAGCTGCAGCCTCTGGATTATAAGCGTCTCCTCCTAATCCATATACTGTTTCCGTAGGAAAAGCTACTATTCCCCCTTTCTTGATTACATCTGCCGCTATTCTTATTTTATCTATTTCTGGGTTTAATGGATCAACTTTTAGTATCATACGCTTTTTACCTAATATGTAGAATTTATTTTTAGTGATGAACAACGGATAGTGGACATTAGTGACAGGGGCGCTCTACACTGAAATTGGACTGAAAGATGATTGATGAGGTGATCTCTGAAATAAATGATGAGATAAAAATTTTTTATAATATATCATGTTATAATATTATACATTTCGTATTGCATTATAGAAATATTAAAACTGTATATTAACAAGATATATTAACTCTTGAGATAATAGTGTACTTGATATCTAATGTCTGATGAAACAATACTAGTTGGAGATGTAAGGGAATCTGCTAAAAAGGCCGCACAATGGTTAGTTAATAGAAAACCTATTAAAAATCTTATAGATTGGGGAGTTTCTTTCTCCTTATGGCCCCCCCATTTGACTACAAGTTGTTGTGGAACTGAGTTCGGCGCATTTGCAGCAGCCAGATTTGATTCTGAAAGATTTGGGGTGTTACCATTTTCGTCAGCAAGACAGGCAAATTTGTTAGTAATAGAAGGTACTATGACTAGAAAGATGGCAAGGGCAGCAAAAATAGTTTATGAGCAAATGCCAGAACCTAAATTCGTAATTGCTATGGGAGCTTGTAGTTTAGAGGGCGGAATATTCTGGAATTCGTATAATACAGTTTTAGCTTCTGATGTAGGAATACCAGTTGATATATATTTGCCAGGATGTCCAACGAGACCAGAAGCTATAGCAAGAGCAATTCTAATGCTACAGAAAAAAATAAGAAATCAAGGTACTATCAGTAAATAAACATTATTCACATTAGTATATGTTAGCCCTGTTTTTACTACTACTCCATATTTCTCTAATAATTCATAGCTAGAATGAGTTCTAAGTGCTTCATCTATATCTTTATAATTAATTGTTAGTGAATCGTCAATAATACATCCTGCATATTCACTATTACCGTCTATCCCATCTGTTGCTATTGCATAAAATTTGAATTTGCCTTTTCTTATCCATTTTAGTAAAGATAACGCAACTTCGCTATTTCTTCCTCCTTTTCCATATCTCTCGCTTTCTCTTATTGTAACATCTGGCTCGCCACCTATTATGAATGTGTAATTCTTAGAAAAGGGAATAGAATATAAAGATGAAGAATTATATACTGATGCTATAAGTTCACCTACACTTCTTGCTTCTCCTCTAATTTCTGAAGTTAATATGAAAGGATTTTTAGTATCTTTTGATAAATTTAATAGAACATCCATATTATCCAAAATTATAAAATTGTTAACATTCTTTAGATCTTTAGGAGTCTCTTTAAGATATTTTACATATTTATCTAGACCTACTTTTATGAGTGATTCTTTTGCGTCTTCTATTGTAGTAAAATCTGGAGCTGTTGGTCCGCTTCCTATGCTACTTAAATCATTTCCAGGTACATCACTTACTATGAAACTAACTATTGGAGCCTTAGAATAAAGAGCAAGATTACCTCCTTTTATTGAAGATAAATGTTTACGTATTGTATTTATTTCATTTATTGATAAGCCTGATTTAACTATGTCATTATTAAGCTGAGAATATTCCTCGATAGGGATGAGAGGATCCTCCATTAAAGCTGATGCACCACCAGATAGTAAAAAGAAAAATATATCATAATCCTCTTCTTGTAAGATTTCTTTTACTCTTCTTGCTGCTTCTAAGCTGGATAAAGTTACTTGAGGATGTGAAGATTCTATTATTTCAGAATTTAATTTAACGTTAGATCCTTTAGGTAATATCGTTAAGCTTCTAACTGGATCTATTCTTTCCAGAAAGAACTTAGCCATTTTATAGGCTGCTTTTCCTACTGCGACTACTAACGGTTTCTTAAATGAGGCCTTAAAATTATTATATATGACCTCATTTTTGCTCAGTTTTACTTTTTTCTGGAGTACTAGATATGGATCTGAATAATCCAATATTTTGCTTACTATTTCGTCCAAGACCTATCATATAAATGCTAAATATTAAAATTAAAAATCCAAGTGAAAGAAGGACATATTTTGGTTCTATACTTTCAGCTATAAATGAATATGAAACAGATATTATACCAGATAATATTGAGGAAATTGTAGATATGGTACCCCAGATTCTACCCATAATCTCGTTTGGTATATTTATTCTAAGCCACGATCTCCAGCTTATGTTTTGGAAAGAAGTAAATAATCCTCTAAAAAGTATCAAGATATAGATAAAAATCGTATCTATAAAACTAATAGCTATTATAGAAAAACTCAAACCTAATATTCCCACTATTATCCAAGTTAGAATTCTTTCGTTTTTAATAACTTGTGAGGATACAAATGCACCAATACTATTACCAACTGTAGTAAAGGTAGATATTAACGCTATAGATTCTTCAGTCTTGAAAATATTAAATACATAACTATTTAGTATAATAGGAATAAGCCCAACAAAAGCAAAAGATATTGCCGAAAATAAAATAGGCA
Organism: Acidianus brierleyi; assembly: GCF_003201835.2. Lineage (NCBI taxonomy): Archaea > Thermoproteati > Thermoproteota > Thermoprotei > Sulfolobales > Sulfolobaceae > Acidianus > Acidianus brierleyi. The sequence goes on along the minus strand of NZ_CP029289.2, from coordinate 1,660,166 downwards.
TCTTATAGAAATTTATTTTTAAGCTATATTTATGAGGAATATGTATATTAGAGATATTTATTCTACTAATAAGAAAAGCAGAAGAAAATCTAAGAATAGAGACTAAAAATAGGAAGGCTATTTTGCCCAAAATCGGAAATAGTAAACTCAGAATTCCTCCTGTTAGAGCAAATAACGATATAGTCAAGGAATTTATAGACGTAGCACCTATAACTTCATTCTTTCTTAATATAGATTGAATTAGACCTGCAGAAAAAGGAGAAGATATAGAAACTATAGTAGTTAATAAAAGAAACGAGATAACTGCTGTGTAAATGCTAAAAGAGGAAACAAATATTAGAATTGCTTGGCTAATTCTAGTTAAAATAAGAAATTTTTTCCTATCTACTTTATCAGCTAAAAATCCAGATGGAAAAGGCATTATTGAGGATAATATCATTGAAATTCCTATAATTTCCACATATAATGGCAAAGAACTAGATAAGAGCAAATAAGCTATTGCTATATTATACATTAATCCAGAAATATGCATAAAAGATGTAGATAACCAATAATATCTGAACTGCTTATTTTCTCTTAATATTTTTATCAGATTCATTTTTCTTATACTCCTTATATAATTGAGATGCTATTCTCCTACCTTCCTTAGATAGATCGTAATAAATCCCCTTAGGTTTGTGATCTAGTTCTCTAGCCTTAACTTTTAGCCATGGCTTAACTGATGAGGTTACAGATCTTTTTAAAGCGCCCTGAAATCTGATTAGATATCCCATCTTTTCCAATTCTCTACAAGTATTATCTATTTCATCCTCACTATATTTAGGTGCCCAACCACTTTCGCCCATCAATCTTCTAGCCATATACCATGGATTATCCGGACCAAACTTGTATATATGCATCAAAATTTTTTTCATTAAATCATTAAGCTCTGACATTTACTAAGACCTGTTCTGCTATTGTTTTAGGGATTTCAATCATTTTACCACTAGAATCTAAAAAAATCTTATCATTTTCTCTATTTATAGAAATTATATTTCCAGGCTTAAGACCCAATTCTTCAACTTCTCTTAATATCCATTCTTCTTCTTTTATTATCATGACAACAATATATTTCCCTGACTTTACTTGATCTAACTGTACTCCCTTTACTTCTCCTCTGCCTGGAATAGGATGGCCATGAGGACAAGTTTTAGGATACCCTAAAACCTCATCTATCTTATCCAATACATCATCTGGCCATATATGTTCTAATCTATGTGCAATCTCATGTGCTCTTATCCAATCTAGACCGATTATATCAGTAAGAAGCCTTTCTGAAATTCTATGAGATTTTACTAGTCTCTCAGCTACCTTCCTTCCGTCATCTGTCAATTTTATGCCTTTATTATTTCTTAAAATTAGACCTAGAGACTCTAATTTACTTATAGCTTTACTTATTGTACCAGGAGAAACTTGAAAAGCTACAATAAGATCTGTAACCTTTGCGTAACCTTTAACGCTTTCAAGCTCGTAAATTTCTTTTAAATAATTTTCAAGTGGTTCAGAAAGTTCTGCCATATTATATTATGCTTTAATCTTAGCTTTAATAGATTCAATTAATCTGGTTACTGATTCTTCTCTAGCAAACACGTCAATATGTGTATTAAATTTGCCATTAATACCTTTATTTTTAAGATAAACTTTTACGTTATCCATAGCCTCATCTACTGCAGATGAGACATGAGCATGCAAACTTGTTTTGGATATATAATCTGGTAGTTCCAAATTTTCTACTCTTGCAATTGCATAGAATTTCTTTCTATCTTCTTCCATGTCTAGTTCTCCAAACAATTAGTTAATGTAGAATGTAAAAAGATTTAGGTTCATAATTCGAACTAGCAAAAATATTAAACCTATAATTATGAAACTTTATATTATGTATAAAGTTATCTTTAAGATTGATAGCATCTCGCAACAGAATTCTGCATTAACGCTAAAAAAAGCTGGATTTATCCCAATATACTTTAAAAAAATTAATGGAAAGGAAGTCTACACAGCATTATATAAATCTAATGATCTGAATGAATTAAAAGAAGCCATTACAGATTTAGCTTTTTTATTAGTTAGAGAAGGAAAGAAAGGAGGTAAGGATTTCGTTACAATATATTCAGTAGATGATAAGTATCTTGGGAAAGGTGTAGGAAGTATATTAGGAGCAGGATTAGGACTTAAATTAGGTGGAATACCTGGTATGTTATTGGGATTCTTGGGCGGAATAGTTTTAGGTGAGCTTGCAGATATAGAAATGGGTGAAAAATTAGTAGGTGTTTGGGAATGGCCAACATCGATAGCTTATTAGCAAATAGAGGAGGAAGTACTTTAATAGGATTATTGATGTTTAGTAGTTCAATATATCTTTTATATACTATTCATTTTAGCATAAGCGATTTATTTGGTATGGTAATGAATTTTGATCCTTACTTCTTTTATCCAATTGGGCTCATATTAGGCTTAGAGAGATTAATATATGGTATAAGTGGAAACAAGAAATTCTATTATATGCTAATGGGACAAGGAGACATGACACCATACATAATTCAAGGAATATTTATCTTCGGAATAGTAATAGGAGTATATATCGCAGCATATTCACTCTCACTAACTACAACATTAGATAAATTAGCAGAAATAGGAGAAGGAGTTAGCTATGTATTATTTGCAATATCATTATTAAAAATGCCCTAATTTTTTACATTTAAATATTCTCCAGGGTCCTAAGGTTTTATATTCAATAATGTTAAGTCCACTATCTTTCAAATTTGAAATATAATAGTCTTGGTACTTTAGATCTATTTTCCACCATTTACTTAGAATTGAAGAAATAGTATTTCCTCTCACTAAGACTCCAATAGAACACTTTCCTTCATTTTTCAAAACTCTTGAAATTTCCTTTATACCTAAAGCTGGATTCTCCAACATATGTAAAACGAACATTGAAGACACTCCGTCTATACTTTCAGATTTTATTGGTAAAGAACGTGCGTCTCCTCTTATAGCTATTACATTATTTCTCTTATGTTTTAGTATTTTTAAAAATTTTATTGAGGTATCCAAGCCTATACATGTATTACATTTAGCAAAATCAAATATCTTGCCTGTCCCTGTTCCTATATCAAGTAGAGTATCTCCTTGAATAAAATTACTTGAATCACGAAGTATTGATGAATATGTATTACCTGCAGTTAATAGAAATCCTAATGGCGCCCAAACACTCTCATACAAAGGAGCAACAGTCTCTAATATTTTGTCTGTTTCAATATCTTTTCCTATAAAGTCATATATTCCATCAATCATATAGAACTTATGTCCTTTTTCGCATATTAGATTCTCATTTAATGGCGTCCTATCAATAGGACACTCAAGAATTTCCAACTTGCCATTATTGGTTTTCATTAAATATATATACTATAAAATCCTTAAAAGTAACTATTTTTTTGGGCCTTATGAAGAGACTTCCTATACCATATTTTTTCATGAGATTTACTCCATCTCTTAGAGTAAGATTATTATCAGCATTCACTAGATTAGGAGTCATCAATTGAGAAACTGGAGAATCTAACGTAAGATTATCACAATAATAATAAACTATATCTCTAGCAGATAACATACCTCTAGGTTCTTTTTCTAGTACTGGAAGATGTCTAATATTATGTTTTAACATAATTTCTATAGCTGTAACCATACTACTATAACTCTCTATTGTAATAGCGTCTTTTGATATTTTAGAAATTTTATCATTCCCCCAATTTACAGAAAGTACTACATCCTTTTCCGTTATTATCTTATTATCAATTATTACTGCGTCTACATTGTTTAATATCATAGCGTTTACGATTTCCCTTATGTCCTTGCTATTAACTCTAATTATATCTTTTAA